>CP064964.1:0-360751 GCA_016699205.1 Candidatus Uhrbacteria bacterium
GTAAGGGCTCTTTTTTTATGTATTGAAATTTCAGCTTTTCGTCCTTGGGAAATCCCTGGACTCATCAGTGCCGATTGTATCGACAGAAGCTGGGGATGCGGTAAGGCATTCCCATTGAAGTGATAACCCTGCTTACCCAGGGTGGCGATATCGTCGCCGGTCAGTAGGCGAAGTCGTACCCCGGGTGCTCGTTGCCGAGCACGCGGGTGGCGACACGCCAGAGCGTCGTTGCGGCTCCGCAGTATCCGTCCGAGAAGCGCGAGGTGCGTCCGTAGACGAATGCGCGCTTCAGCGTCTGGAAGTATGCTCCGAAGAACGCCTTCTCGCTGACGCCGTCGTTGTTCACCGTGTCGATGATCGAGCTCGCGGCCTTGTTGAGGTCGAAGAACTCGATCAGACTCGTGCGGCCACCGTCGGTCGCGATTTTCCATCCGAGCGCAGTCCGTAGATCCGGAGCCGACTCGTAGTCGAAGTCGCCGTCGCAGTCGATGACCCCGATGCTGGCGCCGTCCTTCTCGACGATGACCATGAGGGCCATGTCTGTCATGGCGACGCCCAGCCGCTTGGCCAAGCCTCGGTATCGGAGACCGCAGAGGTCGGTCAGGAGCATCTGCTCCTGACCGAGCCTGGTCTTGCGATCGTTGCCGACGAGAACGCCGGTGACCTCGATGTCCTCGAGATTGAGGCGCTCGAGGTTGGCGCGGATCACGTGCGGCGTCAGCGCGTCTGCCTCCCAGTAGAGGGAATGCGCCTCGGTCTCGAGGGCCTTGTAGTCGGGGTGCTTCTGAGCGTCCCCGAGGTTGATGCCGTGCTCACGCGCGATCTGGTCGCGCATGGCGTACGCGCGATCGGATGCGATCTTGGCAGCCGACTGCTTCTCGAAGAACTTTTCGACGGTCATGGCAACTCCTTGTAGTTGGTTGTTATGGAGCTTGTCATCCAGTGCTTTTGAGTACCAAATGCACTGAATTAACATCAGAATATAGCATAAAATATCGGTTTTGTCAAGATTTCGTAGCATTATTTATTTTTCGCTACCAATCCGTGTATTATGCCGGAATGCCATCAACTCATGCTACGTTTGTTCAATACGTTGCAGAAGATGTTTTGTCGGAATTGGAAGTGAAAACCAAGCGTATGTTTGGTGGGCACGGCTTTTATCATGCTGGCAAGATGTTTGGACTTGAAGCAAATGGAAAGATCTATTTTAAAGTCGATGATGATACGAGACCGGATTACGAAGCGATGGAAAGCCAACCGTTTCAGTATTCGGCAAAAGATCGCAAAGCGGTAACGATGTCGTATTGGATGGTTCCGGAGGAAGTGTTGGAGGATCGCGAGAAATCCGTGGCTTGGGCGAGAAAGGCGATTGGTGTCGCCGAGAAGGCAAAAACAAAAAAGCCCCGACGCACCGCAGAGCGGGGCCAGGGCTAGAGTCAGCGTTGCGCGCACCATGCCTTGTACATGGTCCAGGCTCCGAGCGCCTCAAAGGTCGTACGACCCGAGAGGATGATCTCATTCCATTCGGAGATGTCGATCCAGTGATGCGTCAGACCATGCTCGCTCGTTTCGAGATCGGGTTTACCGGTGTCGATCGGATCGTGGCAGGTGAAGACATGGTCGTAGGTGCAGCCGAGAACCCAGGCTTTGCCGACATACTCGACCGTTTCTGCTGCGTGGCCCGTTTCCTCACGCAGCTCGCGAATCGCAGCTTGTGCGTGGGTTTCTCCGGCGTTGAGCGTGCCTGCGGGGAATTCGACCAGACGCACATCGGCTCTGTGGCGATCCTGCTTGACGACGAGGAGCTTGCGGTCGCGTTCGCAGATGACGATAGCGCCATCGGGGCGTTCGCGTGCATAGTAGTCGATCTCGGAACCGTTGGGGAGGCGGACGCGATCGTGCAGGACACGAAAGAACGGATTTTGATGGATGATCTTACTAGAAAGAATTACGGATTTCATTCCAAAACCTCCGCGTCTGAAATTAGCAGGGTTTGGCCTAATCGGCAACGGTACTGATAGACTGTGCGCATGAAGAAGATTTTGATGGTTTCCGGTCTCGCGTTGGCGCTTCTTGGGGCTGGATGTTCTACTGAGTCGCCTGCGTTTTTGGATCAAACCCAGTATGGCGTCAGTTTGACTCCCGAGGCTTTTGACGGAACTTCTTTTGAACGATTCATGGCGATGGTTCCGGAGGCTGGCGGCGTACTTAGCTGGGCAGGCGAGGGGACAGAGTTGGCGGCGGAGAAAAATGCTGGAGCGGTTGTGCTTGGTTTGGCGAGACAGAGAGCATGGTTCCCGGTGATTGTAACGGGTGCGAAAACATCGATCGTGAATGATGCCCAGAAACTCGCTGCGCTTCAGAAGACGCTTGTTGATTTTGCCAAACGTGAACAGCCGCCGTATCTCGCGATTGGAAATGAGATTAATTTTTCTTATCAGGGCGATAAAGAGCGTGATGCGATGGTGAATTTTTTTAAGGATACGTATCGCAAAGTGAAACAGGTGAGTCCGCAGACGCGCGTATTTCCCATATTCCAACTTGAATGGATGAAAGGTTTGAAAGGAGGATTGTTTGGCGGAAAGGATGATGCGGCCTCCGCTGAATGGGATTTGCTCAACCGATTCCCGGATGCGGATCTTGTCGCGTTTACTTCTTATCCGAGTTTAGCGTTCAAGAGTCCGGCTGATGTACCGGCGGATTATTATTCGGAAATCGCTAAACATACCAATAAGCGTGTTGCGTTTACAGAAATCGGTTGGTTTCGAGTGGGACCGCAAGCAGCTGGATGGGAGAGTTCGCCAGAGGAGCAGGCGGAGTTTGTGCGACGTGTGCCGGCATTGATTGAATCGGCCAATCCGATCTTTGTGATTTGGCCATTTCTTTTTGATCAAATGATCGGTCCGCCGTTTGAGCATATGGGTTTATTGCCGCCGACTTCATCGACAACGCCTGGTTGGGAAGCGTGGAAAGAGATCGCTGCGCCGAGCCTCGACAACTTGGACGAGCAACGGTAAAGTTCAGCCAGCCTTCCGGGGCCGATTTTTCTGTCTATGCAAGATAAAATAGTGATTCGCGGAGCACGCGAACATAACCTCAAAAACATTTCGTTGGAGCTGCCTCGCAACAAAATGATCGTGTTTACAGGCTTGTCCGGTTCCGGCAAGTCGTCCTTGGCTTTTGATACGATTTTTGCAGAAGGCCAGCGCCGATATGTGGAGTCGCTTTCATCGTATGCGCGACAATTTTTGGGACAGATGGATAAACCGGATGTGGATGAAATCGAGGGATTGAGCCCGGCGATTTCTATCGATCAAAAGGCGCACTCGGCCAACCCGCGCTCTACGGTCGCCACGATTACGGAGATTTACGACTATCTGCGTGTTTTGTATGCGCGTGTCGGTAAGCCGCATTGTCCTATTTGCCGCAAGCCGATCCGTAAGATGACCATTGATGAAATGGTTGATCGTGTTTTGAAGCGCACGGATGAAATTCATCGCACAACGCCGGTTGGAGGAAAGGCTCCCAAGTTTACCAATGAGGTGACGGTGATGGCGCCAGTTGTTCGCGGACGCAAGGGTGAATATAGCCAGTTGATGCAGGATTTGTTTGAAGCCGGATTTATCGATGTACGCGTGAATGGCAAGATGTATAGCTTGCGCGATCGTATTCCGTTGTCACGTTACAAACAGCACAATATTGAAGTGGTGATCGACCGCGTGCCGATTGCTTGGCCAGTAGAAGGAAATAAACAGTTACAGTCGCGTTTGAATGAAGCGATCGAGATGGCGATTGATCGATCTGAAGATAACGTGATGGTTATTTTGGATGATGGATCGGAATTGCTCATGTCCGCACGTTTTTCTTGTCCGGATGACGGTTTTGCGTTTCCGGAGATCGAGCCGCGTTTGTTTTCGTTCAACTCGCCGTATGGCGCTTGTCCGACGTGTAATGGTTTAGGAACCAAGGATCTTTGGTCGGAGGAAACATGCGAGGCTTGTCACGGAAATCGTTTGCGAACGGAATCGTTGTTTGTTTGGTTGGGAGATAACAAGAATATCGTCGATGTTTCCGCGATGCCGATTACGGATGCGGCGGATTTCTTTTTGGGACTGCCGATTAACAAAACGGAAGAAAAGATCGCCTAGCCGATTATGCGCGAGATTGTAGCGCGACTTTCTTTTTTGCTTGATGTTGGACTTGAATATCTGACATTGAATAGAACGGCAGGAACATTGTCCGGTGGTGAAGCACAGCGCATTCGATTGGCTTCGCAAATCGGTTCGCGTCTTGTCGGTGCTTTGTATGTGCTCGATGAACCGACGATTGGATTGCATCAGCGCGATAACCAGCGATTGGTTGATACGCTGACGAAGCTTCGTGATATCGGAAATACGATTATCGTTGTCGAACATGATGAAGATACGATTCGCGCTTCCGATTATTTGGTCGACATTGGTCCGGGGGCCGGAAAGCATGGTGGTCATATTGTTGCGGAGGGACCGATGCCAAAGGTTTTGCAGAATAAGGATAGCGTCACTTGTGCCTATTTGCGCGGCGACAAAGTGATCCCGATGCCAAATAAGCGTCGTGAGCCAGCCAAGGAACACATCACGATTCACGGAGCAACGGAAAATAATTTGAAAGACGTAACAGTGAAGATTCCGCTGCGTCGTTTTGTGTGTGTGACGGGAGTTTCAGGCTCGGGTAAGTCGACACTGACTATCGATGTTTTGTATCGCGAGTTAGCGCGCAAGCTGAATGGATCGACGGTGAAAGCGGGAAAGCATGGCGGTGTTGATGGTATTGATTGGCTGGATAAGGTTGTTGACGTTGACCAGAGCGCGATCGGTCGTACGCCGCGTTCTAACCCGGCAACATATACAGGAATCTGGAATCATGTTCGTGAGATTTTTACATTGACACCGGAAGCTCGTGTGCGCGGCTACAAGGTCGGACGATTCTCGTTTAACGTTCCTGGCGGTCGATGCGAACATTGTGAAGGAAATGGCCAACTCGCCATTGAGATGCACTTTTTGCCGACGGTGTATGTGCCTTGTGATATTTGTAAGGGACGACGTTTCAATCGTGAAACGCTTGAGGTGAAATACAAGGATAAGAATATTCACCAGATTCTCTCGATGACGGTTGAGGAAGGCGCGAAATTCTTCCGCGATGTTCCGCCGATTTATGATCGTTTGAAGATTATGGAGGAGGTTGGTTTGGCGTATATCACGCTTGGACAATCAGCGACGACATTGTCCGGTGGTGAGGCGCAGCGTATTAAATTATCGACGGAACTCGCCAAGCGCGATACGGGAAAGACATTCTATTTGTTGGATGAGCCGACCACGGGTCTTCACTTTGAGGATATTCGAAAATTACTGGAGGTGTTACATCGTCTTGTGGCGCGTGGAAATACGGTGATGGTGATCGAGCACAACCTCGACGTGATCAAGAATGCGGATTGGATTATTGATATGGGACCGGAAGGCGGTGATAAGGGAGGTAAAGTCATTGCGCAGGGAACGCCGGAGGATGTGGCCAAGTCGCCGAAGAGTTTTACGGGGAAGTATTTGAAGGAGGTTTTGAAAAAGAGATGATCCCAACCCAAATCAAAATCAAGAATGGCGAGTTGCCATCAAATCCGGGCGTTTACATCATGAAGAACGCCAAGGGAACGGTTTTGTATGTGGGAAAGGCGGTTTCACTTAAGCGTCGGGTGCAGCAGCATTTTGATCGACCGCATGGTCCGCAGATTCCGGAGATGACCAAGCAGGTTACGGAGATTGATTATATCGAAAAACCGACGGCGCTTGAGGCGCTTGTGCTTGAGGCGAACCTGATCAAGCATTTTTGGCCTAAGTACAACGTGATGCAGAAAGATAATAAGTCTTTCATGTATTTGGGAATTACGGATGAGGATTTTCCGCGGCCGCTTCTTGTGCGCGGAACAGATCTCGATGATGAGACGGCAAAGAAATATAAAGTGGTGTTTGGACCGTATACGTCGTCACGCTCGTTGAAGGCGGCGATGGATTTGGTACGCAAGGCTTTTCCGTGGTCGACTTGTATTCCAGGACAGAAGCGAGCGTGTTTTTATCATCATTTGAAATTGTGTCCGGGAGTTTGTGTTGATGCGGTTGATAAAAAAGTTTATCAGAAGACGATTCGGGATTTGATCCGCTTCTTTGAAGGTAAGAAGGAAGATATTTTGAAAGATTATAAGAAACAGATGACGAAGCTTGCGAAAGAAAAGAGATTCGAGGAGGCTGCGGAAATTCGTAATAAAGTCTATTTCCTCGAACACATTCAAGATGTGGCGGTATTGCGGCGAGATGATGAGCAAGTCGATCGCATCAAGCCGGGTGAGGGGATGGCGGTGAATTTGTTTGGACGTATCGAGGGATATGATATTTCAAATATTTCTGGTACATCGCAAGTTGCCTCGATGGTCGTGTTTGAAAATGGCGCGCCTGCAAAAGCGGAATATCGAAAGTTTAAGATTAAATCAGTGGAAGGGCCGAATGATGTCGCATCGATGAGGGAGACGTTGATGCGTCGATTCAAGCATGACGAGTGGCGCATGCCGGATTTGATTTTGATCGACGGGGGTTTGCCTCAGGTGCACGCCGCCGAAGAAGTGATGCATCATTTGAATATCCAGATACCGGTCGTCGGTATCGCCAAAGGAGCGCAACGAAAGAGGAACGATATTATTTGTTCGCAAGTCTCAATCGAGCTATGCGAGTTGTGTCGTAAGTATGTCGATTTGTTGGCGCAGGTGAGGGATGAGGCGCATCGATTTGCGATTACGTTCCATAAATCTGTCCGTAGCAGAGCCTTTTTAGGTAAAACAGGGAAACGAACTGGTAAATAGGTTGGCTGGCGCTGGAGGGGTTGACAAGAATCATTGAATTTGAGCCAAAAGAGCCTAAACTGTCAGGGCCCCATTTTTTGGGTTCTGAAAGGTTTTTACTCATGCAGACACAGGCTCATCCCTCCAACGGTCACTCCTCTCCTATGTCCGATTCCCCGTCCCTCAACCCCCAGATGCTGATGCTGAAGCACCTCGCGGCGCTCGATCAGCGAACCCGCCACGAGCTTCTCCAGAAGCGCACCTCGTCCAACTTCACGCTGGGCATGGCGGTCATCAGCGGCACGCTGAACCTCGACTCCGGAGTCGGCGCCTACGCCGGCGACGCCGAGGCGTACGACATGTTCGAGCCGTTCTTCGGCCCGCTCATCGCCGAGTATCACGGGTTCTCGGGGAACCACGTGACGGATTTCGACGTGACCAAGATCCCGACCGATCCGGTCGATCCGACGGGGGAGGCCATCGTCTCGACGCGCATCCGCGTGGGCCGCAACCTCAAGAACTACCCGCTCGCGCCGATGATCTCCAAGGAGCAGCGCCTCGAGATCATGGAGCGCGCCGCGGCGACGTTCAAGGAGAAGTTCACGGGCGACCTCGCCGGCGACTTCTACCCGCTCGAGGGCATGGACGAGAACGTCCGTCAGCAGCTCGTGAACGATCACTTCCTGTTCAAGCAGGGTGACCGCTTCCTCGAGGTCGTCGGTGCGAACCACGACTGGCCGTCCGGTCGCGGCATCTTCCACAACGCCGACAAGACGGCGCTCGTGTGGACCAACGAGGAGGACCAGTTCCGCATCATCTCGATGCAGAAGGGCGGAGACATCCGCCAGGTCTTCGATCGTCTCGCCCGCATGGTGGCGATCCTGAACGATGCCCTGCCCTTTGCGTACCACGAGAAGTACGGCGCGATCACCTCGTGTCCGACCAACCTCGGCACCGCGATGCGCGCGTCGGTCCACGTGAAGCTCCCGTTCGTGAGCGCACGTCCCGACTTCAAGCAGCTCGCCCAGGACCTCAAGCTCTCGATCCGTGGCATCCACGGCGAGCACTCCGAGTCCGAGGGCGGTGTCTACGACATCTCCAACAAGCGCCGCTTGGGCGTCTCGGAGGTCGAGGCCGTGCTCACGATGTACGAGGGTATCAAGCGCCTGCTCGAGATCGAGCGCGAGATGTCGGCCAAGGCGGCTGCCTAGATCGCATGAGAGAGACCTTCCGGTCTCTGCCGAGCCCTTCCTGCGAAAGCGGGGAGGGCTCTTTCGTTTTTTAGAGACGTTCGTACAGAGCTTTGAAGATGTGTTTGATGAACTTTGCAAAAGCCGGGTTTTGAATTTCTAGAACTGATTCAGAATTGTAATCCAAAAAAAGCGTTGTATCGCCGTAGATGTAAGCGTTCACGTTGTGATCAAAGGGATCTTTTCCACCCAGAATTTTTACAGCTCGCTCAAGTTTAGGTGTGTATGTCGGTGCTAAAGCTGCATTCGTGATAACAAAATGCTCCGGCTTAATTTGTGCATCGGCTTTTAAGTATTTCTCGGTTAAATACTTTTTCCAATCAGATTTTGGGTTGCGTGAAGAGAAGCGGTAATAGATGTCGCCCTTCTTGAGGCTCGTGATAAATCGGTCTAAGGCATCTCTTACCGCAGGACGACCATGGTTGATTCGGATATCAGGACGGGTTGATTGGGTGGCTGACATGGATTCAAGTTCTGGCAGGATTTCTTGAAGCGTGCGAGTGCGTTGCTCGGTGATATTGCTCAATACACTTGGATCGCTAGCGACAAAGAGTTTGCGTTTACCTTTACGGGATTCTTGAAGAAGTCCCGCTGATACCAAAGAGGGGATGGCTTTATAGATATTTACGCGATGCAAGCCTGTGCGTCGGGAAATTTCCGCGATTGCGGCTGGGCCATCAGCTAACAAAGCGAGATAGATCTCGGCCTGTTCTTTGGGCAAACCGATCTCGATGAGTTTATTTAACATAATTGTCAATATATATGACACTTTTTATTATGTCAATTTTGCCAATGTTTATAGTATTAATAGGCGTATATTTATCTATAAACATGACACAAATGATCATTATTTATACATAAAATTAAGTATTTGCGTTAGGTTGTTGGTGCGAGCACATAACGTTCGCAAGGAGTATGAACATGATCCAGAATCTCATTGCTTTGCCTGTAGCGCGCGACTGGCGCGAACTGCTTTCTGTTTGCAAGTTTGCAGAGGTCGATCCGTACTTGGAGGCTCTCTGTTTGCGCGTAGCTACGGCGGCGGCTGCGAGTCAGGTCGGCTCGTATCGTTCGCGGGGAGTCATGACGCTCGCGGAAGTCGTCATCGAGATTCGCGCGAGTGGTTGGAACGCGGGAGGTATCCTGGAGCTGTTGGCCGTATGTTCTGTCGATGAGAATCTCTCGGAAGTCATCGCGCCTGATTCTGTGTTCGAACACGCCGAGTATGGTCCGCTGATTCCGTATGTGACCAAGCGTCGTGGCCAGCGCGTGCTGGTTCTCGAGCCGCTTACGGCGCAGATCTCGGATTCGATCCAGGTCTTGGTCATTCAGTAGGTTCTGCGAGCCCTTCCTGTGAAAGCGGGGAGGGCTTCTTTGTTTTTTTAATTAACAAAAACACCCCCGATGTCGGGGGTGTTTTTGTTTGGTGGCTTGGCGCTTAGGAATTGACACTCCGTAAATTCAAGATAATATTCCCTGCTTTGTTCGTCAAGCCTTCTCATGCGCGCCGGCGAGGGGGATTCGAACCCCTTCGTCATGGAGTGTCAATTCCTGACGAGCACCTCGCCACCGGCACGCTTTATACTCCGTTCACTTTTTTGAAGGATTTGTCAAGGGTGGATATCGCGAAAAGACAAGTTTCGGGGGGGGGGTGATATAATGCGGCGTATATGAATGAAACGTTTACGCAAAAGGTTATTGTAGCGCTGCTTATTATTTTAGTGGCGTTATCGGGTGTGAGCATGTATGTCATGAATGCGCAGCTTAGATCCATAACGCAATTACTCCAGACATCCTCTAGTTCAAGTTTGCAGCAAGCCTGTGTTACATCTGGCGGAGAATTACAAAATGGTACTTGTGTTTGTGAGAGAGATTACGTTCTTGAGAACGGCATGTGTATGGGTCAGGATGGAATGACGCAAAAGGAGTTGAATGAAGTGAAGATTGGGCAGGAGAAGTTGATGAAACAAACGGCTTGTTTGGACTCGGGTGGAAGTTTTACAAACGGAAGTTGTGATTGTGGAGATGAGTATACTCTTGAGAATGGGGAGTGTGTTGGAGCTATTGGTGGGACGAAAAAAGAAATCGAAGAAAGTAAGGTTAATCAGGAACGTTTGTTAAATAGTCGTTAAGTGGGAAACAGAGTTACCCACATAGGAACGTAAAACGAACAAAAAATGCGCTGTAACAAGCGCATTTTTTAGTTGTTCACTAACTTTGACCAATGTTGCTTTGTGGCATAGAATGGATTGCAGTGGGATGAAGTGGAAAATTCTCTTCACCCGCAATCCGTTCCTATGTTCATCGGTGAGTATCATCACACGCTTGATGAAAAAGGCCGGATGAGTGTTCCGGTCAAGTTTCGTGCATCCCTGGCGGAAGGTGCCGTGGTTACACGCGGACTTGATCGATCGTTGTTCCTTTATCCCAAGAGCGAGTGGCAAACACTTGCCGAAAAGCTGGCGTCCTTGCCGTTTGGCCAGGCTGACACCCGCGCTTTTGCCCGCTTAATGCTGGCTGGCGCGATGGAAGTCGAGGTCGACAAATCCGGACGCGTGCTTCTTCCGGAATACCTGCGTGAATACGCCGCCCTCGACAAGTCTGTCGTGGTCGCGGGTCTGTATAACCGTTTGGAAATTTGGGATGAGGCTACGTGGAAGGAGTACTCGGCTAAAACCGAGTCCGAGGGCAATGCTATCGCCGAACGTCTTCAAAACCTCGGCGTATGAACCAGACTGTCCACATTCCCGTGATGCTCGAGGAAACCATGCTTGGTCTCGAGGTACGGCCGGGCGGTATCTGGGTCGATGGTACGCTCGGCGGCGGTTCGCATACGCGGGCCCTGCTCGAACGCTCTGCTCCAGATGGCATCGTGTATTCATTCGACGTCGATCCCAAGGCGCTGGAACGCGCCAAGGAATCGCTCAAGTCGTTTGGAGATCGATTCCAGCCGGTGGAAGCCAACTTTCGTCATCTCGACGATCGATTGGCGGAGCGCGGCGTCATGAGTGTTGATGGAATCCTGCTTGATCTCGGCGTCTCCTCCGACGAGATCGCAGATCCTTCCAAAGGACTTTCGTTCATGACAGAAGGTCCGCTCGATATGCGACTCGGTCCCAAGGCGAATGAAGACGGTCTCACGGCCGCCGACATCGTCAACACATGGAAGCCTAACGAGATCGAACAGCTGATCAGAGAATTTGGAGAGGAGAAGTTTGCCAAGCGTATCGTCGACGCGATTGTGTCAGCGCGAAAATCGCATCGCATCACGCGCACGACGGAGCTGGCGGGAATCATCAAGCAGGCGGTACCGGCAGGGTATGAGCGCGGTCGGATTCATCCGGCTACGCGAACATTCCAAGCCTTACGCATCGCCGTGAATGATGAGATCGAGGCGCTTAAAGAAGCGATCGATGGAAGTCATCGGATACTCGCGGCAGGCGGAAGTCTCGCGATCATCTCCTTTCACTCGTTGGAAGACCGCATCGTTAAAACGGCTTTCAAGGACAAGGAACGCTGGGAACCGCTCACGAAGAGACCGCAGGAAGCAACAGAGGCAGAGATTAGTAAGAATCCAAGATCGCGCAGTGCAAAAGTTCGTGTCGCAAAAAAGAAATAAAAAACATGGCCCGCTCAAACATCACCACGCTTAGACAACCGCATCTTGCGCTGGGTTTGTCATTGGCTCCTGGACGCAAACTTGAAAAAGCTGCTCGTAATGCTTGGGTTGGCGTTTTCCTCGTTTTGTCTTTTTTGACCATGGCTGTGCACGTGTATCAGATGAACAAGTCCGCAACGAAGGGTTATACGTTGCGTGAGCAGGAACAGCGTCTGGAGAAATTGAAAGCGACGGTTGCCCAGCTGGAAGATAATGCCGCAAAGAATCAGGCTTTGCGTACGATTGAGGAACGTGTGAAAGGATTGGGCTATGTCCCGGTCGATCGCATGGAATTTCTTGACGTGTCGCGAGGTTCTTACGCCGTGCGTTAGCGCCTCGAGCCGCGATTCCAAAAATCATTTGGAAGCGCAGCCCGGTGCGGTTCGCTTGTCCCCGTTGCCGGCTAAAAGTGATCCTCCCCACTCGCGTGCAGGGAGGATCTCTTGTTTGCTATACTTTTCCCATGTCGATGCCCGTGGTTGGCTTGATCCGCTTGTTCCTGTCCGAAACGCTCGGAAGCCTGATTCGTTTTCCATTTTGGTGGTATACGGAGGGTTTGATGGAAGCAGCGCGCTGGTGTGCTCGAGGCCTTCACTATCGATGGGAAAGCGCGGGGCTGGTTGTCTGGATGCGTAACTTTTTTGTTCCGATGTATGGCCAGCATGATTTGGCTGGGCGATTGGTGAGCGTGGTGATGCGTTTTGTGGTGCTGATCGGCAGGTTAATTGGCTTGCTGGTCGAGGCGATCGGATATGGTCTTCTTTTATTTGTTTGGGTTTTGCTGCCGGCCGTGTCCTTGATCCTGCTTATTGATGCTTTGTTCCGTAATGTGATTGGTAGCTGATATGGAACAATATACTCCGAGTCTTTGTCCGGTTTGCGGCGGCGATGCGCGTGCATCGGTTGGCTGCAAAGCTTGTCGTGGAGCTGGCGTGAGTTTATCGACGGAACGCGGGCAGTTGGTTTGGCTTGAAAAAGTCGATAGCGGAACTTTTGCCGTGCGAACGGCGCGACGGACTGCGCATGGAATTTTGCATGCGATTATCGGCATCGCGATTTTGGCTTGTTTTGTTTGGTTTGGAATCGGTATTTGGCAGGCTGGTGATGTGATGGCGCTGACTACGGTTGAATTTTGGTTTGGAGGCAGCTTGGCGCCGATCGGATTGTGGCTTGGATTGTTTTTGCTTTCATTTTTGGTTTTTCGTCTGCGCGTTTATAACGATACGGCCCGCATTCTTCCGAATTGGGGAAAGCCAACTCACGCGACACGCGACACGCGACATGCTTCATTGGGCGACGCGAGAAGCGTGTCGCATGAGGCGAGAGAAGTTTCTCCGTATTTCACGGAAGCGGCATGGGAGCTTTTGCAGAGAGCGTATGATTTGTCGCAGAAGATTGGAAAGTCGGAGATTCGTGCCGTGCATCTTTTCGCGGCAGCTCTCGGAACAACGGCCGGCGGTATTTTTCTTACAAGACTTGGACTTGATTTTGATAAAATTCGCGATGGACTGGCGCAGCTTGTAAATGAAGGGCCGACTGGTGCGCCGCCTGCGTTGACCTTGGAAGCCAAGAGTGTGTTGTTAGAAGCGGCGGCTGATGCAGAGGCTTCTGGTAGAAAACATGTTGGTACGATCGAGATTTTTTTGCGAGCCTTTGAAATCGACGCAAGAATTCAGAATGTGCTGGATGCAGCCGGTTATCCGCCGCGCCATGTACGTCATGTCGCGGAGTGGATTGGTACGCAGGAGTCGCTTAAGGAAGAACATGATCGATTTGTAATGTTGGCCTCACTGAAGCCGGCTGGCGTGATGAATCGTGCAATGACAGCTCAGCAGACGCCTTATTTGGATCGATTTAGCGAGGATCTGACGCAACTGGCACGCCAAGGTTATGTTGCGCCTTTGGTTGGGCGTGAGCGCGAGATGCAGGAGTTGCTGCGTGGAATCGAGAGCGGTCGACGTTCGGTGGCTTTGGTTGGAGAAGCGGGGAGCGGTAAAGGTGCTTTGATCGATGGTTTGGCAAGAAGAATGGTGGAGGAGGATGTGCCGCCGGAATTATTTGATCGACGTCTGGTATCGATCCATGTGTCGCAGGTTTTGGCGGCAGGTGATCCATCTTTGGCTCCGCAGCGATTGCTATCGATGTTGAATGAGGTCGCGATTTCCGGAAATATTATTTTGGTCATGCATGGCATCGAGGCTTTGGTTGGAGCGGGGAGCGGAAATATGGATTTAGCGGAAACGCTCGCATCGGAAATTGATAAGGGCTATTGCTTGGTGATCGCGACAACGACTCCGCAAGCTTGGACATCGTATTTGGAGCGTCGATCGTTGGGGCAGAAGCTGATCAAGGTAGAGGTGCCGGAGCTGGATCAGGATAATGCGATACGCGTGTTGATGGCGAAAGGCGGTTATGTGGAATATCAGAATAAGGTTTTCTTTACGTATGCGGCATTGGAGAAAGCCGTTTCTCTTGCCGGAAGATATTTGCGCGAGGTGAAGCTGCCTGAGTCAGCGTTGAATGTTTTGACCGAGTCGGCAGTGCTTGCAAGACGTGAGCGTGGTGAAGGAGCGATGGTTTCTGCGGAAGATGTGGCGCGGGTTATTCAGGATAAGGCGCATGTGCCGGTTGAGGCGGTGACGCGTGATGAAGGGGATAAGCTGCTTCAGCTTGAGGAACATTTACATACGCGCGTTGTCGGCCAAGAAGAGGCGGTGAAAGCTGTTTCACAGGCGATGCGTCGTGCGCGTGCGGATATGCGCTCCGGAAATCGTCCGATCGCGAACTTTTTGTTTCTTGGACCGACGGGTGTTGGAAAGACGGAACTCGCCAAAGCTTTGGCTGGTGAATATTTTGGTAGCGAGTCGATGATGATTCGACTGGACATGTCCGAGTATCAGACGCCTTCATCGATTGCGAGAATTATTGGCGAGCCGGGGGATAATCGGGGAGGATTGTTGACGGAAGCAGTGAGAAAGCAGCCGTTTTCTATTGTGTTGCTGGATGAATTGGAAAAAGCGCATCCGGATATCCTGACATTGTTTTTGCAGGTAATGGATGATGGGCGTTTGACGGATGGTGTTGGTCGTACGGTTGATTTTACGAATGTCGTCTTGATCGCTACTTCAAATGCTGGAACGGAATTCATTCAGACGGAGGTGCAGAACAAGACGCCAATCGAACGTATTAAGACGGCGCTTCTTGAGCGCGAGTTGAAAGGTATTTTTCGTCCAGAGTTTCTTAACCGTTTTGATGACGTGATTGTCTTTAAGCCGTTGACACTGGATGATGTAACGCAGATCGCTTGGCTGTTGTTGAATGGCGTGGGCAAGCGTTTGCAAGAAAAGGGTATTAACTTCCGTGCGGAAGATGGGGCTGTTGAAGAGCTTGCAAGAACAGGATTTGATCCGATTTTTGGAGCCAGACCATTGCGTCGTGTGATTCAAGAACGTGTAGAAAATCAATTGGCAGATTTACTTCTTCGCAATGCCGTGAAGCGCACGCAGACCGTTGTATTGAAAGCGGATGGGAGTTTGGGGGTTGAATAAAACAAACACCCCGACCGCGTAAGCAATCAGGGGGTTAGTCAGAGTCGATGTTGATGCAGCCAGGTTTGAGTTGTTTGCGTGCCGCCTCATCGAGCAGGTGATCGGCTTCGCTGAAATTGTACCCGGTAAATGCACCGACAGCTCCGTATTCAACAAAGATGGAGAGATCCATTTCCGTCGGCGCCGTTACATGGATAATGATCGGCGTCCCTTTTGCAAAGTAACGCTCGATTTCCTGGAAAAGGGCATCAAGATCGCAGAATTCGTCGACGCCGACGATGAGCGTATTTACGATGACTCCGCGAATGTGCTCGTTGAGCTTTTCGTAGACGGTCGTATCGAGGCTGAGACCAGCGTAGGCTCGGTCTTTGCGGCCGGCATCAGATCGGCGCAGCGTGTCTTCAACGCGTTTGTGTAGATGCGTTGCGACGGCGCGAGCGATAGCGAGACTGTTGGGGTAATAGAGCTGCACCACGAATCGCGGGTCGATTGGCGGGTGCACTCCCGAGCTTTTAGGGCCGCTCGGTGGCCGGACGGTCGAGCGATCGTCGTTGGCCATAGTGACCTCCAGAAAAATTGCACCACCCACGCATTTATTTGTCAATCGAGTTCTAACATGAAATCATGCAGTTAATGAGCTTGGTTGAGCTGATTTTTATTGGATTTGGCTTTGGGGCGATTAGCCTCATTGCAACGTTTGTTGTTCGTTATTTTGCGCTGAAAATTGGTATCGTTGATCATCCAAAAGGAGGTAGAAAAATTCATGAGAGACCAATTGCTTTGTGGGGCGGGCTTGGGATCGCGGTTTCGATCATAGCTGGAGCGCTTTTCTTTCTGCCGCAGACCATGCCGATCTTTGGTTTTGTGGGCGGGATAGTAATTCTGTTAATCGGAGGAATGCTCGATGATAAATATGACTTGCACCCGCGATTACAAATTTTGTTTCCCATTGCTGCATCCATTCTTGTTGTCGTAACGGGAACCCGGATTACACATGTCACAAATTGGGCGGATGGAAGTGCCTTTTATCTACCATGGACAGCTTTGCCGACCATCGCTTGGATGTTGATCGTGACATATGCAACAAAATTGATGGATGGCGTTGATGGATTGGTTACGGGTCAGGTCGTGATTGGGAGTTTTTTGATCGCGAGTTTGGCGACCGGAAAGTTTTTCCAACCGGAAGTGGCGTTGCTCGCGGTTATTGTCGGAGGTGCATATCTTGGTTTTTTGCCTTTCAATTTTCATCCGGCGAAACAATTTCTAGGTGAGTCGGGAAGTACGATTGCGGGATTTTGTCTTGGATTTTTGTCGATTGTCGGAAGTGCTAAGTTGGCGACAGGTTTGATGGCGCTTGGTTTGCCATTGGTGGATGCGTCGCTGGTGATTACGGGACGCATGTTGCGCGGCGTATCGCCGTTTAGGGGAGATAAGACGCATTTGCATTTCAAACTGCTGGATGCGGGATTATCGCAGCGGCAAGTGGTGATGGTGATGTGGGGGCTTTCACTATTGTGCGGTTTGCTGGCATTATCGTTACAGACGCGTGGAAAAGTGGCAGTTTTTTTCTTTCTTGTCGTAGCAACGGGAGGGCTTTCATTCATTGCGGGGAAATACGCGCGTAAATCATCGAACTAACCTATATGGGTTCATGGAGTTTTAATCTCTGGAAAGTGATCATCATCTTGTTTTGTATCGGGGCTTTTGTTGTATCGGTAATCGGTTTTTCTTTTAAAGATTTTTTTATCAATGCTCTGCAAGAGGGCCGTCATTTTGTAGAGAATGATTATACGGTTTCGTATCGTTACAATGAGGAGGAGGGAAGCCGCTGGACGTTTTTGAAGAAGATCGAGCTTAACGGGATGGAATTGCGATATGAGACGGTTGATGATGAAACCGGGATTCAGCAGGGTTTGTCTGGGCGTTTATCGATGGCGGATGATGAAGGTTTGTTGTTCAAGATGCCCACGGAAGATATTCACGTGTTTTGGATGTATCGGATGAATTTTCCAATCGACATGATTTGGCTCCGGGATGGGGTTGTTGTTGAAATCGCGGCAGACATGCCACCGCCTTCGGAAACAGGAGGAATTCCCAAAGTTCATACGCCTGCAGAGTCGGCGGATATGGTTTTGGAGCTTACGGCTGGGGGAGCTAGGAGATATGGGTTGAGGGTGGGGGATAAGGTCGATTTTTAGCCAAAAAATGGTAAGTCCGATGGGTTGACAGGTTATCGAGACTCCGCTAAGCTACGCCCATTCTCAAATACTATGAATGCTGTAATCAAAGCCGGTGGCAAGCAGTATATCGTCAAAGAAGGCGATATCTTGAGCATCGAGAAGTTGGAAGCCCAGCCGGGTGAGACCGTTTCTTTTGAAGCGTTGCTTACTTTTGAGGGCGATAAAGTGAATGTCGGCACCCCGACGATTGCCGGCAAGGTTTCTGGCGAAGTTGTCGCTCATGGCCGCTCGCAGAAGATCAGTGTCGTGAAGTACAAGGCTAAGAGCCGCTACACGCGCCGCACCGGACACCGTCAGCATTTCACCAAGGTAAAGATCACAAAAATCGCCTAACGGCGATTTTTTAGTGCATCGGAGAGGGTGTGGGCATCGGCGTATTCTAGGGCGGCGCCGGTTGGGAGGCCTCGGGCGAGGCGGGTTACTTTGATTTGAAGCGGTTCAAGCTGTTTTCCTATGTAGAGACATGTGACATCGCCTGGGACGTCGGCATCGAGGGCGAGAATGACTTCTGTGATCGTAGGTGTCGATTTGAGACGCGAGACAAGCTGGGTGATGGTGAGGGTATCTGGCGTGCGGCCTTCAATTGGATCGAGCGTGCCACCGAGGACATGATATCGACCTTTGAAGACGCCGGTCTCTTCTACGGATTGGACATCCGGTGAAGTAGCGACGACGCAGATAATGGATTGATCACGAGACGGATCGGAGCAAACGGAGCATGGGGAGCGATCTGACCATTGGCCGCAAGTCTCGCATGTGCGGATGCGGTCCGCGAGACTTTGGAGGGAGCGCGCAAAGCGTTCCACGACTTCTCGCGGCTGCGTTACGAGAAAGTAGGCATAACGCAAAGCCGCCCGGGGTCCGACACCGGGAAGGCTGTCGAACGCCGCGGCGGCGTTCTGGATTGGGTCAGGAAGCTGCGCCATCGGTTTTATTTCATGAGGTCGCCCATCTCGTTGGCCAAGTCGAGGCCGCCGGTTTCTTTGAGCTTCTTGGCCATGACGGTCTGAATCTTTTTGACGGCGTCGTTGGTGGCATCGCGGAGCAGCTCTTGGAGTTTCTCGCGATTATCCATGAGGGATGGGTCGATCGTGACATTCAGAACTTGCTGATTGCCGTTCATTTTTACCTTTACCTTGCCCCAACCGGCTTCACCTTCTGCCGACTCTTTGCCGAGCATGTCCTGAATAACCTTGGCTTTATCTTTGAGATCCTTGAATTGTTTGAGTTTGGAGAACATAGGAGTTTGGATAGTTTAGAACGGAACGCCGGAGCCGACCATGGGGGAGCCTGGCGGGAGCTGTCCTCCGCTTGGGGCGGCGGCGAGCGGAGCGCCAGTTGGCGGCGGGGGGAGCGGAGCGCCGCCCATGTTGGCGCGTGAGAGGTTGCGGAAGCTGGCACGCGGACCGTCAAAGAAGAGTTTGACCAAGCCGGTCGGGCCATTACGATGTTTGGCGATGTGAATTTCTGCGAGGTTCTGTTCTTCTGGAGAGATTTCTTCCGGGCGGTAGTTTTTGTCGGCGGCTTTACGGTAAATAAACATGACGACGTCGGCGTCCTGCTCAATGGAGCCTGATTCACGCAAGTGGGCGAGACGCGGGATAGCTGGTTTCTGTAATTCTACGGAACGGGCGAGCTGAGACAGGGCGAGGACGGGAATATTTAATTCACGAGCAATGGTTTTGAGACCACGTGTGATTTCTGCAACTTCCTGCACGCGGTTGGAGTCGGCGGACTTGGAGCGGCTTTCCATGAGCTGCAAGTAGTCGATCACGAGCATACCAAGGCCGTGTTCCATCTGGAGTCGGCGGGCCTTGGTGCGGATTTCCATGATGTTGGCCGAGGCGGAGTCGTCGATAAAAATTGGCGCTTCGGAAAGAACGCCCAGAGCGTGGCCAATGCGTTCAAAGTCGCTGTGCTCGCCGCCTTCATTGAGTTTTCCGGTACGCATACGGCCCAAATCGACGTTGGCCTCGGAACAGATCATACGATCGACAAGCTGTTCCTTGGACATTTCCAAAGAGAAGATGCCGACAGGAATGCGCGCTTTTGTGGCGGCTAAGCGGGCGATATCGAGAGCGAAAGCGGTTTTTCCACAAGAAGGACGCGCGGCCAAGATGACCAAGTCGCTTCTTTGCAGGCCGCCGAGGATGGCGTCCAGGTCGGTATAGCCGGTGGCGATGCCGCGGAGTTTGCCTTTCTCGCGGTGTAATTCATCGATGCGTTCAAAGGCGTCGGAGAGAACGTCGCGGATCGGGGTAAAGGAACGTTTTAAGAATTTCTGCGAAACATTGAAAAGTTTGCTTTCGGCTTGGTCGAGCAAAACAGCAACGTCTTCCGCCTGATCGTATCCGAGCGCGGTGATTTCTCCGGCGGCCTGAAGCAGGCGACGCATGGTCGCTTTCTTTTGGATGATTTCTCCGTAGTGAACGACGTGGCTGGCGGTTGGAACGGCGTTGGCGAGGCTGATGAGTTCTGCGCGGCCGCCAATCTGCTCGAGTTCACCCTTTTCCTGAAGACGGTTTCCGAGCGAGAGAAGATCGATCGGATCGGACTTGCGGTACAGGTCGATCATCGCCTCGTAGATGCGGCGATGCTTGTCGTTATAAAAATCGTCCGGCTGCAACATGTCCGCCACCTTGATGATGGCGTCTTTGTCGAGAAGCAGGGAGCCTAAAAATGACTGTTCCGCCTCCAGGTTTTGCGGGGTTAGTCGCTCAAGCTGGGACATATCGGGGTTACCTTACGGCCTGCTCGACGTGTACGCAAGATAAGAAAAAGTGCCGAGTATACTGGTGTTTTACGACGCAAGATAAGGGTTTAAAGGGAATCGGCAAAAATCATGTATAATATCGATTAATGAACAGTCGTGCTCGTTTTATATTGATGGCGGTGCTGACCATGGTCGGAACGATCATTGGCGCTGGAATTTTTGCGCTGCCTGCGGCCTTTGCGGCTGTTGGTTTTTGGCCGGGAACGGCGTTGTTTTGGATTTTGGCATTGGCGAGCGGTATTACGCATGTGTTGTTTGCCGGTTTGCTTCTGCATGAACGTCAACGCATGCGGTTGACGGGTTTGGTTGCGCGGCGTTTGGACCCGTTTTTTCATACAGTGGCCCAGATAACGTATCCGCTGCAGCTCATTGCCTCTATCTTTGCGTATGTCGTTCTAGGCGGAGAGTTTTTTTCTGTTTTAGCGCGTGCGGCAGGATTGAATATCCCGGTTGGTTTTTGGCAGATGGTTTTTTGGGTTGGCGGGGGAGTCACGATTCTTTTTGGATTGAAAGCCGTCGCCCGGATCAATACAATCGCGACAAGTGCAAAAATGGCAGCGTTGCTTTTGGCGGTCGTGATCGCTTGGCCTTTGGTTGATGCTGGTTTTGTTCGAGCGGGAAGCTGGGTAGGATGGTTTTTGCCTTTTGGTATTTTTCTTTACGCCCTTTCGGGATTGTCATCGGTGGGGGAGGCGGTTGAGATTGTTCGACGCAACAAAAAAGATGCATTTTGGGCCGTGGCGATCGGTTCCGGTGTGTCGGCACTGCTTTCTTGGTTGTTTGGCGTATCGATTTTCTTGGCGGCTCGCGGATATCCGCTGAGAACGATTCCCGATATTGTTTCTGTTTTGCCGAGCGGCTGGGCGCTTTTGATTCCGTTCCTTGGGCTACTTTCTGTTATGACTGCCTATTTGAATATGGCAGAGGATTTGAAGGAGACATTGGACTTGGACTTCAAGTTGAATGCGAGGCAGGCAACTGCGATCGCGCTCGGTCTCCCGCTTTTAATGCTTTTGGTGTTCTCGCGGGATTTCTTGGGAACGATCGGGTTTATCGGATCGGTATTTGTCGGTTTGAACGGATTGATGGTGTGTGCGATGGCGTTTAAGGCGTATGAAAAAGAACGGCGCGCATCGACGCGGCTTCTGGGCTTATTTATTATCGTTTTGCTTACGGGGACCTATCTCTTTGGTATGATTCAGCGTATTCTATTTCGTGAAACGCTATGAACAAACATATTTTGATGCGGTCATTGTTCTGGCTCATTCCGCGCCACATGGTTCTGACGGTATTGCTTTATTTTATTCCGTGGATCGAGTGGACGCCGTTACCGGACCTTTCTGTCGGCTTATCGTATGTTTACCATGTTAGTATTACCTATCTTTTTGCGCGATGGACATTTGGGCGTCATGTGCCTCGTTGGATTGATGCGGCTGCCGTAAGCGCGGTGTTTATCGTGTTTGGGACTCTGCTCGAGATCGCGATTGTTGCGTGGAGAACGGGTGCAAATCTTAAAATCGTCGGCCTCAGCTATAACTGGCATAGCTTGGCGATTTTGGGCGTGTATATTTTGGCTGTTTTTGCCGCGGCTTGGCGCGTACGCCACAAGCAGAAAAAAGAGATTAACGAAGTTTTGCCAATCGAAGGACGTTCTTCAGTAACAACGCCACCGTCATCGGACCAACTCCCCCCGGCACAGGCGTAAGCCAGCAATCGGTATTGCGGATGGATTCGATATCAAAGTCGCCGTAGGTTTTTCCATTTTCACGCGTTGTTCCAACATCGATCAAAACGGCGCCGTTCTTTAGGAGTGCGGCAGGAAGAAAAAGCGGACGTCCAATCGCCGAGATAACAAGCTCGGCTTCTTCCAATAGCGTTTTGTTGATGTCGTCCGGGCGCATGATATCGACGGAGACGCCGCCAATCGTCAGGAGTTTTTCTAGCGGTTTGGCAAAGATGTCCGAGTTGGCGATGATCACGCCTTGGCTGCCCGGAAGTTTAAGCGGCGTCTCATTGATCAAGAGCAAAATACCTTCATGTAAAGGTGAGACGAGATTTGGATTGTTGGGATGGAAGCCGTCCGCGTCTTTCTCGATGGCGATATGCTTGATTAAGGCATCGGTATCAAAGCCGGATGGGAGGGGGAGCTGGATGAGGATGCCGTCGACGGCATCGTCGGCGTTCCAGGCGTCGATCAATGCCTCGAGTTCTAATTGGGTGGAGTCGATACCGCGCTGATCGACGATCACGTCTACGCCAGCTTCTTTGCCGGCCGTTTGTTTGAGATCGACGTAGAGGCGTGAAGCAGCGTCATCGCCGACGAGAAGCACATTTAAGCGTGGGTGCCGGCCAAAGGCAGACACTTCTTGCGCGATTTCTTGACGGATTTTGACCGCGAGAGCTTTGCCATCAATGAGATGCATGGGGCGCAGAATAAACGAAATTCCCCGCCTCGTCGAGTGGAGGCGGGGAATGAGGGTCAGGGGGCTAGGGCCTTTGCGACCAAGGGTGCGAATCCGCCCTTTGGGGCGTGGATGATTGTGCCTTGGAGGGCGTGCATGGTGACGATGGAACGGCGTCGTTTGGATCGGCGACAGCCGTAACTGCGAGACAAGACGTGGATGGTGTCGACCTGTGCCGGATCAAAGAGCCGGAACAGGGAGACGAGGCGTTGGTTGGGATCACGGTTCCACGTCGTCCAGCCGAGGAGATTCTCTTCTCGGTCGACGAGGTAGATCACCTCTTTGCGAACCATGATAGGACCGCATTGGCGCTTGATATCCGGCAGGAGGCTGAAGATGCTTGGGATTGTGCGCAGCAGAATCATGTGGTCGGCGTACCAGACTTGGTAGCTTTCTGCGATGGAGATCGCGCGATCGGTCGGGGCGCTCCAGTAGAACTCAAAGGCTTCGCGCTCAAGGAACGAGTAGCGTGCGCGAACCCGATGGTACGGGGGATGCGGCATGTTTCCTCCTTGGCGATTCTAGACTGACAGAATCGAGCTTGCGGGACAAGTTGACGAGTCGTTTTCTTTTGGCTATTCTTGGCCATTATGTCCCAAACAGAACTGGCTGGTCCGAGACATCTTGCGATGATCATGGATGGCAATCGCCGATGGGCCAAGGAAAAGGGCTTGCCGAGCGTCGAGGGGCACCGTGCCGGGTACGAAACAATGAAGAAAGTCGGGGATTGGTGCTTGGAACGAAGCGTCGAGATTTTGACGGTCTATGCATTCTCGACCGAGAACTGGAAGCGTAGTGAAACGGAAGTCGGATTTTTGATGACGCTGCTTGAGCACGCCCTCGACAAAGAGTTGGATTATTTTATTTCGCGTAAAATCAAGCTGCGGATTTTGGGACGCCGCGAGGGATTCAAACCGCGTATTCTTGAGTTGATCGACAAGGCGCAGGAAGCGACCAAAGATTTTGATGCAATGACGTTTGCGATCTGTTTGAACTATGGCGGACGCACGGAATTGGTTGATGCGGTGAAGGAAATCGTGGCGGAAGGCATGCAACCTGAAGCGATCGATGAATTATCGATTTCAAAACGTTTGTACTGGCCCAACATGCCTGATCCGGACATGATTGTGCGTACGAGTGGCGAGGAACGTTTGAGTGGATTCCTTTTGTGGCAGAGCGCGTATAGTGAGTTTTACTGGCTGAAAAAGAATTGGCCCGCGATTGACGAGAAAGATATCGACGTGATCATCGAGGAATACAAGACGAGACAGAGACGGTACGGAAAATAAAAATGCGAAAGCCCCGCGCCAGATCGACGCGAGGCTTTGTTTCAGAGAAAGATGACGAGAACGCTGGCTTTGCCGTCTTTGTCGATGAACTCCAGCTTGCCGTTGTTGCTCTTGTGTTCTTTTGCCAGCGTAAGAGCGAGATTGATCGCTCGACGCACGGTTTCGGCGGTGGAGGCGGAATCGATGAGCGCTCCGAGCTCTTCTATCTGTGCGATGACCTTTGGGGATGCTTCAATCTGCAAACGCTTCCGGGATTTCTCGGTCATCACGAACCATCCTTGAAGATGCGTTCAGTGCGTTCGAAGATCTGGATCCCGAATACTATGATGGGCGTTACGACCTCTAGATATTTCCCAGCTCGCCTCGCATTGAGTAGCCACTCGTAGACACGTAGTGCGTCTTCGATGAGCTGCGCGTTCGTCTCCTGTCCGCCAAGAGCGCGGATTTCGTCGAGACGCCTCTTTGCTTCTTCTGAGAAGTCGAGGCGGACTCGTACATACTTACGCGGCGGGGTTCGGTACGTTTGATCCACGAGGCGGAGATGGTTGCGGCGAACGGGTGTTCGATTTTTGCGACGCATTTTTCCTCCTGCGTTGTATTTGCTATCAAATTTTGTTCGCTTTGTCAACAGTGCTCGGTATCTCCCTTGACCCATCTTTTGGTTTGGATGCATGAGGTGTATTCTGAAATATCGTATGCCAAAGCGACGCACATTTGTTTTCATTGCCGGAGGCGTTATGTCCGGTGTCGGTAAAGGAGTCGCGTCCGCATCGTTGGGCGCGATTTTAAAAGCCAGAGGGTTGAAGGTGATGGCGGTGAAGATCGATCCGTACATTAATGTCGATGCGGGAACAATGAATCCTGTTGAACATGGCGAGGTCTTTGTGACGCGCGATGGCGATGAGACAGATCAGGATATTGGAAATTATGAACGCTTTCTTGATGAAGACATCTTGAAGGTGAATTACATGACAACGGGCCGAGTATATTTGTCGGTTATTCAGCGGGAACGTGCGCTCGGATACGGTGGAAAGACGGTCGAAGTTGTGCCGCATGTGCCGCAGGAAGTTATTGGTCGAATTCAAGCTGCGGCCAAGCATCATGATGCGGATGTCACGATTATCGAGATTGGCGGGACGGTGGGCGAGTACCAGAACGTTTTGTTTCTTGAAGCGGCGCGCATGATGCAGATTGCGACACCGAATGATGTTTTGGTTGGTTTGGTGAGCTATTTTCCAGTTCCAGGCGCATTAGGAGAGATGAAAACCAAGCCGACGCAATACGCGGTGCGTACGCTTAACTCTGCTGGTATTCAGCCGGATTTCATCATCGGACGATCAACGCATCCGATCGATGAACCTCGCAAAAAGAAATTGGCGATTCAATGCTCTGTTGGACCTGATGATATTTTTAGCGCGCCTGATGTTAGGTCGGTTTATGAAGTGCCACAGGTTATGGAGCGAGAGGGGTTGGGCATGCAAGTTGTGAAGAAGCTGAAGCTGCGCGCCAAGAAGCCGGATTTGCGGTATTGGAAAAAATTGGTTGCGAGCATTGAGCAATCCCAGAAGCCGGTGCGTATCGGCATTGTGGGTAAGTATGCGGCGAGCGGGGAGTTTAATTTGAGCGATGCCTATATCTCCGTGCTTGAGTCGGTGAAGCATGCGGCATGGTCGATAGGACGGAAGCCGGAGATTGTTTGGTTGGATGCAGGGGATTTGGAAAATGGGAAGCGGAAAATCGAGGGGATTAAGCAGCTCAAGAAACTCGATGGAATTCTTGTTCCAGGCGGATTTGGGAGTCGTGGAGTCGAAGGAAAGATTTTTGCCGCGCAGTATGCACGTGAACATAAGATTCCGTATTTGGGATTGTGTTACGGGATGCAATTGGCTTGCGTCGAGTTTGCTCGACATGTGCTGCATCATAAGGGTGCGAATACGACGGAGATCGATCCGCAGACGACGCACCCGGTTATCCATCTCATGAATGAGCAGGAGGAGAAGATGAAGAATAAGTCTTATGGCGGATCGATGCGTTTGGGATCTTATCTTTGTCGACTGAAGGCGGGATCGATGGCAAGGAAGCTTTATGGAGAGTCCGCGATCGAGGAGCGACATCGCCATCGATATGAGTTTAATTCGGATTATCGCAAATCATTTGAAGCAAAGGGAATGATGATTAGCGGAGAATCGCCGGACGGAACGCTTGCGGAGATTGTCGAATTGAAGAAGCATCCGTTTTTTATGGGGACGCAGGCGCATCCGGAATTCCTGTCGCGGCCGTTTAAGCCGCATCCGTTGTTTCTCGGGTTTGTGAAAGCGGCAAGTAAGAAATAAAAAAACTCCCCGACGAGCGGGGAGATTTTTTATTTGGCTTCTGCTTTGGCTTCGGCCGGGATCACGTTGGCAAACTTGGCGAGTTTGAAGTGTCCGGTGTAGCGGCGCATGCGCTTGTTGGTAAATTTGACGATACCAGGAGCGGCGGCGAAAAGGGTGTCATCCTTGCCCTTCATAACGTTCAAGCCGGCGCGAATAACGCTGCCACGCTGGCGAACGATAATATTACCGGTTTTTACATATTCACCGGCGTACTTCTTAACACCCAGGCGCTGACCCTGGGAATCGCGGCCGTAACTTGTAGAACCGCCAGCCTTTTTATGTGCCATAAATCAAAATTGGGAGATGGGCGCTAGGTTACGCGAAGTCTGGTGACTTGTCAAGCGGGTGATTATGCGTTAAATTCTGCTTTATATGGGCAAAAATCGCGAGGAAATGAAGTCGGAGATCGAGGAGGTCTTGAATGTGGTGCGCGGCAGCCTTGCGATGCATGGAGGCAATGTGGAGTTGATCGACGCGGATCCGGAGACGGGAAAAGTACAGGTTCGGTTCCAGGGGGCGTGTGTCGGATGCCCTATGTCGGAAATGACGTTTAAAGCCGGTATTGAAGAGACCTTGCTTGAGATGCTTCCGGACGTAAAAGAGGTCGAGCAGGTCGTCTAACCCTTGTCATGACATTCAGCGCATGGCTCTTTTCCGCTAAACTTGCCTGGGGCAAGCCGTGGATGCGTTGGCTTTCCCTCGGAGCTATTGCGTTACCGATCTTGGTCGGAACGGCTTACATCTTGCAGGTGCTGCCATCGGCCCAGAGCCGCGGAAGTCTTGTTTACCATTATAATATTTATCTTGGTATCGATGACGTACGCACTTGGGTCTGGGCGCTTGTTCTGCCGATTGTCTGGCTTCTCTTTACGCTCGCCGATATTCTTGTCGCTTACGGAATGTACCGTACCGACTCGCATGTCTCGGCAGCTCTTGTTTCTTTTGCCCTCGCCTGGAGTCTTCCCTGGGCCGGTGCTCTTTTCTATCTTTCATTGTTTAACGTATGATCGCTGATTTGATACAGGTTGCGCGTCCGCTCGGCATGACGGCATTGGCATTTGCGATTTCCGCGATCGCGATGCCTGGCCTTATTCGCTTGCTCAAACATTTCAAGATGGGCAAGCAAATCCGCGACGCGGCATCGGCTCCTGTCATGGCTGCCAAGCACGCCGCAAAAGCCGGAACGCCGACCATGGGTGGAATCGTGATTTGGGCGACGGTTTTGTTGATCGTTTTTGCTTTTGCTTTTGGATGCAAGCTGTTTCCCGGAACATGGCTATGTGATGCGAACTTTCTTTCACGTGGACAAACTTGGTTGCCGCTTGGCTTGATGGCGTTAGCTGCGATTGTCGGTTTGGTTGATGATTACCTTAATATTCGCCGACTAGGTGGTGGAAAAGGCGGCGGTTTGCGCATGCGCTATCGCATTTTGTCGTATGCGCTTGTGGCAGTGCTTGGAGCCTGGTGGTTTTACACGCGCTTGGGTTGGGATCAACTTCACGTTCCATTTGTCGGAACGTATGACATCGGTTTGTGGTATGTGCCGTTTTTTATCCTTGTTGTTGTATCGACCTCATTTTCTGTTAATGAAATTGATGGACTTGATGGATTGGCCGGGGGAACGTTGTTTGCGTCTTTTGGAGCCTATGCCGTGATCGCTTGGTCTCAGGGTCGTTTTGATCTTGCGACCTTGTGTGCGGCTATTATCGGCGCGTTGATCGGATTCCTTTGGTTCAATATCAATCCGGCTGATGTGTTTATGGGCGATACGGGCGCGATGTCGCTTGGAACCGTGCTCGCTGTTGTTGCATTGATGACCAATCAGCCGCTGCTGCTGCTTGTGATTGGTTTGCCCTTTGTGATCGAGAGCTTGTCTGTGATCATTCAGATTACGAGCAAGAAATTGCGCGGTAAGAAAGTCTTTTTGTCGGCACCGATTCATCATCACTTGGAAGCGATTGGATGGAGCGAGCCGAGAATCGTGATGCGTTTTTGGATGATTTCGTTTGTGCTGGCCGGACTTGGAATCGTGCTTGCGCTTATCGATTCTATCTAAAATCATGAAGTACACGCTCCGACAACGCCTGCTCGCCCTCGACCCGGTTCTTGTCGGACTGGTTTTGGGTTTGACGGTGCTCGGGCTTGCGGTGCTTATGTCAGCGACGGGGCCTGTGGCGTTTCAGCGCTACGATGACTCGTTGTTTTTTGTGAAGCGCCAGATTCTTCAAGGCGTGCTTCCGGGAATGACATTGTTCTTGCTGTTTGCCTTTATCGATTATCGTATTTGGAAGCGTTTGGCATTTCCGGCATTGGTTGCGTCATTTGGCTTACTGCTTTTGCCATATGTTCCCGGAATTGGTGTCGAGGTTGGAGGTTCGCATAGCTGGGCGACGATAGCCGGTTTGCGTTTTCAGCCGTCGGAAATCGTGAAATTTTCATTCCTGATTTATTTGGCAGCGTGGTTTGCAGGGCGTACGCCGGAACGGATGCGCGATTGGCATGAGCTTGTGCCATTTGCCGGAGCGCTTGGCGGCGTTTGTCTGATGTTGGTAGCGCAGCCAGATACGGGAACGACGGCTGTTATCGCGGTGATGTCATTGTTCATGTATGTGTACTCCGGTGCTCCGATGGTTTGGTTTATCGGTATGTCGGCTGCAGGCGCTGCAGTGATTACGATGTTGATCAAGCTTTCTCCTTATCGTGCAGCGCGTTTCATGACGTTTTTGCATCCGGAGCTGGATCCAAAAGGTATTGGCTATCATATCAACCAAGCTATTTTGGCGGTTGGCTCCGGGGGATTTCTTGGTTTGGGTTTTGGAAAGTCGCGTCAAAAATTTTTGTACCTGCCAGAAGTCGAGGCTGACTCGATCTTTGCCGTGATGGCTGAGGAGCTTGGATTCTTTCTTACATTGCTCGTGCTCATGCTATTTGTCGCTTTTGTGTGGCGATGTTTTGTGATCTCTCGTAAATCAAGAGATCGCTTTGGTTCCTTGCTTGCTGCCGGATTTGGATGTTGGATTGGGATACAGGCTTGGATGAATATCGCTTCCATGATCGGGCTTATGCCGATTACGGGTGTTACATTGCCATTTATTTCACATGGAGGTACTTCTTTAACGATTTTGCTTGCCGCTGCCGGGTTGGTTGCTGGGATTCCGCGTGCTGAACGTGAACTATAATTATGAAAACGATTGCTTTTGCCGGAGGAGGAACGCTTGGACCTGTCACGCCGCTTTTGGCCGTGGCGAAGGCGATCAGGATTGCTTCGTCACGGACTCCTCGCAATGACACCTTCGAATTTGTCTGGTTTGGAACGCCGGATGGACCAGAGCGTGCGGTGGTTGAAGCGGAGGGAATGCGTTTTATCCCGATTACGGTTGCCAAGCTGCCGCGACATGTTGATATTCGGTTATTTACGTTCCCATTTGATTCGATGAAGGCACATCGTGAGGCAAAAGAGGCGCTTCAATCGATTAAGCCTTCTGTGGTGGTGACGGCTGGAGGGTTTACCGGCGTTCCGGTGGTGAGAGAAGCAGCGAAGCTCGGTATTCCGTGCGTGATGCATCAATTGGATGTTGTTCCGGGTTTGTCGAATCGTGCCGTGGCTAAATTATGCCAATCGATCACGACTTCATTTGAGTACGATAAATTGCCTTTTGGAGTCGAATCAAAGCGGATTGCGACGCCTTCACGTTTTTTATCGGAAGTGATGCCGACGAAGCAAGAGGCGCGTCAGCATTTTGGTTTTGATGATACAAAGCCCGTGGTTTTGATTGTTGGCGGAGGGACGGGTGCATCGGCATTAAATCACGCGATTGATCATGAACTGGAAGGATGGTTGGGATTTGCTCAGGTTTTGCATGTCACAGGAAAAGGAAAGATGGAGTCCCGGAATAATCGCCAAGGATATGTTGTACGAGAGTTTTTAAATGCTGAAGAGATGAAGTATGCGTATGCCGCGGCTGATTTGGTGGTGACGCGCGCTGGCATTGGGGCTCTGTCAGAAGTTGCTGCTCTCTCTAAGCCTGCCGTTATTGTGCCGATTTCCGGGAATCAGCAGGAGGAGAATGCCAAGGCTTTTCATCGCGCCAAGGCTGGGTTGTATGTGAAACAGGATCAGGAGGATTTTTCCAGCATTCTTGTGAAGTTGGCAAAGCATATTTTGTCTGATGCGCGAGAACTTGAGCGCATGGGAAACGCAGCGCATGAATTTTTTGCTACGGATAATGGAACGGAGTTGGGAGAGTTGGTTCTCAAGATTGCTTCGCTGTCGGACTCCTCGCAATGACATATATAAACGCCTCGCACGGAGTTGTGCGAGGCGTACTAGTTAAGGAAGAGGATGGTGCGGCTACTCCGCCCACACGAGCGCGCTCTCGAGGTCCTGGAGCATGAGCTCGATTTTGTGCCATCCGCTGAGGGTGATGGTGGCCGTCTGGTAGCCGCTCCGGGGCCCCTTGCGCATCGGACCGCTCGCACCTTCGCGCTCGACGTGATCGGCGCAGGTGATGGGGACCTCGATCGTGAACAGCTGTGCTTTGTTGCGCGCGTGCTCTTTCTGCAGCTCGTTGATGAGCTTCAGGAGCTCGGGCTTGGAGCAATAGCCGAGCTCGCCGGTCCACAGGTGGTCGCCCTGCTGTCCGAGGTTGGCAGTCAGCGAGGCGATGTAGAGGCCGTTGTCGGAGCGATGGAACGACATCTCGCGGATGCGGCCGTCGGGCAGATTTTGGGAGAAGGCGCGAATCAGTGTCAGCATCGAGAAGTCTCCGGTTGAATGAGCTGATGTAGCGAATCAGGGATTGGTCATTTTGTCAACCGTGGGTTAGTATACTCGTTAATTGAATTATGGAGATACAGGCTTTTAAGAAGCGGTTTGATCCGGTTTTGGAGCAGTTGCTCAAGAAAATCTTAGGTTCTTATCAAGGTCTGACAAAGGATGTCTTTATCAGAGAGACGATCGATTATAGCCGCGAGCTTTTAATGGCTGGCGGCAAACGCGTTCGACCTTATATGGCATGGCTTACCTATAAGGCTTCTGGTGGACGCGATGATAAGCGTGTGCTTGAAGTTTTTGCCGGGCTAGAATTGTTTCACGCTTTTGCGCTTGTCCATGATGACATCATGGACCATGGAACCGAACGACATGGCATCAAAACGGCGCATCAGCACATTGCTTCACGTTTGAAGCAACTGAAACGCCATGGCGACCATAAGCATTTCGGGGAGGCTCAAGCGATTTTAATTGGCGATTTGCTTTTTGCCTGGTCGGTTGGTCAGGTGGCAGGTACAAAGGGTTGGCCGGCATTCCAGATGATGATCGATGAGGTGATGGTTGGGCAGATGATCGATGTTGATGTGATGACGAGACGCTCTGTTGATGATGCATTGCTGGCGGATAAGATGCGTTTGAAAACGGCGAGCTATACGTTTGTCAGACCCATGCAGGTTGGTGCTGCGATTGCCGGAGCGAATGGAAAGACAGCGCGCTTTTGTGAAGCATACGGGCTGCCTCTCGGTACGGCATTTCAGATCCAGGATGATTTGCTCGATTTAACAACGCCATCGAGTAAGACTGGAAAGACCGCATTCTCTGATTTACGAGAGGGGAATCATACGGTATTTACGCAATTTATCCGTATGCGCGGTACAGCAAAGCAGAAACGTGAGTTGGAGCTGATGGTTGGAGCGGAGCTGACGGAGAAGGACCGCCCTCGCGTGATGGCATTGTTTCTTGAATCGGGTGCGTTTGAGCATGGCATGGCGCTGATCGATGGATATTTTGAAGAGGCGCTTGATGCCGTTGATGCAGCGAAACTTAAGCCGGTTCATGCCAAGCCATTCCGCCAGCTTGTCGAGTATATTCGAGCTCGAGCCACTTGATCATGACGACAGAACTTGAGAGCGCTTATGACGTTTGCCGAACGATCCAGGCTCAGCATGGAAAGAGTTATTATTTTGCCACGCGTTTTTTCCCCAAGGATTTACGTTTAGCAACGTTTGCGCTTTATGCGTTTTTTCGTCTACCGGATGAGATCGTCGATAATCCGAAGACGAATGATGTTAAGGGTGAGCTGGAGCGCTATCGCGAAGAGTGGAGGTCGGGAGAAAGCCGCCAACCGGTCTTGATGGCGGCTCGTGATACATTTCAACGTTTTCAAATCCCGTTTGAATACTCGGAGTCGTTTTTGGATGCGATGATACAGGATACCTGGAAAAATCGTTACGCAACCTATGAGGAGTTGGAGCAGTATATGTATGGATCTGCCGCTGTGGTAGGACTCATGATGTCGCATGTCATCGGCTTTCAAGGCGAGGCTCTCGTTTATGCCAAGAAGCTTGGATATGCGATGCAACTCACAAATTTTTTACGCGATATCCGCGAGGATCTGGAGACCCGTGACCGTATCTATCTTCCGCAGGATGAGCTCGCGCGATATGGGATCACGGAAGAAGATTTGCGTTCGCATCAAATGACGGCTGCGTTTGAATCGTTCATGAAATTTCAAATTGCCAGAGCGGACCGACTCTATGAAGAGGCGAATAAGGGCATCCATCTCTTACATCGACGAGGCCGTTTTGCCGTTCGTTCTGCGAGCGATTTATACCGGGCGATCTTACGCAAGATCGAGCAGCAGGCATATCATATTTTTCTGAAGCGCGTTTCTACAAGCGCATTGGAAAAAATCCGTATAACGATTCAATCTCGATTTAACGTATGAAAAAAGCTGTGATTATCGGTTCCGGATTTGGCGGATTGGGTACAGCCTGTTTCCTTGCCAAAGCCGGTTATGAGGTCGTCGTGTTTGAAAAAAATGAACAGCCGGGCGGAAGGGCATCGGTGTTTTCTGAGAAAGGGTACACGTTTGACATGGGACCGTCCTGGTACCTGATGCCGGATATTTTTGAGCATTTTTTTCAATTGATGGGAGAGCGTGTTGAGGACTATCTCGACTTGAAAAAGCTTCAACCTTCTTACCGGATTTTTTTTAAGGATGAGAATCGCGTCGTGGATATTCATTCTGATTTGGAAAAAGATCTTCCGACACTGGAAGCCTTAGAACCCGGCAGCACGCCGCAGGTCCGCGAATATTTGAAGCGCTCGGGGTATCAGTATGAAGTCGCTAAGAATCACTTCTTGTTCAAGAATTACGATTCGATTCTGGATTTTTTCAATTGGAAAACGATGATCGAGGGTAGCCGTCTCTCGGTATTTACCAAGATGGATCGATATGTAAAGCGCTTCTTTAAAAGCGATGCTTTGCAAAAGATCATGCAATATACGCTGGTATTTCTTGGGAGCTCGCCCTATAACACCCCTGCGCTCTACAACATCATGAGCCACATCGATTTTTCGATGGGTGTCTTTTATCCGCAGGGTGGCATCTACAAGATTGTCGAGGCTTTCGTTGCTATGGCAAAGAAAAATGGTGCAACGATCGAGATAGAGAAAGAAGTGAAGCGCATTCTTGTGGATCAAGGGAAAGCACATGGTGTGGAGCTCATGGATGGATCGGTTGTTCAAGCCGATCTCGTGATCTCAAATGCGGATATTGCTTTTACGGACATGGTTTTGACACCGGAAGGATCGCGAATGCATGACGACACGTATTGGAAATCGCGTACGCTCGCACCGTCTGCGTTTATTATGTATTTGGGCGTTGATGGACGTATTCCTGAATTAACGCATCATAATCTTATTTTCTCAAAAAATTGGGAAAAGAATTTTGCAGAGATTTTTGATCGTCCGCAGTGGCCGAGCGATCCATCGCTCTATGTTTGCGCGCCATCTGTTACGGATCCGAGCGTTGCTCCCTCCGGAAAGGAAAACCTTTTTGTTTTGGTTCCGATCGCATCCGGGCTTGAATACACTCAAGGGCAATTGGAGCAGTACGGCGACAAAATTCTCGGCATGATGGAATCAGAGATGAAGATTCCAAATTTACAAAAGCGCATTGAGTACAAAAAATTTTTTAGCGTGAAAGATTTTGGCGAGCGCTATCATAGCTTGGGAGGTTCGGCGCTAGGACTTGCTCACACGATGGGACAGACGGCGATTTTTAGGCCAAATAATATTAATCGCAAGGTTGAGAATCTTTTGTATGTTGGAGCTGGAACCAATCCGGGTATCGGAATGCCGATTTGCTTGGTTTCGGCCGAGCTGGCTTATAAGCGTATCGTTGGTGATTCGAGCGATGGACCATTAGCCGGCGTAATTCAACGCGAAGAGAAATAAGATGAAGCCGGCGAGCGCGTTGATGCGCGGGAACCATGTATAGTATTTAAAGAGAGCTTCATCGGAGCGGGCTTGTAATGAACGTGCCATTAATGCGACGTAGATCGTGCCAAGAACATAGGCTAGCCAGCCAAGGCTTTGGATCGTGAGAAGTGCTGAGGAAGCGTAGAGACAAAGACAGAGCCAGAGGGTTCGGTTTCTTCCCAGAAATGTTGCGATCGTGCGCAGATTAGCGCCGCGGTCCGCATGGATGTCTGGTACCGCAGAGTAGGCGTGCATGGCCATGCACCATAAGCCTGCTGCGATCACGAGGGGAATTTGAACGTTCGTTGGATCGTTATAGATGAGGAAGCCAAAGAGGCCTGGAAGCAGGTACAGAATATTGAAGGCGCTATCAAAAAAGGGAATGGCTTTGGCGCGGATCGGGGGAGCGGAATAGAATATTCCAAAAAACAAAAACCCAGCCAAAGCGAGGAAGGATGCAGGCCATAAGACACCTGCCATGATTGCCGGAATCAAGAAAGGAAGATTTGTGATCGCGATGATTGTCCAGAGCTGTTGTCGATTGGCAGGACGGAGCGTCGTTTCATATCCTTCCTTTTTCTTGTTCAGGATATCGGTTTGATAGTCAAAAATATCGTTCACTCCGTAAATAAGCAGGTTGGCAGGGAGTGTGAAATAGAGGGCAAATATGCCAAGCGGGGCTACGGAAACGATAAGCGTACCAGGACTAATGCTCGTGATAAGCGATGGAATTGACTGCAGAAAACCGTTGGCAGCTAGACCAGTCAAAAACGGACCTAAGAGATAGATCCAGAATCTTGGTCGGCTGATTTTGAGAAAGGTCTTTGCTTCCATAAAGTCGATAACGGTATACTAGCCTAGTCTTGTATGAACGGAAACGTTTTCTTTGGATCCGGAATTGCGGCAGCGGGAGGAATTGGTTTCTTGGCAGCTCAGCAAGGATTCGGATCCGTTCATCCGATGGTTTCCGTTGTAGCGATTCTTTTGATTTCTTTACCAAGTTTTCATGGGTTGATTAGAACTGTTGGTTGGAGAAAGGGTCTTGCTGCCTTATCGGGCTTGGGTGTTTTTGCATTGTTGGTTGAGGCATTGGGAACGTGGAGCGGATTTCCATACGGTGCATTCCAATATACGGGGGATCTTGGTTGGAGGGTTTTTGGGCTTGTGCCTTGGACGGTTCCTTTTGCGTGGATTCCACTTTTGCTTGGAGCGGTTACTATAGCGGGAGCCCGTTTCAGCGGTTCCGTTCAACGCGGGATCTATGCAGCTGTTTTGTTGACGGCGATGGATTTTGTGCTGGACCCGGGTGCCGTCTCTGTCGGTCTATGGCGTTACTCAAATCCGGGACTTTATTACGAGGTACCATGGACAAATTTCGCGGGCTGGATGTTGACCGGGACCTTTGCTGCGATTTGTTTGTCGAAGTTGTTGAACGGAAAGCATCTTCCTTCCGGCATTCTTGTGAGCGCGGCTTGGATGGTGGCATTTTGGACGGGTGTTGCCGGAGCGCGTTTGCTCGTTTTGCCGCTACTGATCGGCGGCGTGCTTTTGGGTTACATCGTTTATCGGAAGAGTCGATCTTGACGCATAATATAATCTTTGTTATTAATAGCCCCCTCTGGAGACAGAGGGTCTTTTTGTCCACTGATGGTCAGAAGATCATGTTCCTGCACAATTGAAGAGAGAGGTCCTTAATGGACATCGTCAGCGCTCGTTCCGGTTCCATCCAGCAGATCAACAAGCACGGTATCCTCCTCGAGATCGGCGTGAAGCCGGAGAAGAAGATGGGCGACCGGCACCTGATGCTCGTCATCGACTGCTCGGGCTCCATGAGCTCGGTCATCGACGACGTGCGCAAGGACACGGAGAAGTTCGTCGCCGAGCTCGGCAAGGACGACTTCGCCTCCGTGATCATCTTCAGCGGCCACGGCCGCGCGAAGGCGATCGCGGGACCGACGCGCTGCGACGAGAAGGGTCGGAAGATGGTCATCAAGGCCATCAAGGAGGAGGTCCGCATCCTCGACACGACGGTCTTCTCCGAGCCGCTCGAGCTCGCGCTCAAGACGATCCAGAAGGTCGCCAACGACGCGGACAACATCGCGATCCTCTTCACGGACGGCTGCGCTGTGCCCACCAAGTGGGACGTGAAGAAGGAGCAGACCAAGGCCGAGACGGCCGCCAAGGCGATCGCCGACGCGGGCGCCGGTCTCTCGGTGATCGGCTACGGCAACTGGTACGACGCGAAGTTCCTCGCGTCGCTCATGAGCGAGTCGGGCCAGAACGGCCTGTATCGCCACGTGAGCGAGATCGAGGACTTCAGCGCGGTGCTGAACGGGATCCGCGACACCTTCGAGAAGACGGTGCGCGGCTCGGTCGACGTGGCCTTCAAGCCCAACGCGGGCGAGATCACGGGCTTCGTGCGCGTGACCCCGCAGGTGAGCCTCATCAAGGGGAGTCACCTCACGTCCAGCGCGTTCTTCGAGGGCAAGGCGACGCTCTTCCTCGAGACGACGAAGAGCGTGAAGTCGATCAAGATCGACGGGCGCGTGAACGGCAAGACGTTCAGCAAGGAGATCACGCTCGACGAGATGAAGGAGGCCGACAAGGCCTCGTTCATCCGCGCGTACGCCGCACAGGCGGTGCTCTCCGGGCAGAACGCGACGGCCGCCGAGTACCTCGAGATCACCGGCGACGCCGGGCTCGCGGAGAAGGTGGGCAACGCCTTCACCGACCGCGAGGCCCGCGAGACGCAGGACACGATGCGGCGCGTCTTCACCGACGGCAAGCGCTTCATCGGCACCGGCCTCAAGGCCGTGGGTCCGAACCACTCGATCCTGAACGTGCTCCGCCTCCTCATCGAGGACAAGGGTTCGGTCCTGTACATCCCCAAAGGCGCCTACAAGCGCGGCGGGGAGCTGCAGACCGATCCGGCGGTGCTCCAGGGCAACGGCGATCGCACGCTCGAGGTGCTCGACCTCATCAGCAACGACGAGCGCTTCAACTTCTCGCTGCGCACGATCAAGGACGTGAAGGTCCTGCCGCGCAACGAGAAGGGTGAGATCATCGAGAGCGCCAAGCCGGAGGACAAGAAGGTCTTCCGGACCTACAACGTCATCCGTGACGGCAACCTCGTGCTCCCCGAGCTCGAGGCGCGTCTCTCGGAGGCGTCGTTCACCCAGCTCGTCGAGGCGGGCGTCATCAAGGCCGGTACCAAGTACGAGGCCGCGAAGACGTACAGCCTCGACCTGCGGAGCCTCAAGATGATCAGCCCGGCGTGGGCCAAGCCCGCGACGCTCGGTCTCGTCGGCCTCATGCGTCACGAGGCGGATCTCGAGGAGCAGCAGAAGGCGCTGAACGCGCGCAAGAAGGCGATCGTCGCGGGCGGCTTCACGCCCCTCGTCGACACCGACTCGCAGTTCTACCGCGAGCAGGCCAAGAAGGACGAGGAGCGCGAGAGCGACACCTACCAGGCGACGACCGTCGAGTACCGGATGATGGGCTACAAGCCCAAGTCCTACGACGCGTCCAAGCTCAACTGGGAGGAGGCGGACCAGCTCGTCAAGGAGACCCGCCGCGAGCTCTCGATCGCGCGCTTCAAGATCCGGGCCACCGTCTTCGCGATGGAGCGGTGCAACCAGACGTCGATCAAGTGGGGCAACCCCAAGACGACGGCCAAGGGCACCGAGGAGCGGCTCGCCGACTTCGACGGCGCCAAGCTCAAGCGCGCCGCGCGGGTGCAGACCTTCGTCTGCAGCTGACCTCTCTCCGACACTCTGTGGGGCCCGGTCGACATCTGTCGATCGGGCCCCTTCGTTATCCTCTTGATTTTTGGCTAGGATTTAGTATTATTCTGTCACTTTAATGGGACTGTAGCTCAGCTGGTAGAGCAGTGGCCTTTTAAGCCAACGGTCGCGGGTTCAATCCCCGCCGGTCCCACCATTGAAAAACACTCGCAAGACGAGTGTTTTTTCGTTATGCTAGCGACATTCATGCGCGTCCACATGATTGGTGCCAAAGGCATTCCGTCCGACTCTGTCCCAGGAGCCGGCGGTGTTGAGCGACATGTGGAACAAATAGCGACGCGTTTGGCGGAGCACGGCCATCGCGTCAGTGTTTATATCCGTAAGTATTCGGATTATAAAAAACATACATGGAATAGCGTACGCCTGATTCGCATCCCTTCCTTTCGATCCAAAAATTTGGATACGATTTCTCACGTTTTTTTATCGACCTTGCATGTGTTGTTTCAGGAGACCGATATCATCCACTATCATGGCGTCGGACCATCGACGATGGCGTGGATTCCTCGCGTCTTCAAGCCAAAGGTAAAAGTTGTTTGTACATTTCACAGTCGTGATTGGTTTGATTCCAAATGGGGTTGGTTCGCAAAGAGTTATTTGAAATTTGGCGAATGGGCAGCGGTGCATTTTCCGCATCGCACGATCGTGATCTCGCACACGCTGCAGGTTTGGTGCAGAAATAAATGGAAGAAGCAGACGGATTATATTCCGAATGGTGCCGATCTTCTTGGACCGCAGGGCGCATCGGAGCTGCAGCGTTTTGGATTGGTGCCAGGCCAATATTTTTTGGGCGTTGGCCGATTGGTTCCTAATAAAGCATATGAAGTGGCGATTGAAGCGTATCGTCACGTGAAGAGCGATTTTCCTTTGGTGATTGTTGGTGAGTCATTCCACTCGACCGAGTATGATCATCGGCTTCGGAATTTAGCCGAGCGCGATTTACGCGTGCGTCTGATCGGTTATCAGAGCGGGACGGTGCTGCGTCAGCTATTTGCTAATTGCTATGCGTTTATTCATCCATCGCGAGCAGAAGGTTTGTCGGTGACGATTATCGAGGCGATGGCGGCAGGCAAGGTTGTTATCATGTCCGATATTAAGGAGAACCTCGAGCTGATCGATCACAGCGGTATTTCCTTCAAGACCGATGATCGGGATGAGCTAAAGACGGCAATCGAGCTTGTTTTGGAAGATCCGGTAATGGTTGAGGAGCGTGGTAAGCGCGGCCGAGAAATGGTGAAGAAAGAGTATTCTTGGGCAAGGGTCGTCGACAAATTGGAGAAATTGTATAAGGATGTGCGACAATGAATGTTTTGATTCTCGGATTGGGACAATATCCTAAGGGAAGCGGCGTGGCCGCTGCCTTGCATTTCGCGAAGGCGGGAGATCAGGTGATTGCGACAGATCTCAAGACCAAGTCGCAGCTCGCAGATAATGTGAAGCAGCTTTCACGTTTCAAGAATGTTCGATTCAAGCTGGGAAAGCATGATCCTAAGGATATTGAATGGGCGCATTTGATCGTGCGCGGACCGAGTGTGCGGGATTCATCGAAAGAGATGAAGTTGGCGCGTAAGCTGGGTAAATCGGTAACGAGCGATTTGGCTTTGTTTTTGGAGGCTTGTCCTTGTCCGGTGATCGGTATTACGGGAACGCGCGGTAAGAGCACGACGACCGCGATGATTCACGAAGTATTGTGGTCGTCCAAGAAATGGCGAGAGGTTTGGTTAGGAGGAAATATTTTAGTATCGCCACTGACGTTTTTGTCTCAGGTAAAGCCTAATGATTTGGTTGTGTTGGAGATGAGCAGCTTCCAGTTGGAAGGAACGGGCGATGCTGGCATTTCTCCGCATATTGCTGTTTGGACCAATTTGATGCGGGACCATTTGAATATGTACCCTTCGATGGTCGAGTATGCGGAGGCCAAGGCGCAGATTTTCCGGCATCAAGACGCGGATGATCTTGTCTTTTTTCCGACAGATACATCTTTTGATGAATATGCAAAAGAAGCTGCCGGAAATGTTGTACGCGTAAAGAAGGAGAAATTCGCGTTATCGATTCCGGGAGAGCATAACCAGATGAATGCGAGTTTTGCGGCTGCGGTTGCCAAGAAATTGGGTGTTTCGTCGAGCGTTATCAAGACTTCATTGAAGAAGTTTAAAGGTTTGCCTAATCGCATCGAAACGATTGGTATCAAGGGAGGCGTGACTTTTGTGAATGACACGACGGCGACGACGCCGGATGGAACGATGGCGGCTTTGAATGCGTATCCTGCAACAAAAGATCGATTGGTGCATTTGATTTTTGGCGGTGCTGATAAGGAACTAGATTTTGAAGAAGTCACCAAGCTTTTGAAGAAGCGCTACGACGTTGGTGTATATCTTTTGGCAGGCACGGCGCATAAAAAGATCGAGAAACTCTTTAAGAAGCATGATATTTGTTCTATCGATTGTGCTGATATGGATGCCGTGTTTGTCGAATTAAAAAAATATACCGAGAAAGGGGATTTGGTTTTACTTTCTCCTGGCTGTGCGAGTTTCGGATTGTTTAAGAATGAGTATGATCGCGGAGAAGAGTTTGTGAAACGCGTGAAAAAATGGAAATGATTTGTCATTGCGAGGAACGAAGCAATCTTGATCCGGGCCTGAGGGCTCAGGATTGCTTCGTCGTCGGACTCCTCGCAATGACAATAAATGTATGAGATCTATTTTTGGCGTGCCGATTGAAGGCTGGACCATGCCGACGGCCGTTGAGTATATCGAACAAGCTGGAAAATCGGTTTGGGTGGTGACGGCGAATCCGGAGATTTTACTAGAAGCGCGACGTGATCGATCTTATGGGGATGTACTGCGTAAAGCGGATGTCCGATTGGTTGATGGATTTGGATTGTGGCTTGCGACGTTTTGCCGGACGAAGCGTGTGACAGGCGTCGAGTTCGCTGAACGACTGTTACAGCTTGCGCATGACAAGAAGTGGCGCGTTGGTTTGTTTGGCGGAATGGATGGAGAGGCGGAAGCATCTTTACCCGATATCAAGCGCGCCTATCCGGATCTATCGATTATGGCTGAGCAAGGCGGCAGCGTATCGACGACAGGTGAAGAGGACGATGCGACGGAAGAGGCGCGCGGACGGATGATCCAGTTTAGTCCGCAGGTTTTATTGGTTGCGATGGGGCATCCGCGTCAAGAGACTTGGATCGCTCAGCATCAAAACGATTTTCCTGAGTTGAAAGCTGTTGTCGGTGTTGGCGGGACATTGATGTTTTGGAGCGGGAAATCCAAGCGCGCCCCCCATGTGATGCGCTCTTTTGGGCTGGAGTGGCTCTGGAGATTGATTGTTGAGCCATATCGCTGGAAGCGCATCTTCCGTGCTGTGATCGTTTTTCCGATATTGGCTGCCGTCGACAAACTGCGGAAGCTGGGCTAGGCTTAGCAAAACTATGGCTTCTCCTGTACGCGTCCGTTTTGCCCCAAGTCCGACCGGGTATTTGCATATCGGCGGCTTGCGATCGGCACTCTATAACTGGTTGTTTGCGCGCCGACATGGCGGGACATTTATTTTGCGCGTCGAGGATACGGATCGCTCTCGTTATGTTGAGGGTGCGATCGAGAATTTGTACCGATCGCTTGCGGCTTGCGGATTGACTCCGGACGAAGGCGTCGCTGTTGAGGGTGCGAATATTGTCGACAAGGGAATGTATGGACCGTATTTGCAATCAGCGCGTCGTGAGAAGCATTTGGCTTACGCATATGAGCTGATAGAGAAAGATGCTGCCTATTATTGTTTTTGTACGGCGGAGCGTCTTGATGAGGTGCGTAAGCAGCAGCAATTGTTGAAACAACCGATCATGTATGACCGTCATTGCCGATCGCTGTCCAAGGTTGAGGCGGAGAATCGTGCGGCTGTTGGTGATGAGCATGTTATCCGATTGAAAGTTCCGACGGAGGGCGCGATCAAGATGCATGACTTGATTCGTGGTGATGTTGAGATTCCTTGGGCTCAGGTCGATGATCAGGTCATCATCAAGTCTGATGGATTTCCGACGTATCATTTAGCGGCAACTTGTGATGATCATGATATGGAAATCACCCATGTCATTCGTGGCGAGGAGTGGCTTTCCAGTTTGCCAAAGCATTTGTTTATTTTTGAGACCATGGGTTGGAAGTCTCCGGAATATTCGCATTTGCCTTTGCTTTTGAATGCCGATCGATCCAAGTTGTCCAAACGACAAGGTGATGTGGCGGTTGAAGATTATCTTTCCAAGGGTTATTTGCCGGAAGCGCTGATCAACTTTGTGGCTTTACTTGGTTGGAATCCGACATCGGATCGTGAAGTGTATGAAAAGGAAGAGTTGGCTACGCTTTTTGAGATTTCCAAGGTGAATAAGAGCGGTGCTGTGTTCAATACGGAGAAACTTGATTGGTTGAACGCCCACTATATTAAAGCATTGCCTGTCGAGGATTATCTTGAGCGATTGCGTAAGGGCGGGTTTTTGCCGGAAGGAATTTTGGCGGAACGCGCTGCACATATCGTACGCGATCGTTTGGCGAAATTATCGGATGCTCCAGAGGCGATTCGCGAGACGATCGAATTAGGACCGTATACATCGCCAATGCTGGTTTGGAAGAAATCCAACCCGGAAGAAGCAAAAGAGCGATTGGTAGCGATGCGCGAGTATCTTTTGTCCAAAGATGAGGCTTGGTTTGGTGATGTGGCCAAGATGGAAGAGGAGACGCGTGCTTGGATCGCAGAAAAAGGCTGGGGGAATGGCGATACGTTGTGGCCGCTGCGTGTCGCTTTGTCTGGACGCGAGAAATCGCCGAGCCCGTTTGAATTGCTGTTTGTTACCGGAAAAGACATGGGTTTGGTACGTCTCGACGCGGGTTTGCAAAAAATGGCATAATAGCTGGCGTGAAGTTTCGTCATCTTGTCGCCGGATTGAATATCGTGGCACTGCTTGTGCCGGGACTTGCTATTGCGCAGGAGGATGGAACGATTAAAACGGAGATTGATGCGCTGAATTCCCAGGTTAAACAGAAGGAGAGACGTATTAAGGAAATTGACGGCGTGATCGGAAAATATCGATCCCGTATCGAGGAGCAGAATGCGGCACAGTCGTCTTTGCAAAATCAACTCGCGCTTTTGGAAAATCGTATTCTTGAGAAGGAGCTGGCTATTGAACGTACGCGTAGTCAGATCGATTTGGCCACGCTTGAATTGCAGCGTTTGAAAGTCCAGATTACATCCGAGGAACAGCGTTTGCAGCGACGACGCGATGCTCTCGCCGGAGTTATCGCGGAAATGCAGGATGCGCAGAGCGTTGGATTGCTTGAGTCGTTTGTGGCGCGGCAATCGCTCTCGGAATTTTTTACGCGCATGGATGAGCTTTCGCGCGTGGAAGGTGATCTGACAAACGCGACAGAGGCGGTGCGTGAATTGAAGGCCGGATTGGAAGCAAAACAAAAAGAGACCGAGCAGTATCGCGCTTCTTTGCAGAGCCAGCAGACGGAGCTGCAAAAAGAACAGGAGAATCTTGAGTCCGATCAAGGTGCCAAATCATCGCTGCTGGCAGAGACGCAGGATAAAGAGACGGAGTTCCAGCGTATTTTGTTTGAACTCCGCCAGCAGAAGCAGGAAGAAGCCAATGATGCGGCGCGTTTGGAAGATCAGCTGAAAGATAAACTTGATGATATTGATAAGGCGTTAGCGCGGGGCGATGTTTTGCTGAATTGGCCTTTATCGGCCAAGCGCATCTCAGCGACATTCCATGATCCGAGTTACCCGTTCCGGAAATTGTTTGAGCATCCGGGAATCGATTTGCCGGCGCCAGTGAATACGCCGATCAGGGCGGCGGCAGGCGGCTATATCGCGTTTAATAGAACGGGAACGCAGTATGGAAACTACATCATGGTTATTCATCCGGGCGGAATCTCGACGGTGTATGCGCACTTAAAGAGCTTTGTAGCAAAACCGGATACGTATGTTGAACGCGGAGATATTATCGGTTATTCGGGTGGAAGGCCGGGAGACCAGGGCGCGGGATTATCGACAGGTCCTCACTTGCATTTTGAGGTGCGTCAGAATGGTATTCCGGTAGACCCGCAGCAATTCTTGCCAGACCTATAGAAACAGTAGAACCCCGCCAGAGATGGCGGGGTTCGTCGTTCAGTTGATTGAGCGAGGATCGATATCTTCTCGCAAGTTTTTCTTTTTGAGGCTCTTTTCTGCCGTTGCCCTGACTTGTTCGTCAGGATCGACGAGAAGGCGGATGAGCGTGTCGCGCGAGCTCGTTATCTGGGCGACCGTGAGACGCATGTCTGCAAACGGCGAGCCAGTGAGCTTGTTGCGGTCCGCGGGATCGAGACGGTTGGAGGCAATGCGGCGGATCTCGGCCACCTTCTCGTTCATTGCCAACTTGAGGTAGAAGGCATATTCTTCACCCGTTGTTTTACGAATGTCGTAGGTGTCGAGTTTCTCCATTGCGGCGAGTCGTGCGTCCAGGAAGTCGCATTCCAGCACGAGTCGCATGAGTAGGCCTTTGCGTACGATCTTGGTGATCGCTTCTTTGCGCTTCTCCTCCTTCACGTTCATCTTGGCGACCATGAAGGCTCGGAATTCCTTGTCACGACTCGGCATGGGATTCTCCTGCGAGGAAGAGCCTGACGACGTCGTGAATGGTGTCGCGAGCTTCTTGCGCGCGCCTTCTGTCGTGCAGGGTTTGGATGGCTACGATGCAGACCGCAGGGTCGCGATCGCTGCGCGCGATGAGGATGCGCAGGTCGTCGCCGGTTGAATCGATGTGTCCGAGTGCCGCAACGCGGATATACGGCACCTGGTCCGGATCGAGGGCAATGAGTTGCAATCTCAGTTGATTGCGAATCCTTGCTATCGCTTTGATGACGATGTCCTTGTGCTCCGAGTGCTTCCGGATAAAAGCGATGATGTCGCTATCATCTTTCAGTCCTTCGACGTTGGGCCGGATTCCGGTCTCCGTTTTCTCGGATTCCGGAAAAGGCTCGACGGAGTCACGGATGATGCGACGCAGTCGCGAGAAAAGGGAGTAGATTCCCACGGGTTCCTCCAGGTTATCGCCGGTCTACGCTAACGCTAAATTGGCCCGTCCGTCAACCTGCGGTTCGTTGATCAACGCGAGCGCTTCATCAAGCTCGGCAAGGGTATTGATGCGGACTAATTTGGATTTTAGGTCACCAGTATTCATTCCCTTAAAGTACCATGGGAGATGTTTGCGGAGTTTTACAAGACCGCGCTCGCCGTAATGCTCGACTTGGAGACGCGCGTGTTTGCGGACTGTGCCGATGCGGTCTTGCATTGTGACTTCCGGAAGTTTTATGCCGGTTTTGAGATAGTGCTCGACTTGTTTGAAAAACCACGGATTACCAAGACCGCCGCGTCCGATGAGAACGCCGTCTGCGCCGGCGATGTCCATCGCTTCACGGGCTAGTTCTGGCGTGACGATATCGCCATTCACGAGAAAAGGGAGATGGGCGACGTTTTTGCGAGCTTCACCGATGCGATGCCAGTTAGCTTTTCCAGAATAACCTTGCTCACGCGTGCGGCCGTGCATCGAGATCAGGTCGGCGCCGGCATCGGCTACGACTTTTACGAATTCCAAACAGTCGGTGTCTTGAATCCAGCCGAGGCGCGTTTTTACGGAGACGGGAATCGGAACAGCGGCTTTCATTTTGCGGACGATCTCGGCGGCACGATCCGGTTCTTTGATGAGAGCGGCTCCGTTGAAATTGGAAACAAGATTGTAAACGGGACAACCCATGTTGATGTCGAGGGCGTCGGGTTTGAAACGGTCGTAGATGATGCGGGCGGCTTCTGCCATCGTGTCTGGGTTAGCGCCGAAGATTTGCTGGACGAGGGGACGCTCGCGTTCATCAAAACTCGCCATCTTGAGTGTCTTGGGATTAAGACGTACGATGGCTTCCGAAGAGACCATTTCGCGGAACATCAAAGGCGTGCCTTCATCTTTACAGACGAGACAAAAGGGGAGGTCCGACATGTCGGCCATGGGTGCCAAGGCGACGATGGGACGCGCGAGTTGCTTCCAGTCGAGCATGGGGCGGAGTATACTTAAAATATGAAAGAAATCAAGGGATGGAGATGGTTTAAGTGCGTCACTGTTGGTTTGCTAGGTTCTATTATCTACCATACTCTTGCGGCGGTGTTTATATTACTCACTCCGCTAGTGAGTATATTGATGGTTTTACCTGGTTTGTTATTCGCTAGTGTTCTCACGGCTATCTATTTGGCTATAGTTGATTCTTCGAGATGGTGGTTGTTTCCAGATTTCATTCCGGTGCTCTTGTGTAATTTTCTATTTGTTTGGTTTGTTATCGCAATATTGTTTGATTGGAAACAGAAAAAAGGCTTGACAAGGTTTGGGAAAAAGGGAACGGAGTAGAGGGTGGCATTACATAACCCGCTTTGGCAGAATCACTTGCGAGCTAGCCTGCGAAGAAATCAGACTCAAGCAGAGCACAAGCTCTGGTATTATGTTTCTCGAAGCCAGCTAGGTACTAAGATTCGTCGTCAGCATGGGATCGGGCAGTATATTGCGGACTTTTACTGTCGTAATGCGAAGCTGGTAATAGAAATAGACGGAAGCGTTCATCTTCAGCCGGATGTTCAAAAGCGAGATTATGAGAAAGAGGTGTTTTTTAATTCTCTTGGCTTGACTGTCTTGAGGTTTACGAATCAGGAAATTTTGTGCAATATTGAGATGGTTTTAGCCAAGATCCGCAGCACACTCCCGTAGCGTTCTCCCCTGACAAGGGGAGAAGACAGCCAGAAGGCTGGCAGAGGGGTCCGGCAGCGCAGTGGGCCCAGCCCGTTGGACCCCCTGACCCACGCGTAGCGTGAGTCTGTCCCCCTTGGCAGGGTGACACGAGCGGGGAAGATATATGCTCAACAAATTCATCCTCAAATCAAACTACGAACCCTCGGGTGATCAGCCAGAGGCTATTAAGCAATTGATTGATGGCGTGAAGAAAGGGTATCGATTCCAGACGCTGCTTGGTGCTACGGGTACGGGTAAGACATTTACGATTGCAAACGTTGTCGAGAGTATTCAGAAGCCGACCCTCGTCATCGCACACAATAAAACGTTGGCGGCGCAGTTGTGTAATGAGTTCCGACATTTTTTTCCGGATAATGCCGTAGAGTATTTTGTTTCGTATTACGACTACTATCAGCCGGAGGCGTATATCGCGCGATCTGATACATATATCGAGAAGGAAGCGACGATTAACCAGGAGATTGATCGATTGCGACACAATGCGACGCAAGCGTTGATTACGCGTAAAGATGTTTTGATTGTGGCGACCGTGTCTTGTATTTATGGTCTTGGTGCACCGGAGGCGTATGAGAATACGGTTCTGCGCGTAAAACTTGGCGATGATGTTTCGCGTGAAGGGACGTTGAATCGATTGATTGAGATGCAGTTTACGCGTACGTCGGCGGATTTGTTGCGTGGAACGTTTCGATCGAGAGGTGAAGTATTGGAGGTGATGCCGGCCAACGAGGAAGTTGTTTATCGTATTGAAGCGCCGCGTGGAATTGTGTCGCGTATCGAGAAGATTGATCCGCTTACCAAGAAAGTCTTGCGCGAGCAGGAAGATATTTGGGTGTTTCCGGCGAAACATTTTATTACGGTTGGAGAAGAGCGTACGCGTGCGATCGAGACGATTCGGAAGGAATTGAAAGAGCGTTTGGAATGGTTTGAGAAAAAGGGATTGTTGCTGGAGGCGGAGCGATTGGAGCGTAAAACCAAATACGATTTGGAAATGATGGAGACGCTCGGTTATTGCAATGGTATTGAAAATTATTCGCAACCTTTGAGCGGCCGACCGCCGGGTGAGGCGCCGGATACGCTTTTTTCCTATTTCCCGGAGGATTATTTGCTTGTGATCGATGAGTCGCACGTCACAACGACGCAGCTTGGTGGAATGTATGAGGGTGATAAGTCGCGTAAACAATCGCTGATTGAGCATGGATTCCGATTGCCGAGTGCGGCGGATAATCGACCTTTGCGATTTACGGAATTGGAGAAAAAGATGAAGCAGGTGATTTTTGTTTCAGCGACGCCGGCGAAATACGAGTTGGAGCATAGCGCACAGATTGTCGAGCAGATTATCCGTCCGACGGGTCTTGTTGATCCGGAGATTATCGTGATGCCGATTACGCCGGATAAGAAGGGATATAAAGGTCAGGTTGAGGATTTGCTTACCAATCGCATGCCGGAGGTTATTGCGCGTAAGGAGCGTGTCTTGGTGACGACATTGACCAAGAAGATGGCAGAAGATTTAACCGAGTTCATGAAAGAACGTGGGTTTAAGGTACGCTACATTCATAGCGATATCGAGACGATCGAACGTTTGGAGATTTTGTCGGAGTTTCGAAAGGGAACGTATGACGTCATCATTGGTGTGAACTTGCTGCGTGAAGGTTTGGATCTTCCGGAAGTTTCGCTGGTGGCGATTATGGATGCGGACAAGGAAGGTTTCTTGCGATCGGAGACGTCGTTGATTCAGACGATTGGTCGTGCGGCGCGTAACGTGAAAGGACAAGTGTTGCTTTATGCCGATGAGATTACGGGTTCGATGGAACGTGCGATGAAAGAAACGGAACGTCGTCGTGTGAAACAGCTTGCGTATAACAAGTTGCATGGGATTACGCCAAAGACGATTATCAAGGCGCAAGAAGATTTGCGATTGATGTTGGGATTGGCGGTGACGGAAAAGGATGTGAAGGAGATTTTGAAGCTGGAACTTTCAGGAGAGACTCATGATTTGGGAACGGTTTTGAAGAAGAAGGAGTCGGAGATGAAGGAGGCTGCGAAGAATTTGGAATTTGAGCTTGCGGCGATTTTGCGTGATGAGGTGATGCAGCTTGAAAAAGAAATTAGAAAGCGATCAAAGACTTCGGCTTTGCCGGATAAGGAGAAGAAGAAAGTGGAGAAGAGGGTGAGACATGGGAGGACGAGGTGATATGAAGAAAGCTATTTTTAGTGCGTTTGCCGTATTCCAGGATGCTAAAGACGGTCTTGAGAAGGAGAAAGTATTTAAAAAAGCTTTTATGCTGGAACGTGAACTCACGACAGCGGAGCAAGGAGTAATCAAGAATGAAATCCTGAAAGAACTTCAAGACATTTCTTTAACGAAGGGTTCGTCAATAACAAATACTTATTCTTCGTATTCGTTTGTAGATAAGGTTGAGAAACCATTTTTTGGCGATTGTCTTGTCCAAGTCAGGCTGCCGTATTGTCTGTACCTGCCTCAAAACTTTTCTTACAAGGCGGTTACAAAGAATGGCGTAAAAGCACGACTTGTCCTGAATAAACAATGGACATTGCACGCTAAGGAGTCGAGCGTGGCCGATTTATATACAGAGGGCTCCTCGACTTTTTTTAAGAATTCGCAAGTTATTACGCCGCGGTATCCGTTAGCACTTGAGGCTGGATGGGATCCGCCGTCCAATGTCAAGAATTCTGAGAAACTAGAAGATGAAAGTGGTGTTTATAGATATTCGAGAATTTCGATAATGTTAGAAACAAATGTTCGTAATGAGGAGGAAATCGACAAGGAGTTATCAAATTTTCACAAGAAGCTCCATGGTGATTGCTTGGATATTGTAAATCGGTTTTTAGATATTTACAGATATGTGGCGAATAGATCCTATATTGGACGGCTCAATACTCTTTCGATTGATAATGTCTATTTTTTTTCAATAAACTCAGGTTATTATCCGATGCCACTCAATATCGGTACTGCTGAGATGAATCTCCCTGAGGAACAAATTGAAAAAATTCATGATCTTGCTGAAGCGGGTACAGAGCCGCCGTTACATGCATTACTAGCGCTTCAAGCGCTAGGTTCTATGAAGAGCGGTGCGAATCTTTTAGCTGTCGTCGAGTCTTTCAAAGCGCTTGATGTTTTTATAGAAGAGTTTTTATACGCGAGATTAAGTTCACAAGGTTCTGCTGTCCAAGATTTTGAAGCTAAGCTAGAGAATGCTTACAATACAAAAGATAGACTCAAGGATCTGCTCAAAGAGGTGACCGGCAAGACTGTGCATGAGATTGATAATGAACTTTGGAGTGAGTGGCTGGCAGTTTATAAGGATCGGAATAAGTCGATTCATGCGAGGCTCCAACCAGACTTGAAGATGACGGAGAAAATTTTGGATTTGAATCAAAAAATGATTGATATCATCAGTACTTTTTAGCGATGCGTCTGCTTTGAAACTTGCTAAGCGAGCATTTCTAAATGCTAACAATATGTCCGAACATATCGTTTCTATTTTCTACACCAATTACCGCGGCGAAACAGCCGAGCGTAAAATAATTCCAAAAAAGATTTGGTTTGGAGCGACGGAATGGCATCCGGAGGAGCAATGGTTGCTTGAGGCTTTGGATGTAGCGAAGAATGAGGATCGGCATTTTGCGATGAAAGACATTAAAAGCTGGAGCGTATAACAAATAAGGCCTCCCTAGAAGCGGGAGGCCTTTTTCAGTCTTTCTTTGCGCGATCCTTCAAACGCTCGACCGACCACGTGAGCCAGCACATATGGATGAACTGGGCTTTGGTGTAGGTCGAGGCGAAGAGGATCACGAGAAAGGGCAAAGCATTGATGATTCTGACCCACTCACCCGTTATCAGCATTTGACCTGCGGTCGCGAGGATTGCGACGTCGAGGAACAGGGCAAAAGGGGTGATGAACAGCCAGGCAAGGCAGAAACTGCGCAGGCCTTCTGGCTTGTTGTCTTTGTGCGTCCAAGCCCACTTGGGATCGTCCCACTTGAGGAGTTTCCAGGAGTTGAAGATGATGGCAACTTGCAGGTAGATGTAGAAACCGATCAAACAACAGACAAAGTCCATGCGTTCCTCGGGTCTCGAGGATAGGTATTGTTGAGTGATGTGTCAATCGTAGTTGGATCGGGGCTTTCGCTTTTTGTTCGGATACGCTTAGATAGGGGCTATGGATGCTGTGCAGGACATCAAAGGACGACTCGATATTGTCGATGTTGTTAGTGAATATATCCCGCTAAAACCGGGTGGTTCCGGTGCGTTTAAAGCTAATTGCCCTTTCCATAACGAGAAGAGTCCTTCTTTTTACGTTTCCCGTCCGCGTCAGAGCTGGCATTGTTTTGGATGCGATCAGGGAGGGGATTCGATTTCGTTTGTGATGCGGATGGAAGGAATGGAGTTTCGCGAGGCGCTTGAACATCTCGCGCAGAAGACGGGTGTTGTCCTACCTAAATACGATGGGGAGAAAGCTTCGCAGAGAAAACGCTTGCATGAAGTGAATGATATCGCGATGCGATTTTTTCGTGCTTCGCTACAAAATCTTCCAACAGCCGATCATGCTCGTGCGTATTTGGCCAAGCGCGGCGTCGATGATTTAACGGCTGATCTTTTTCAAATCGGTTATGCGCCTGAATCGTGGGATGCATTAACGGTGGCGCTTGCATCGAAAGAAGTAACAGAAGCTGAAATGTTACTTGCAGGACTTGTCGGGAAGCGTGAGAAGGGGACGGGTGTTTATGATCGGTTCAGGAATCGATTGATGTTTCCTATTGCAGATGTGCATGGGAATATCGTTGGTTTTACAGGAAGAATTCTCACGGACTCAAAAGAAGAGGCGAAGTATGTGAATACGCCCGAGACTTCCGTGTATCGAAAATCTGCGGTGCTTTATGGATTGGATAAGGCGAAGGGGGAGATTCGACGGCAAGACGTTGCGGTGATTGTTGAAGGGAATATGGATGTGGTTGGATCGCATCAATTTGGCGTGACGCAGGTTGTGGCTTCTAGCGGAACGGCGCTGACGACGGAGCAGCTTGCTTTGCTGAAGCGCTTTACCACAAATTTGGCGATTGCTTTTGATCAGGACAATGCCGGTAATGCCGCAACGTTACGCGGACTTGATTTGGCGCGTGCGCAAGATTTTAATATTAAGGTGATTACGCTGCCGCCGGAGGCTGGAAAAGATCCGGATGATGCCGTGCGGAAGAATCCGGAATTGTGGAAGCAGGCGATTAAAGACGCGGTTGGAATCATGGAGTGGATTTATCGAAATGCGTTTAGAAATCGTTCAAGTGCAAATCCGGAAGATAAAAAGCTTATTGCAAAAGATGTGCTGACGGAGGTTAAGCGTATTGCTGATCCTGTTGAACGCGATCATTGGATCAAGAAGCTTTCTAAAGACATCGATACGAGCGAGCAGGCTCTTAGGGATGCGATGGTAAGAGTTCCAGCGGCAACACAGCCAAAGCCTGGAATACAGCCGCAAAAGAAGCAGCAAGTTGATGCCGCGCCGGCTCGATTAGGGAATGATAATAGCCTGGACCATGAAAAAAGGCTGTTTGCTATGGCGATTTATCGGCCGGAGCTGTGGAGGGCGGCGGTATCGTCGGAAATGATAAAACCTGAGGATTTTGAAGACCCGGGACTCGCAACTCTTTACGGAATGCTTCAAAACGCTTATGATCCTGAGGTATCCGTGAAAGCGGATTTGGCCTTGGCCAACCAAACCATCCGCCCTCCGGTCACCCTGACGCCGGACGAGGCGAAGAACTTCGACGCTTTAGCCTTCTTGGCTGAACGCGAATACCAGGGACAAACGCTTGAGGAGCTCAAGCGCGAACTAAAGACGGCGGCAGGAACGCTCCGCTTGCAACGCAAGAAACGAGAGCGACTGCAGGTCGAACATGAAATGAGAGAGGCAGAGCGCGTTGGCGATCAACCTCGAATACTCGAGCTATTGAAACGCTTCAACGCACTCAATTAATCGCTCGGCCGTCGGAGAATATCCGCGGCTCGGCTCTGTATGCCAGCTAAGTCACGTTCAGCCTCAAAAATGAAAAAGAAGTTCCACCCGACCAAGCCTTCTCCAAAAAAGAAGGTGATGGGAAAGAAGTCTCCGAAAATTGTTCAGAAGGGTGGCAAGAAGCCGATGGGAAAGCCTCAGGCTAGCAAAAAGCCTGTCGCCTATCAGAAGAGCGCTCCGCCGTCTCAGGAAGTTATTGATAAGTTGTTTGATAAGGCCCGCTCTCGCGCATTTTTGACCGAGAACGAGGTCTTGTATGCGTTTCCGGAAGTTGAGGATTATGTTGATTTGTACGAAGCCTTCATCGATCGTCTCGATGCGGCTGGTATTGGAATGGTAGAGCAGAAGGAAGGAATTCTTGGTCGTGGAAAAGAGCGACAAGAAATCATGCAGACGCTTCACAGCGCTGGCGATGAACGCCGCGGACGCATTGATCCGTCCGAGCTTTTGACGGCCGACTCGATTCAGATGTATTTGCGTGAGATTGGTAAGATTCCGTTGCTTACGGGTGAGCAGGAAGTTGCGCTTGCGAAACGAAAGGAGAAGCTCGATAAGGAAGCCGAGAAAGCTTTGATCGAGGCGAACTTGCGTCTTGTCGTTTCTATCGCCAAGAAGTTTACGGGTAAATCACTTTCACTTCTCGATTTGATTCAGGAAGGAAATATTGGTTTGTTCCGTGCGGTTAAGAAATTCGAGTATCGTAAAGGTTTCAAGTTCTCGACGTATGCCACGTGGTGGATTCGTCAGGCGATTACGCGTGCTTTGGCTGATCAGTCGCGTACGATTCGTATTCCGGTGCACATGGTGGAAACGATTAACAAGTTCCAGCAGGTTGAACGTGAATTGATTCAGGAGCTTGGCCGTGAACCGTTGCCAGAAGAAATCGCGGCAGAAATGGGACAGGATCTTGAGAAGGTGCGTCATATTATCAAGATCTCTCAAGACACGGTTTCTCTTGAAACATCCGTTGGTGATGACGATGAAGACTCAACGCTTGAGGACTTTATCGAAGACGTGAAGAACGTCACGCCGGATCGTGCTGCGGCGTTGCAGCTTTTGAAGGATTACGTTGGTGAAATCGTGAAAGATCTTAATCCGCGTGAACAGAAGATTCTTGAGATGCGTTTTGGTTTGACCGACGGCGTATCGCATACGCTTGAAGAAGTGGGTAAGGAATTTGATGTGACTCGCGAGCGTATTCGTCAGATTGAAGCAAAGGCGCTTGAAAAGATTCAGCAGCATCCGTTGATCAAGCGTTTGGCGGATTATTAATTATAGTCACGCATCATCGTCATAATCATGAGAGTGGGAATTGTGGGTGGGGGAGCGGCGGGACTTATGGCTGCCGCAACGATATTGGAAACAGCTCCGGAAACGGAGCTGTTTCTGGTTGAGCGGAATGATGGTTTGGGAAAGAAGGTGATTATTTCCGGTGGTGGCCGATGTAATGTCACGACCGGAATTCAGGATGTTCGAACCGTGCTGACCAAGTATCCGCGAGGCGGCAAGTTTTTATCAAAAGCGATGTATCATTTTCCTCCAGCGGAAGTGTATGCGTGGTTTGAGGCGCATGGCGTGCCGTTGAAAAATGAGGAAGATAATCGCGTGTTTCCGCAATCAGACAATGGAAGGGATATTGTCGGGGTTTTTGAAAAGATGTTTCGTTCATCGAATGTCGAGGTTTTGTTGAAGCATTCCGTGGAATCGGTTGAGAAAAATGGCGAAGAATTTCGTTTGAATTTTAAAGAAGGAGGATCGCTGGATGTTGATGCGGTTGTTTTGACGACGGGCGGGCAGGCGTATCGACATACGGGATCGACAGGAGATGGATATGCTTTTGCAATGGGACTCGGACATTCGATCACGAAACTTGCGGCAAGTTTGAATGCGTTTTTTACGTATGAGACATGGACGGCGGAAATCTCAGGGCTTTCCTTTGAGAAAGCCGAATTCCGTACCAAGCGCGATAAAGAGTATTCATTTACAGGCCCGTTTCTTTTTACGCATAAAGGCGTAAGCGGGCCGGCGGTTTTTGCGCTTTCATCGCAGGTGGCTTTTGAGAAATATGACAAGGAGGAACCGCTGAAGATTGAAATAGATTTGTTTCCTGATTCATCTAAAGATGAACTTGTGGCGACGATCGAGGAGAAAGTCACGCATGCCGGGAGAAAGAGTTTTTTGAATGTATTGGCAATGACGGTTCCAAAGTCGCTTGCTGAAATTGTTGTAAAAGAATTGCATATTGTGAGCGGCGTGCATGCGGCTGAAGTGAGTAAAAAGAATGTGACGCGGTGCGTTGAGTGGCTGAAAGCTATTCCGTTAACGGTTATCGGTAGAGGTGCGGGTGATGAATTTGTTACGGCTGGTGGTGTGAAGTTGGAAGAAGTTGATCCGCAGACGATGGAATCAAAGATTTGTCACGGATTGTATTTTGCCGGAGAAATTCTCGATATCGATGGATATACGGGCGGATTTAATTTGCAGGCATCGTGGGCAACTGGACGGTTGGCAGGTTTTTATATAGGCTCGCGCTAGAATTTTGGAGGTGTCTTGAAGCCCAGGAGACTACGAATCTTTCGTCGCTGGCTCAGATCGAGCACTTTTGCGATCGGTGTTTTCAGCCTATTTTTCCCGGCCAGATTTAGAGGCGACATCTCTGGACATCACGAGGCCGTCTCCTGATTCTTAAGAATCGTAGAGCTCTCGAGTATCGATCCTCCGGAAGACGAGGGGACGGGAAGAAGAGGTTGGGATGAGGGTCTCTGGCGCCTGAACTGAAGAGCGCTCCGTCAGCTTGGACGGGGGCTTCTGAATTATCGCGCAGTACGAGTGGCGGCGATGAAGCGGCTGATGTATTCGCCGGCGGTGTTGCCGTCGGAGAAGGGGAGAATGGTGCTCGGTTCTGGTTCCGTGAAGAACGAGAAGGAGAGCCGCTCGCCAGATCGATACATCACGCGGTGACGCAGGCCGCCGACGCGATTGGGGTCCTTGGGTCCACCAGTCCAGTAGCGCAGCATGCCGCCGGCGATGAGGACGATGTCTCCGGCAGGATTCACGAGCTCAGCCCAAGAGCCTGCCTGGTCGATCTGAAGCCCGGGCTCTGCGCCGCCAACGAAGACGGTGACGAGCGAGAAATCCCGATGGGCGGGGAAAAGAATGTCGTCTGGCGGAGCGAGTGCGGCCGGGTAGTGCGTGGCTCGTAGACCATGCGAGCCTTTCAGCATGGCGGTGTAGAGTCCGCGACCTTGCGGTCCCAAGCCGTTTTCCATCCAGAAGAATACGTCGGCCATGACGAGAGATAGCTCGTGCGTCATGGCCTGCATCTTGCGGACGAGTTTCTCCGAGTGGAGACAGGTTTTCCGATCGGATTCGCGATCGAGGTGGACGTCCCAGAATTGCCGGCCGTAGTCGGCGCGGTTGCCGGCGACGCCCTCGATGCCGGTGGGCGTGAAGCCGGAACGCTCTCTGCCGCGATAGGCTCGCGGGTTGATCGCTCCGATATCGTGAAAGACACGGTAGGCCTCGTCGCGAATGGCGGAGACCTTTTCCGGGTCGATGACGTCGGGAATCCGCAAGAAGCCGGTTCTACGGAATTCCTGCCAAACCATGGGCTGTGCAAGACGTGCCAAGTCCATTAGCAACCTCCGCAGCAGGCATCTTGAGGGAAATAGCCGGCTTGTCAATCTTAGATGAATTTTGCCAAATCCAAGGTTTCGTTGAAGTTGATTTTGGCCAAGAAATCCGGAGCGTGGCTGACCATAATCAATGTACCCTGATAATTTTCAACAGCTTCCGCGATGACAGGCAGGTGGCGGAAATTGATGTGGTTGGTTGGCTCATCGAGGATGAGGAGGCCTGGCTCTTGCAGGACGAATCGAGCAAAACACAAGAGACCTTTCTGACCTTCGGAAAGAGAACCGACTTTATTTTTAAGCAAATCGGAAGTGAGCAAAAACTCGGCGGCAACAGCGCGCAGTTTTTCATTGTCAGGCATTTCCATGACTGACTCGAGCGATTGATAGGCGGTTTGGTCAAAATCGAGACCGGAAAAATCTTGGCGATAGTAGCCGACCTTTACACCCTCACCAATTTTGATGCCCTCGTCCGTTCCTTCTGCGATCGCGCGAAGCAAGGTGGTCTTACCGATACCGTTTGGTCCGCTAATCAAGAGGCGGCGCTTTTTGCGTAAAGAAAGATCGACTTCAACACGTTCCGCATGACCTTTGCGGATGATTTGGATCGACTTAAAAGTGATAACCGGCTCATTGTATTCTTGAGCGGGGATTTTGAAATCGCGGATGGTGCAGTCATCGCGTTTTACATCGACCATGTTTTCTTCTGCATCTTCAACCTGATCGCGAAGCTTACTGGCGAGCTTACGCATCTTACCTCCCTTGTTGGCAAAGAAGTTGATCTTGTCTTTACGATCTTGGATCTCTTTCAACATGCGGGCGTTCTGCATGCGGTCTCGTTCTACGCGAGCGGCAATTTCCTCGACCACGTTAAAATAGTTGCCGACATATTGCTCGACTTTGTGGGTGTAGACATCGAGGTGGAGCACGCCTTCCGTAAAGGCATTCAAGAAATCGGCATCGTGAGAAATAACCAAAACCGTTTTTGGATACATCATCAAGAAACCAGTGAGGTGCTCGATACCTTCTTTGTCGAGGTTGTTGGTTGGCTCGTCGAGTAAAAGAATATCCGGTTCCTGGATCAAAGCATAAGCGAGCAAAAGACGGGCCTGCTGGCCGCCGGAGAAGTCGCGGATTTTTTTATCGAGAGGCGTCTCAAGGTTTACGGTTTCCAAAACGTCCTTGATGAGTTTATCGAGGTTGTAAGGACGTTCTTCAAAGGCTTGTGCAAAATAGTCTTGCACGGTTTTCTCCATGTGCTCGCGAGCCATGACTTGTAAGCCGATGGCGACTTTGGCGCCCTTCTGAATATGGACTTCGCCTTCTTGTGGTTTATAAACTCCGGTGAGCAATTTAAAGATCGAGCTCTTACCGGCGCCGTTTTGACCCATCAGGGTGATTTTGGCGTTTTCGCGGACGGAAAAGTTGACCTCGTCCAAGATTGGATGGTCTTCATCGTAGGCAAAGCTTACGTTTCCGAAGCGGAGGATGACGTTTCCGTGGTCCATAGGCTAAAAAGGGCTCTAATATAACAGATTCCGGTCATTTTGACAAGTATTTGGCTGGTCTTGCATGGTTTGCCATCGGTTGGTATTATCACGACCGCTGAATACACCTATTCCGAGGTAGCTCAGCGGTAGAGCAGTGGACTGTTAATCCATTGGTCGTGGGTTCGAATCCCACCCTCGGAGCCATACAAAATCCCGCCATATGGCGGGATTTTGATTTCCATCTCGGGTCTAGTATTGACTTTATTATAAAAAAGAGTATCGTTGGCCAATTATGTACAACGATTTCAAGAAGAAGCGCTTTGGCGGCAGCGACCGCGGAGGCTATAAGGGCGGTCGCGGTGGCGATCGTGGAGGAGACCGTGGCGGCGATTGGAAGCCGATGTTTCCTGCTACCTGTGCCACTTGTGGCACGAATTGCGAAGTTCCGTTTAAACCAAATGGACGCAAGCCGGTTTTGTGCAGCAACTGCTTTAAGAAGGAAGGTCCTTCCGACCGACCAAGTTTTGGCGGAGACCGTGAGCGCCCGATGCGTTCCGAACGTCCGACCTACTCGGCTCCTGGTGAAGGCAATATCGCTGCTCAGCTCAAGGATATCAATGACAAGCTCGACGCGATTATCGATGCTTTGAACGACGAGTAAGATTTCAAAACTCCCGCCGATCGGCGGGAGTTTTGTTTTATCGCTTTCTCGTAAAAATAACCGTTGGTGCTGCATCGGCTTCTCTGGTTTTTGGATTGAAGTCGTGTAGGGCGTTCATGAGGACGGCGTATTTGTATCGATCTTTTGGACGGGCTGGATCGTTGACGATGAATTCTCCGGTGAGATCGTCATAGCCGGTGATGACGAAGACGTGATAGGAATCGCCGAGATCTTTTTCTTGGTAGAGCTTGTACATGTTTACATGCGCGATGACTGGGCGAGAGGCGGCAAGTTCACGCTTGATATCCTCGAGCAGCGGATTGCGTTTTACAGTTCCTGTGAATCCGGATTTTTTAGCGATGAGCTGGACGGTTTGGGCGGCGTCCGTATCGTGGTTTTTGTTGAAGGCCTCGTCTTCCCAAGCAAACATGTCTAGCATGTTTGCTTTCATCTTATCTTTATCGACGATGAGCTCGCCGCGATAGAAGGCGTCGATCATGGAGATCGTGGCTTCTTCGCAAGCTTCGTCCCAAGGAGCGACCCATTGGTCATCGGGGACTTGTGAGATATAGGGGACAGCTAGTTCAGCGCTTGGCTTGAGGATTTCTGGCGCTTGAGTCAGAAGTCCAAATACAACAAATCCGGAGACGGTTGCACCGGCAATGATGAGATTGGTGACCGTGGGGCGGGTGTGTTTCATCCCATTTACTTTATCCTATTATCCCGATTAGCTCGATAGGGGCGGGAGATGTTTTGCGATGAGGGAGAACCAGTCGGCGTAGCCGTTGTCGCTCGGATGGAATGAGTCGGCGGCGTAATATTTGGATGGATCTTTGGCAAATGGGTCGATGGCTGGTTCGCGGTAGAGATCGACATACGTCACATTCTTTTCTGCCGCAGTCTCTTGAAAGAGATCACGTACTTGTTTTGTACGGACCGTAAACATCCAGCGAGTTCCAAGCGGCAAGAGACGTGCGGTGCCGACATTTCCCGTCGAGACGATCACGATATTTTTGGAATGTTTTTTGGCTTCGTCAATAACAAGCGCGATGTCTTTTGTTAGTTCGTCAAGATTTGTGAATCGGACGGTGTCGTTGCCGCCGATATGGATCATGATGAGATCGTATTGATCCCCGCGCAAATCGTTGCGGATGAGCAGGTCTTTGGTTTTTGATCCGTTGATACCGCGGTTTTCTATTGACGCGGATGGATAGAATGAGCCGAGAAGTCCGGCGAGAGAGGCTGAGCTCGATGAAGCGCCGGTGCCGACGGCAGTGCTATCGCCGATAACAAGAATTTTTGGCGAGGAAGCGTTCCGTGAAAATGGAACCGCATTGTCGGCAAGTTTGAGGCCGATAGCGATCAAGCGGCGCGTCTCATAGATGTCCCAAGCAATAAAACCGGTTATCGCGATGATTACGGCAAAGAGGATGTACATATTAGTCGACGCTTTGAATTTCCACATAAGAGATTTGTCCGTCAGGATTTTTGTATTCAACGGTTTCTCCGGCTTGGTGGCCGATCAGAGCCGCTCCAAGCGGGGATTGATGAGAGATATTGCCTCGCAGCGGATTTGCTTCTTGCGGTCCGAGGATCCTGTACTCGCGGATTTTACCATTCATCTTGATCGTGACCGTTGATCCCATACGGATTTTTCCATTATCCGAACCTGTCGGAATCAGGATGGCTTGCTTGATGCGCTCTTTTAGTCCAAAAATCCTGCCATCGATACGCGAGAGACGGTGTTTGGCATCTTGGTATTCTGCATTTTCCGAAAAATCTCCCAGCGTGAGTGCGTGGCTCAGATCGACAACGATTCTTGGACGTTCAACTTTCTCAAGCGTATTTAACGTCCGTTTGAGACGCTCTAAGCTCTCAGGCGTGAGCTCGCGGCTTAGGCTTTCTGCGTCGCGAATGCGGTTGATTTGCGAGCGTCGCTGAGGAATTTGCATGGACAGAGTGTACATCGCCGGTTTTGCCCTTGCTACATCTGTCATATGTTGTTAATCTCGTATTTCTAATTCACTAATCGTAAACGTCTATGATGAATTTCGACGACACGATGAATCCGCCGGCCGAGCCGATGGAGGAAGAGAAGAAGCCGGAGGAAGGAATGTCCGAGGAAGCCGAGTCCACCGAGGCTCCTTCCGAGGAAGCTCCGCAAGCCTAGTTGAAAAGAGACCAGCCGCTATGGCTGGTCTCTTTTTTACGTCATGAGTTCTCTCGTAGCGTTGTAATCCATCTTTATGATGTTGGATTTTGAGGCAGCTATTTCTAGCGAACGTGAGAAATCCGTGGCTGTATCGGGAAAGAGGCGGAGTTTTACCATGGCGACAATGGCTTCATGGGTTGCCGGAGGGTTGTTTTCTAGGGCTTCATCGATCGCGACAATGGTTTCTGAAAGGGGACGGAACCACTGGAAAGAAGGTTCTTCAACAACAAGGCGGAATAAGGCGGCCGGACCAACAATAGGACCATGCGTTGATTCGTAGCTTTGTTTTGCCTGATCGATAAGAGTTTTATGGAGTGAGAGGAGTGCGGATCGCAAGAGGTCGGTCATAATTTCTCAGATAATGCCACAGCCCAGTGATGATTGACAGAGGCCATTATTCCTGTATGATCTCCGTCACTGCATTTGCAGTGAAAGGAGGCTACGTTGAAACAGTTAGCGAGATATTTGGATCCGCTCATCCAAGATGCATTCCACGAGCTGGACAAGCTCGAGGATACGGGAAGCCGAGAATCGGCTCTGACGGTCATTCTCCGGGTCCTGATCCACGGTGAACCCGAGGTGGTTCGCTCGCACATTCCAACCATCAGCCAGCCGTGGCCGCGCTACCTGCTGTGGAGTGAGCTTTGCGCTGCTCATGGCGAGGAGAGCGACATGAACAGTCTAAAGGCTGTCGTGCCGGATAAGGAGTTTCCTGATCAGCGCGAGATCGCGTCGCACATCGACGAGCTCCGCTTCAAGATCGGGACGGGGTGGCGATCGGAGCCCGATCGACCCGTGCTCACGAGCTCGCATCGCGTGAAGATGCTGGCGCGTTCCAGCAGGCGGGTCGTGGGGTTTCAGCGGCTGTCTGCTCCACCGTTTCTCTTGTTCGACGAGATGTGTCTGCGGATCACGTACGGAGATGCTGCCGCCGTGGCCAAGGCGCGCGGACTCGCGACGGATGCCGAGATGCGCGACATGATCGTCGCCTCGGTGGCCAAGGCGCATGCGCACAACGGCTCTCCGGTGCGGGCGCGTAAGACGCTCGGCCATGTTGCCATGCCGGAGAACCGGATCTCCGTGATGACGCTCATCGCCTGTGTCGAGTGCGAGCTGGGCATGCAGCAGCCCATCGCCGTCCAACACTGATCTGCAACCCGGTTCCGACAATCTGTCGGGACCGGGTCTTGCGTTTTATGCGTGATCGCGTACATTCAGGCGGCGTTCATTGTAGGAGAAGAAGATGACGGAAGAGATGGTGTATACGTGTAAGTTTGGAGGTTCATCGCTTGCGGATGGCCCGCGTGTGGCCAAGGCGGCCGAGATCATCAAGAGCGATCCGCGGAGGCGATATGTGGTTGTGTCAGCGCCGGGTCGTAAGACGTCGAGCGACCGCAAGGTCACGGACTTGCTCTACGCCGTTCACGAGAACAAGCGTCTCGGTCTCGATTCCCGCGAAGCGCTTGATGCGGCATTGCGGCCGCTCGAGTGGATTGCGCGGGATCTCAATCAGTGGGAAGGCTTCCACAAGCTCGTGAAAGATTTGCGGGACGTCGTGCATACGACTGGCGTGTCGGTGGATTTCATCGCGAGCCGCGGCGAGTACTTGATGGCGCGTTTGCTCGCGATGTATCTCGACTGGCCGTTCATCGACGCTAAGGACATTGTGCGGTTCACGTCGCAGGGACAGTTCTCGCCAGAGTTCACGCAGCGTATCGCTGCGGAGGAGCTCGCCAAGTATCCGCGTGCCGTGATCCCCGGATTCTACGGAGCCATTCCTGAGGGCGACATCAAGACGTTCAGCCGCGGAGGATCGGATCTCACGGGAGCGATCATTGCGCGTGCGACAAGCTCAGTTCTCTACGAGAATTGGACGGATGTCGACGGGATGATGAGCGCCGATCCGCGCATCGTTCCGGATGCCCGGCCGATCGACAAGGTGACGTATCGCGAGCTGCGTGAACTCTCCTACATGGGGGCGAGCGTGTTCCATGAGGAGGCGGTGATCCCCGCCAAGATCGCGGGGACGACGATTCACATCCGTAACTCGCTCAATCCGGAGTCTGCAGGAACGCGCGTGATGCACGAGTCGCATCGGGGATATCATCCGGTGGTCGTCGGCATTGCTGGTCTCAAGGGCTTTAGCACGATTCATGTGCGGAAGACGCTCATGAATGAAGAGATCGGGTTTGCGCGCAAGCTTCTTACCGTCCTTGCGGATGAGGGGATCAGTATCGAGCATATGCCCGGCGGTATCGATGCGCTTTCTGTGATCGTGCCGACGACGAGCGTGTTGAACCGCGAGGAGCTGATCATCGCGGAGATCAAGGATGTGTGCCGCACGGATGAGGTGGAGATCGAGCATGGTCTCGCACTCATCGCGACGGTCGGTCACGGCATGTGGCGTACGCCTGGCGTTGCCGCGCGGCTCACGGGAGCGCTTGCCAAACAGTCCATCAACATCAAGATGATCAATCAGGGCTCGAGCGAGCTCAACATCATCGTCGGCGTTGCTGCAGCAGACTATGAATTGGCGATCCGTGCCATTCATCAAGAGTTCTTTCCCTGAAACAGATTCGCCCCGGTCCAAAGACGTTGGACCGGGGCGTTGTCGTTAGGGCTGGTTGGCGAGGATTTGACCGTGGTGGATAAGATCCATCGCCTTGGTGAGGCAGAAACGGTACTGGCCGCGTGTGCGCTCGAACTCTTTGGAGCCAGTTGCTGCGCGTGCGAGCAGGATGACATCCGAGCAAGTGGCTTGCTCCGGTGCTTCACCGACACGCTTAGCTTCTGCGAGTGCGAGTTCCTGAAGAGCGGCGTAGCGCTGGGGGATTTTGGTCGGTTCGTAGGCGCCCATGAGGCTGTGACCGAGCAAGATGCCGGGTACGTTCTTGAAGTAGCGTGCGTACTCGAGACGCTCGTTCATGTGACGACAGAAGATTCCGCCGACGCGATGAAACGCGAGACCAAACGGCTTGGAGAAGCTGAAGACCACGGCTTCCACGTTGGAGTGGCGGTTGAGCTCGAGCCGCGTTGGCGTCTTGGTGCAGCCGAGGTAGGCGAGGTCGAGGATCACGGCGGTCGTCGGGAAGGCGGCGCGCATGTTCTCGAGCCACGTCTCGAGGTCGCTCCAGTGCTCGCCGTCGATCGCAGAAGGATAGGAGACGATGAAGACGTCCTTTTCTCCGGGCGACTGATGGATCGGAGCTTCCTTGCGGCGCTCATGCTCGACCAGTCCTCGGCGTCCGGCATCGGCGAGCTGCCGATAGCCTTCGTAATCGCCCTTGAAGACGTGAACGCTGTCGTAGCCGCGCATGATGATGTCGAGGGCTTCCGTACCGCCTGCTGTCGGGTAGGCAAAAGGGAAGGCGCGCTTGCGCACGCCGACTCCGCTCCACTCGCGCCAGCGCTCCAAGAACGGAATGTGCATCTCGATCTGCGAGCGCTCGTATGCCTTCATGAACTTGGCGTGCGGTCGTGACTTCCAGAGCTCGTCCTGAATAGCCATGACCTCGTCCCAGTAGAGGGTGTACACGGTACGAGTGACACGCGTGAGATTGAACGGCTGCTTGATCTTCACGGAAACCTCCGCTCAAATGAGCTTGCGCAGGTTACGAGATATAATGATATATGTCAATAATTGTGCTAATATAAGAGCATTATGGAACATCCTTTGGTTAAGGAGTTGTTGAAACATCGGAATAAAGAGAAGGCCGCTTTTTTCCCGCGGTTTTTTCGGACAGGAAAAGGCGAGTACGGTGAAGGTGATGTTTTTATCGGCGTGACGATTCCACATTTGCGATCCATTGCGAAGAATTACAGAACGATTTCTTTGAAAGAAGTTGAGGGTTTGTTGAAAGACAAGCGACATGAAGTACGCTGGTGTGCGCTTTATATTTTGGTGGAGCAGTTCAAGAAAGGAGATGAAGCAACCAAGAAAAAGATTTACGAGTTTTTTCTTGATCATTTGAAATGGGTGAATAATTGGGATTTGGTTGATTCATCGGCATATCATATTGTTGGAGAATATTTGATGGATAAAGATCGGAAGATTTTGCGTAAGATGGCAAAGTCGAAGCATCTTTGGACGGAACGTGTGGCGATGGTGTCGACCTTTGCTTTTATCAGAAAAGGGCAGTTGCAAGATACGTTTGAGATAGCCGAGATGTTTTTACCGCATAAGCATGATTTGATGCATAAGGCGGCGGGCTGGATGCTGCGAGAAGCTGGCAAGAGAAATGAAGTGGCTTTGATGCGTTTTCTTGATGAGAACGCTCCGGTCATGCCGAGGACAATGCTCCGGTATGCCATCGAGAAATTTGATGAAAAAGAGAGGAAGCGCTACCTTCTGATGAAACAACTATGAAAGCTTTGATTACAGCCGAGGAAGTGAAGACGCGTATTGAGGGGATGATCGCTCCGGCGATTGTGGATGTTCGGGATGCTGAGGAGTTGGAAGGTGGCTTTATCGAGGGTTCTATTCATATTCCGATGGAGCAGCTGGAAGCCAAGATTACGGAAGTTTTGCCAAACAAACAGCGAGAAGTCATTTTGTACTGTGCTCGTGGCCGACGTAGTGCTATCGCAATGGAGAAGCTCGATGCCATGGGATATACCAACGTGAAGAGCATGGTTGGTGGTTACGAGGAGTACAAGAACACGCTCTAGGCAAAAGTGAAGAGATCCGTTTAGATAGCGTCAGTCCTTTTTGGAGGTCACATGACGAATGTTCTTTCGGCACCCAGGTACAGGTGTTGGTATCGCTTTGAGACCGACGGCGAGCAGGTTACGGTCATTGCTGATGCGCAGAACATTCGTGCGTGGCAGCAGAGGCTCAATACCGAGCACGGTCACTTGATGCTGGAGGATTTCGAGGAGAACTTTGGCCTTCGGCCGTTCCTCGACGAGATGGATTGTTGGGGTTTTGGCGGGTGCTGTCGTTATGCCGGCGAGAGTCCCGATGGGACTGTCCGGCTCGTGATGCCCTTGCCCTCTCTGGATTTTGACGGCAAGAGCGACCGCGTTCCCGGGTATGAGGCCGCTTGCTCACTGGAGATCCTGCTTGATTATTTGAGCTATACGGAGTCAGACCCACCCAAATGGAAACAGGGTTTGACGGCTCAGGTCACCACCGTGAAGCGTGATTTCTACGGCGGGATTGTGTCTGCGAAGATTTCTCCGGACATGGCGCTCTGGTTCTCTAATGCTTTCGCGCATGCGGAGGGTGGAGACGCGATCACATTGGCTATGCGGAAAGCTGCGGCACGACTATGGGGTTCCGGGTTGGAGTCTCGTAACGATCTGTTCAATCGGACGAAGTTCTGTCTCTTGCGCGGAACGCCGTACTTTGACTCCGGGTTTGGAGGAACGCTCGGACTCGACGGAACGGCGCGTCCGGAACAGGACGGCTCCTACGAACTCTCGCCGCACAACACAGATGGCGCGCTCAGCCAGCTTACGATCCTCACGGGGCTCGCCAAGCTCGACCAGCTCTTTCATGAGTACATCCGCTGAATGAACTACGCCCCGGTTTCTGTGATGGAGACCGGGGCTCGTCTTTTTGATATGATGTTGACATGCGCAATCCGTTCCTTCCGCGGTTGGCGATACTCGCGTTTGATCATCGCGCGTTTTTCAAAAAGAATCTCACCAAGCAAGATGACGTGATCCGCGATTACAAGCGCGTGATTTATGATGGTTTGCTGCGTGCGATTGAACTTGGCGTACCGCGTGAGGACGCGGCGATGCTTGTTGATGAGGATTATGGAATGGAACTCCATGTTGATGCGCAGATGCGAGGTGTGACGAGAATTCTTACGACGGAACAAAGCGGACAAGAGGAATTTCTGTTTCAGTACGGGGATGAGTTTGGTGATCATATCGATAAACTGCGTCCCGCTTATGCTAAGGCGCTTGTCCGTTATCGCGCGGATGGCGATGGGGAGTTGAATCAGCGCCAGCTTTCTCGGCTGCGCATGTTAAGCGATTGGTGTCTCATGAATCGCGTTGGTTTTTTGGTGGAGCCGCTTGTAACGCCCACGGAAGATGAGCTCGCGCGTTATGGACAAGATCGATTTGATCGCACCGTGCGTCCGAGGCTGACGGTTGAGATGATTCGGCAATTTCATGTGGCGGGAGTGGAGCCGGCGATATGGAAAATCGAGGGAATGGAGTTAGCGGAGGATTATGATTTAGTCGCGAAGACGGCACGTTCTGATGGACGGGCGCATGTCGGGGTTGTTGTGCTTGGACGCGCCGAAGAAGTCGATCACGTGGAACGATGGCTGATCGCTGGTAAAAATGTCGATGGCGTTTGCGGCTTTGCGATCGGACGTACGATTTTTTGGGAGGCGTTGCAAGCGCTGTATGAAGGAAAGATTACACGAGAAGAAGCCGTCGAGCAGATCGCTAAGCTCTACGCGCATTTTTATCAAGTATTTTTTGGCTAGATCGAAAGCTCGAGGCCGACAGGGCAGTGATCTGATCCGAGGGTGTCGGCGGCGATCCAGGCTTTTTTGACGTTCTTTTTTAATTCATCACTGACAAAAAAGTAGTCGATTCTCCAGCCGACATTGCGGGCACGGCTATTGGTTTTCTGGTCCCACCAAGAATAGTGTCCGCCTTCTTTTTCAAACAGGCGGAAGGTGTCGATGTAGCCGGTTTTGATGAGTTTCTCGACCCAATCGCGTTCAATTTGCATGAAGCCGCTTGTGTTAACGTTTTCTTTTGGTCGAGCGAGGTCGATTTCCGTATGTGCCGTGTTTACATCGCCAGTAACGATGACGGGTTTCTTTTGCGATAGGATTCGATTAATGGGAGAAAGCGCTTGTAGAATTCGAGCTTGAATTCCAAGCGCTCGGGACGGGCGCCGCCATTGGGGAAGTAGACATTGAAGAGATGGAATTTCTCAAATTCCAAATGAACGATGCGGCCCTCGCCGTCCAAGAATGGATCGCCAAAAGTGGTCTCGGCAAAAATTGGCGAGACTTTCGTATAGATCGCGGTGCCGCTGTAGCCTTTTTTGATGGCGCTGTTCCAGTAGGACTCGTATCCATCAGGATGTACGAGTTTTGGAGAGAGTTGGCCGACCTCGGCTTTTGTCTCCTGGAGACAGACGATGTCGTATTTGGATTTGTGAAACCAGTCGAGAAAGCCTTTGCGTTCTGCGGCGCGGATTCCGTTGACGTTCCAAGAGACGAGGGAGAGGCGTTTGGGCATGTAGGCAGAATAGCAGATGGAAAATTTCTGAGGAATCGCGTATCCTCTTTACGATTATGACTATTGCTTTCGCATTGTTGTCGATTGTGTTCGGGCTAGGGTTGCTTACCTTTGCCTCTGATTGGCTGGTTGAGGGAGCGTCTTCACTCGCCAAGCGTTTGAGAATCTCTGATCTGGCGATTGGTTTGACGATTGTGGCGTTTGGAACATCGGCACCGGAGCTTGTCGTGAGTGTCGTCTCGGCGATACAGGGCAATGTTGATATTTCCGTTGCTAACGTGATTGGATCGAATATCTTTAATATACTGGCTATCTTAGGCGTTGCTGCAATTATTTATCCACTGCGCGTTACCAAATCGACTATTTGGCGTGAAATTCCTTTTGCGCTGCTAGCTGTCCTTGTCCTTGGGTTCATGGTAAACGCGTTTCGGTTAGATGGTGGTTCGGATCATTTAATTTCTCGATCGGACGCGGCAATTCTTTTGGGTTTCTTTGTTATTTTTTTAACGTATGTGTATGGCATGGCGAGACATGCGCCAAAGGATGAGGCGGATGGGTTACCTTCTGCCGAGCATATGCCGATCTGGAAGACAGTCATATGGATTATCGGTGGTCTCGCTGGACTCGTGATTGGAGGGAAGTTTACCGTTGATGGAGCCGTTACTGTCGCGACATGGTTTGGGGTAAGTCAGACCCTGATAGGTCTTACGATTATCGCAGCGGGTACTTCTTTGCCGGAACTGGCGACATCGGTGCAGGCAGCGCGCAAGAAAAAGGATGATATCGCCGTTGGAAATATCGTTGGTTCAAATATTTTTAATATTTTTCTTATTTTGGGGGTCGGAGGATTGGTTCGACCTTTGCCAATTAACCAAGGTTTACTTTTTGATGGCGCGATCGCGAGCGCCGCTACATTCTTGCTATTTGCCAGCATGTTTATTGGAAGAAAACACAAGATTGATCGATGGCAAGGTGTCGGTTATTTGCTGCTGTATGTTGCGTATGTTGGTTATCTGATCGTGAGAGGGTGACGTGTCGTGCTAGAATACGCGCGTGTTGGATCCCAAGGCCTCTTCTTTTGTACGTGAACGATTGCAGGGCGTATCGCTTATCGATACGCCTATGGATAAGCGTTGCCGTATTGTCGTTGTCGTTCCAGTTCATCGAGAACCCGTGCATCGCGTCGTGAATTTGCTCATGTCGATCGCGAGGCAGAGAGGCTTGAGCGAGGGGATGGTTGAGGTGCTGTGTGTTGTGAATAATGGTCCGGATGATGGAACGAAAATTTGGAAGGCGGCACAGCTAGCAAACCAACTTGTACTGGATCTTCCGCTTTGGCGGAATCGTGATGGGTTTGGTGCGCATATGCGATTTCCTGCCGAGGTATTGGATGCATGCCGCGAGATCAAGGAATCGATAAGCGTTTTTGCGATCGATGTTCCGTTACTGGCCAGTGGGACGGTTGGTGAGGCGTGTAATCGAGGACTTGCCGAAGCTGCGGTGCGATTTGATCGGGTAGGAAGGAATGGGGTTGTAGTATTTCTAGGAGCGGATTGTATTGTTGATGATCCGGACTATCTCTTTAAAGCGTTAAATCTTTTTGAATCGCATCCAAAACTCGTTGCCGTGTCTGCAGGAGTGCGGATGGTTTTTGATCCGGATACTCGTGATGAAGAGAAGCGTGCGGAAATTGCTCACGATATTGAGAATGTTTTGCGACGCAAGCGTATGGTGTTTTTGGAGCGCTTCCGACAAGGAGAGGATATTGGTTTGATGGCGGATGATGCGTTTATCAATATCATCGCACGATCGGCTGATGCGGCAGCGTGGAATGGTTTCCCGGATTGGAATCGAAATGAGGATTCTATGTTTGGTTATGCGGCAAAGCGTTATGCGGCGGAGAAAGGAAAAGAAGTAAAAAATGTGAAGGATCGATTGTCGATCGTTGCAGCACTGCGTGATTCTGATCGGACGGCGGCATCTTTAAAATCAAAATTGGAAGAAGAGAAAAATAGGACATCGGTTACGGTGGAAGCGTATGAGGCACTTGAGCGATTGGTCGGAGCTTCAAAGGAAGGACGGGAATTGATCGATTATTTGGAAGAGCCAGCCCATATCCTTTGGGAGAATTATCCGGAGAAGTAGCTATTTACCTTGTTCGTTTTTTGTTCTAATCTAACAAGGTATGGCTGATTTGTTTGATTTTGCAGCAGAAAAGCGCCGTTCCGGCATTCAGCCGATGGCGGATCGGATGCGTCCGAGAACGATTGAGGAGCTTGCCGGGCAAGTGCATATTGTCGGACCTGATAAGCCTTTGCGTCGGTTGATTGATGCTGACGAGGTTCCTTCAATGATTTTTTGGGGCCCGCCAGGAAGTGGCAAGACGACATTAGCTAAATTAATCGCCAGCAAGACGAAATCTGTTTTTATTGAGCTTTCTGCCGTGATGAGCGGTGTGAATGATATTCGGCAAGCGATGCGGGAGGCCGAGGCGAATTGGAAGTATCGTAATCAGAAAACGATTTTGTTTATTGATGAAATCCATCGTTTTAATAAAGCGCAGCAGGATTCGCTTTTGCCGTATGTTGAAAATCGAACGGTGACGCTGATCGGAGCGACGACGGAAAATCCGAGCTTTGAGGTGATCTCCGCCTTGCTCTCGCGTACGCGTGTTTTTGTTTTGAATAAATTGGAAGCTTCTGACATTGAAACGATTTTGAAGGCAGCTCTTGTTGATGAGCGTGGGTTAGGAAATAAGGTTGATGTTGCGGAAGGTGTTGTAGAGGCTTTATCCGGAATGGCTGATGGAGATGCGCGACATGCTCTGAATGCTCTTGAGCTTGCGGCGAAATCGTCCAAGGCGGAAAAAGGAAAGAAGTCTGTCGTTACGCTTGTTACGATAGAGGATGCGTTACAGCGGAGTCATTTGCTTTACGATAAGAATGGGGAAGAGCATTACAACATCATCTCGGCACTGCATAAGTCGATGCGCGGCTCGGATCCCGGGGCGGCTTTGTATTGGTTGGGTCGAATGTTGGAGGCGGGGGAAGATCCGCTCTACGTTGCTCGTAGATTGGTTCGATTTGCATCGGAGGATATCGGGATGGCTGATCCGCAGGCACTGGTGCAGGCGATAACGGCGTATCAGGCGAGCCATGCGATCGGCATGCCGGAGTGCAATGTGATTTTGGCGCAATGCGTTGTTTATTTATCGGAGGCTCCAAAGTCGAATGCGCTTTACACGGCTTATCACGAAGTTGCTGATGATATTCGGAATCTGCCAAATGAGCCGGTGCCGCTTCATATACGGAATGCGCCGACAAAATTGATGAAAAACTTGGGCTATGGAAAGGGTTATAAGTATAATCCTGATTTTGACGGTCCTGTGGATCAGTCGTATTTGCCGGAACGCTTGCAGGATCGACAGTATTGGAAGAGAAAGCCACAAGGTTGATATACTTTGTCGGTGTCGGCCAAGTATCGATATCGACCTACGGAGAAGCGCGACCCGTCCCCGGGACGGCGTCTTTGGGTGATCGGAGGGATTTTGATGCTTGCTCTCGGAAGTGTCGTTGTTAGGCTGTTTCAGCTACAGATTTTGGAATACTCGGCTTATAAGCTTTTGGCGTCGGATCAACATGAGGTTCAAGCGCAGCTTGTTCCAAAGCGCGGGACGATTTACCTGCGTGATCGATTTGATGGGAGCCTTCATCCCGTCGCCAAGGATCGCGAGACTTGGCAGGTGTATTCTGTCAGACGCGAAATCAAGGATGCGACGTCTACGGCTGTCGCCTTGGCCCCGATGTTGGAACTTCCGGCTGAGCAGATTTTGTTTCAGATGCTCTACGCCACGAGCTCTTTTCAAGTTTTGTCGAAAGACGTACCGATGGAGCATGCGGAGACGATTCGAGGGAATCGTTATCCGGGCATTGGTATAAGCAAGGGCCCGACGCGTTTTTATCCTGAGCAGGGGTTGGGAGGGCAAGTTTTTGGCTTCGTTGGTATGGATGATGATAATCATCGCGTGGGTCGATACGGTTTGGAAGGTTCATTTAATGACGAATTAGCAGGTACTTATGGGACTTTGTTGATTGAAAAGGATGCGGCCGGACGGCGTATGTCGATTGGAACAACGGAATTACAGCATGCACGAGATGGTTCTGATCTTGTTTTGACTCTGGATCGAGCGATGCAATATGAGGCCTGTCGTAAGGCCGCGGGGGCTGTTGCGGAGTTTCAAGCTGATTCCGCCTCGATTGTGGTTATGGATCCAGAGACGGGCGCTGTTTGGGCGATGTGCTCTGCTCCAGATTTTGATCCGGCTAATTACGGGAAGATCGATTCTATTTCTGTTCTCAATAATTCGGCGACTTTTGATCAAATTGAGCCGGGATCGATTTTTAAGCCATTGACCATGGCGGCAGGTATCGAGGAGGGGAAGATTGGACCGAACACAACATACGTTGATCCGGGTGAAGAGAAGATCGATGACTTTACGGTCCGTAATTCCGACAAGTTGGCGCATGGTGTCCAGACGATTAGCCGTTTCTTGTGAAGGAAGTTGTGCATCCTGATGGCCAACGCGTCGTTACCGAGCCCCGTGTCGTGCGAGAGGTGATTAGTAAGCGTACTTCACGTTTGGTTTCCGGAATGATGGTGACGGTGGTTGAGTCGGGACATGGAAAATTGGCGGCTGTGCCGGGGTATTACGTTGCCGGAAAAACGGGAACAGCTCAGGTCCCAAATCCTAATGGCCCGGGTTATTTGCCGGATGCGACGATCGGCTCTTTTGTTGGATACGCGCCATCGGATCATCCGCGATTTGTTATGCTGGTTACCGTTGTGAAACCAAGAACGGTTTCATTTGCAGAATCATCAGCGGCACCGGTTTTTGGTGATATGGCTAAGTTTATTTTATCGACATTACAGGTTCCGCCTGAACGACCGATTACGGCAAAACCCCAGGCGCCACTTCCGTCGGTTACGGCGAGTAGTAGTACTACCGCAACATCTACTGTCCGCTAATCTTGCGCATTATTTGCTCAAGTGGTCTTATGGAATTCTATGGCGATACAACAAATGTTTGAACGATATCTCGGGAAGGCGGCTAAGGCCGTGATCCGTCGAGAGCGGTTGTTTGTTGTTGCTGTGACGGGGTCGATTGGGAAATCGACGGCGAAGCAGGCTATTGCTGCCGTGCTCCGATCTGATCTTCCTGAGCAGAGAGTCCGTGTTACCTCCAAGAATTATAATAACGAATTGGGTTTGCCGCTGACGGTTTTTGGTAAGCCCGCACCTGGGAGAAATCCATTTGCTTGGGCTTCTTTATTGGCCACAGCATTTGCGTCACGCATCGGTTTTTGGCGATCGGGTTTGCGCATGCTTGTTTTGGAGATGGGAGCGGATAAACCTGGCGACATCACGTATCTCACCTCGATCGCTCAACCGGATGTGGCAGTTGTGACAGCTATTGCTTCAGAGGATTCAGGCGCGACGCCGGTGCACGCAGAGAATTATCCTAGTGTAGATGCGCTTATTGAGGAAAAGTCTCAACTCGTACGTAACTTACGAACAGGGGGTATTGCCGTTTTGAACGCTGATGACGCTCGCGTGTTTGGGATGCGTCATCTCACCCATGAACATGTGCTTACTTTTGGTGAGGCTGATGGATCGGATGTGCGGCTTGCAAAGACGTCTGTACGTATGGAAGAGACTTCAGAAGGCCGCAAACCGATAGGCTTGGAGATCTCGCTCGAGTGCTATCAACGAACATATGAATTGTTCATTCCTGGAGTTTATGGTCGGTCAATTGCCTATGCCGTTGCTGCCGGTGTAGCCGTGGGTCAGGCGATGGATATTCCTGAGGAGCAGGTTACGGCTATGGCTTTGGCCTTTACTCCTATGCCAGGCAGAACAAGGATTATTGAAGGTATTAAGCGGACGACGCTATTTGATGATTCTTATAACGCATCGCCTTCATCGACGTTGTCTTCTTTGAGAGATTTGGCTGCTTTGCAGTTAACGCCAGGGCAGCGGAAAGCTGCTTGTCTTGGAGAGATGCGGGAACTAGGGGATACGGCTCAGGCAATGCATCGCATGGTTGGTGCGGAAGCAGCACGTTTAGGGCTTGATCTTTTGGTTGTTTGTGGTATCTTTGCGCACGCAATGGCTGAAGGAGCCTTGGCAAATGGCATGAAACCAGAGGCGGTAAAAGTTATAGAAGATACGCCGGAAGCCGGCCTCTATCTTCAAGACTGGATCAAGCCTGGAGATGTCATCTTGGCAAAAGCTTCTGAAGGGACGCAAAAAACCAAAGGCGTTCGCATGGAGCGGGTTATCAAGGAATTGATGGCTGATCCGATGCGCGCTGAACAGCTATTGGTTCGCCAGGGCGCTGTCTGGCAAAGAAAATAGTTATAAGGCCCGTTCGTCTAAGGGCTAGGACACTACCCTCTCACGGTAGGAATGGGGGTTCGAATCCCCCACGGGTCACCAAGAAAAAATTTCGCCACAAGCGAAATTTTTTTGTTGTCTAAAACAAAACGCACCCAGTCGAGGAGACTAGGTGCGTCAGGATGTCAGCGTATGAGCTGTTCCACGATGAGCTTATTGAGTTCATCGTTATTGGAAGCGTGATAGATGTCGATGCGGGGACTACGAAGGCAAAGAGTGACCAGGCCAGAGCGTAGAATGCGGAAGTTCGTCATCGATTCCGGGATGGCGGCGATGAGACGCCTACCGCCCGCATTCCGGAATGATTCAAGCTGTTTGCCAAAGGCGCCGTGGGGGCTGCCCTCGAAGCTCGGGACATGAAGGAAGTCGAGGACCCACATAAGATCGGAGCCCTGCAGGATACCGGCCGTGGCGGCGCCAGCAGCTGCCACAAGCTTGTCCTCGAGTCTTCCTTTGAAGACGGTTATGACGGACTTGCCGTCTGCACGGAGTTTGGTTTGCTGGGTGCCTCGAGGATTAGGAGCGGCTGATGTGATCGCCTTGAAGTTCTGTGCCGAAGCAGATCGGCGTGGAGAACGGGGGTTCTCAGGTTCGCTCATCGGAGAAGCACTCCTTCCTTGCGTAGATTTTCCACGTAAGGCTGAACCTCTGCTTCCGAGCCGAGAATGTGCAGCTTCACACCGTTGCCGAAGCAAATGCCTCGAGCGAATAGGATGACGGCTGCTTGTCCGCTGGACTCGGTGTTGGTCGTGCTCTCGACGCGTAACAGAATCACATGCGGAGCGATGCGGTCGCGGATGATTCCAAGCAAATCGCTGCCGGGGTTACGGATTCCTTGCCCGTCGAAGCTGGTCACTTGCAAGGCATCGACGACCCAGATCGAGGGGCGAGATTCTTCCGGCATATCGATCGGCACTTCTCGACGGACGTCTTGAATGACTTGATCGGTGACCTTTATGGAAACATGTCCGGAAAACGTGGTGATGAGCAGGCGCTCGATCCGGTGGAGGCGGGTTGTTGCCCCGCTTTTTTTTGTTGTCGATATTGGGACAGGGGCTGGAGCACGGCTGCGTACGGTCACGTTTACCTCCTTGTGAATGAGCAGCTAGAACCTAACATAAAATGGGATTTTGTCAATATATTATGCCAAGTTTTTGAGCGGTTTATAACTCATTCGGTGAATGGGGGATGCGCCAAGTTTCTTTAAGGCAACTTGATGCTGTTTTGTTCCGTAGCCTTTATGATCACGGAAGCCGTATCCGGGATGTTTTTGGTCGAGGCGCTCCATTTCCAGGTCTCGTTCAACCTTGGCAATGATCGAGGCGGCTGCGATGGATTTTACGAGTCGATCGCCACCAATAACGCGTTGGCAAGGAATAGAAAGTCCGGGAATCGTGAAGCCGTCGGAAAGGACGGCTTGGGGGTGAATGGAGAGCGACTCTAGAGCGCGGCGCATCGCCAAAAAAGCGGCTTGGCGGATATTGAGTTCGTCGATTTCTTGATGGGAAGCTGTGCCGACTGCCCAGGCCGTCGCTTTATTTTTGATGTCGATGATCACACGCTCGCGCTGTTCGAGGCTGAGGCGTTTTGAGTCTCGGATGAGGCCGATGCGGGAATCGAGTGGAAGAATGACGGCAGCGGCGTAGACAGGGCCGGCCCAACAGCCACAGCCGGCTTCATCGACGCCAGCGAGAATTTGAAACCCCTTCGCCATGAATTGGCGCTCGAGTTTGAATGTAGGAACGGGAGCGGCGGCCATGGGCGGATTCTACTTGATTGACCGTCTGTATCAAATTGTTCAACATGGAGGTATGAGAATTCTTGGTGTCGATTACGGAGAGGCTCGTGTGGGCGTTGCGCTTGGCGATAGCGAGACGCGCGTGGCGAGTCCTTGGAGAATTATCGCCAATGAGAGCGATGAGGATGTTGTGGCGAGATTGGTCGATTTAGCTCGTGTTGAACAAGCGGAGCTTTTTGTTGTCGGAATTCCAAGACCGCTTGGAGATCGAGAGCGGGAGACGGATCAGGCTAAACGTATCCGTGAGTTTATCGACGTTCTTGCACAGTCGGGTATTAAGACGGTTGAGTCAGATGAGACGCTGACTTCAAAGATCGCGGCTGATCAGGTGAAAGAGCTGGGCGCAAAGGGGAAGCGCGATGATTTGGCGGCGGCTGCTATTTTGCAGCATTACTTGGATGGCTTACCTGCGTGATCGCGTTTTTGTTTTGAAGAGTGAACCGTATCGAGAGCAAGATACGCGTGTTGTTATGTATGGGCGGGAACATGGAAAGTTGGTGGCGGTTGCGAGGGGAATGCGAAAAATGGGCGCGAAGCATTTGGGGCATCTTGAACCATTGTCGCAAGCGGATGTTATGGTCGCGATCGGACAATCTTTTGATAAGTTGGCTGTAGCAAGAGCCGTAACGCCGCGCCCCGGAATGCGCGATGATTTGGGCGCGATGGCTGTCCTTGGTCCATTAATGCATCTCGTCGAGAGTTTGACGCGTCCGGGTGTAGCGGATGTATCGATCTATGAATTGTTGGAGGAGGCTGCGGACTTATGGGTATCGACAGAACGTTTGCCGAGTCCTGAACGAGGTCGGCTTATTTTGGCGGCGGCTTCATTACGTTTATTGGATGCATTGGGTGAGGCGCCAGATTTTGAGGCGATCGATCACGAGGATATGCCGGAAGGTGTGATGACGCTTTTGCGATTTATGCGGATTCGTCCTTTAAGAGATCTCTTGGCGATTACGGCACCATCGACGATTTTTGTGGCAACGAGTGCCGTGGTTGAAACAGCGGTTGAAAGAACACCGCTCGCCACAAAGCTGCATGGAGCGGCTACTATCTACGCTTTGCTTGCGTGAGTGGCGTCGGACTGGTTCAATCGACCTGGCCCTTTTCCACATATTGAGGTGTGCATGCTAAGAGCTAGTGTCCGTGAACGTCCGTCCCAGAGCTTTCGTCCGATTCCTGAGCGCGCGCCCAAGACGGTGCTGCGGGTGATCGACGGAGGATATGATGGCCTGCCGATCTGGCAGGAACTGCTGGGGATGCTGATCTTCCTTCTTCTGCATCGCAAGAAGAAGCTGGAGATGGTTCCGGTGCCTGAGAAGGCGGAGGAGCCGACGTTCTATGACGACGTCCCGAATACCGGGGTGCGGGAGATCCCTGCCTACCGTTCGGACGGAGTCGTTACGGATGACCGTCTCGACGAGATTCTCCGTGATGCGGAGCCGGTGCCGCGAGTCCGATTCCAGGTGTCGGGTGAAAAGTCCAAGTCCTCGGCTCGGAAGAAGTCCGCGCCGGAGGCCGAGACGGATCCGTTCCCCAGCAAGGTTTCTGCGTATGCGCTCGGACAGTTTGCGCGTGCCTATCTGAAGGGACGCGGAGGACTCGGTCAGTTCATCGATCGGCGCATCAAGGAGCGCCTCGGTGAGCGTGTGGTTGATGCACTCGACTACGATGAACGCTTGAAGCTGCGCAAGCTCGAGCGGCAGTCGATGCAGAGAGAGCTGCTCACGGTCTCGCGAAAGGACGGTCGAATCCTGCGTGACAAACAGGAACGGCTCGAGAGCGGTGTCGAGGTGCTTCACATCGCCCACGGACCGTACAAGTCGTACTTTCTGAGGTTCGATCCCAAGACGGGTGTCGTACTCAGCTTTCATAGCTCGCAGGGTTTCAATCGCCACAAGGCGTATCGACGCTCCCGCAAGAAGGCGTATCGGGAAGGCGGACGCCGCTTCAGCTGACTGCTACCCCCGTTATCTATCGACAGATAACGGGGGTTTCGCTATTGTGGCCGCTATCTATGAAGGCATTTATCAAGGATTTTTCCGGTCTCGTCGGACAAGAAGCGACGATCTCAGGCTGGGCTTACAATGTCCGTTCCAGCGGTTCTATTGCGTTTCTCCAGATTCGAGATGGATCGGGCTTTACGCAGGCTGTTATCGCAAAGAACGGCATTGATGAAGCGAGCTGGAATGCGGCCGTGGAAGCGACGATCGAGTCGTCGGTTATCGTGACGGGTAATGTTTCAAAACACCCAAAGCAGGAGGGTGTGTATGAGTTGCAGGCGACGAAGGTTGAGCTCGTTCAAAAGGCCGAGGAGTTTCCGATTGGAAAGAAAGAGCATGGTCCGGACTTTTTGCTTGACCAGCGCCATCTTTGGCTGCGTACGCCGACGCAGTGGGCGATTCAGCGCGTTCGCAATGAAATCATTAACGCAACGTACGGTTGGATGCACGACAACGGATACACAAAAATCGACTCACCGATTTTTACGCCCAGCGCTTGTGAAGGAACGACGGATCTCTTTGAAGTAGATTATTTTGGAGAACGCAAAGCGTATCTCTCGCAATCGGGGCAATTGTACTTGGAAGCGGCGATTGCGTCTGTCGGACGATGTTTTGATTTTGGTCCGGTGTTTCGTGCTGAAAAGTCCAAGACGCGCCGTCACCTTACCGAGTTTTGGATGATGGATGCAGAAGCGGCTTTTGTCGATCATGAAGGTAACTTGAAGATACAAGAGGCTTTGGTTTGCCATATTGTCGAAAGCGTTTTGAAAAACTGCCAACCCGAACTCAAGATCCTAGAACGCGACCAGGAACCATTGAAAAAAGTTCAGGCGCCGTTTATCCGCATGACACATGCAGAAGCAATCAAGTGGCTGCGCGAGCATGGATCGGATATCGGAGAGATGGATGATCTTGGAGCTGATGATGAGACGTTGATTACCAAGGCGCATGACAAGCCGATTTTCGTCGAGAAATATCCGACGGCGGTGAAAGCATTTTATATGAAGCGTGATCCGGCAGATCCTTCACGCGTATTGAACGCCGATTTGTTGGCGCCAGAGGGATACGGCGAGGTCATCGGAGGATCACAGCGTGAGGATAATTATGAAGCGTTGCTTGAACGCATTCGTGAACACAAACTTCCGGAAAAAGATTTTCAGTGGTATCTCGATCTTCGGAAATATGGAAGCGTGCCGCATTCCGGATTCGGTTACGGTCTCGAACGTCTGACGACGTGGATCTGTGGAATTCACCATGTACGAGAAACGATTCCGTTCCCAAGGTTGATGAATCGATTGGAACCGTAATTGGAAAGGCCCTCGGTCTCAGATGAGATCGAGGGCCTTTCAGTATCAGTGGATGGTCGGCTTGGCGTCGACCTCGAGCGTCAGCTTCTTGGACGGCATACGGTAGAGCTTGGCGAGATCGGTCAGGATCTCGTAGCGTTTTCCCGACTTCATCGCGAGGATGCGCGCGACGAACTGCTTGCGCCGATGGCCGTTCAGGTGGCCCCAGAAGGCACCCATGATGATCTCGCGCTTGGGGTGCTGGTCGATCTTGAAGCGCTTCATCAGCTCCTCGCGCTTGGCGACGAAAGCCTCGGGGCCGTCGTGGTACGCGCGCAGAAGCTCGAGGCGAGCGAGATCGCGATCCTCGACCGGAATGTGGTCGAGGTTGTTGGGCAAGCCGGGGTTGACCCACTTCTTGCCGCGACGCTCGATCGGTCCCGGCTCGCGGAGCCGGGGGCTCGGACCCTCCTTCTTGGGCGCCCTGCTCGACGTTGACTTGCTCTTGGATGAGCGTGTTCGAGGAGCCTTGGGCTTGTTGCGGTCGAGCCAGTCGAAGGCGCCGGCGCCGGCGAGCGCGTACTTGGCGATGCGGTCGAATGCATTGCGAAGGCCCGGCCGCAGGGCCTTGCGGATGGAACCGAGGTCCATGACGCTGTTCTGAACACGCTTGCGGTGAGTGACCTTTTTCTTTTGGGGCACCTTGAGAAACTCCTTGTGACGAGATGACCAATGGAAAGAGCGAACGTGTCAACCTAGCAAAAAACCAAAATATTGTCAACCCTGCTAGAATAGGTGCGTATGTCACGCCGACGGAGACATCGGGATGAAGACCATGGCCGGACGCCTCAGGCGACGCATTGGGTTTGGGCCGGGATTTTAGGTGTCTTGGCTGGCGGTATTTATTATTCCGTACAAGGCGGTGGGCCGATCTCTTTCGGTTCGAACGTCGGTGCGGCGACATCAACCGTTCAGGCATCCATCACAGAGACGATCGCCACGTCTACCATCGAGTTGGGAATCGCCGCGCCAAAAGGGGATCGTGATCAAGTGTATTCGCTCTCTTTTCCGGGCAAGACGGTGGAGCAGCAGAGTGTAGAGAAAGGGTGGAGGCTTGATACTTGGAAGCGACATGCCGAGCTCTATATTATTCCTGCGTCGCCTGATGGTAGTGCGCCGATTTTAACGGATGGTGGAGAGTGGAATATTCCGTTACGCAGTGGAAATGGCGAGGCCTACGGAGATGCTCGCTTGGCCGGTGCAGCGGATGAGACGCATGTTTTTGTGCTTGCATCGGCGGATGTGAGAAAGCTTTTGCTTGTATCGAGATCAGGTGAGATCCGATCGATTTATGATATGCCGGAATATGCTAACGCGTTACCAAGCGCGGATAATCACGCTTGGTTTGCGACGTTTGTACCTGGAGAAGGAATCGAGTCGCAGCCGACCGGACCGTCGCGATTGATTCGTGTTTCAGTTTCAGGAATTCAGGAAACGATGGCGGAAGAGTCGCGTCTCATTGCAAGCGTGATGCCAGGGCCTGAGGGAGCATTGGCTTATCGAACCGATGATGGAGATGTTGTTGCGGCTGCGGTTGGCAAACGATGGAGTGGAAGCGGGGTTCCGTTGCTTTGGTTGGATGAGAATCGACTTTTACTTGGCCAAGGACGTACGGTCTTTTTTGCTGGATATGAGGACATTGACTCTCGATCAGCTTCAGCAGCTTCCGGCTGCGCCTTCAGCGGCCCGTATGTTATAATTTAGCGGAATATGGCAACACCCTCGCAAAAACTCCCAACCGGATGGATTAAGGTTTGGATTAGCCTTGGATTGGTCGTAACTCTCGTTGGGTTATTTCTTCCGGCTGGCATGAAAAATCACGCTCGGGCTGAGGTTCAGCGCTATCAGGAGTGCGCGGCAGGTCGTCGTGATGATTGTAAGGCTAGCTTGGTTTGGGTTATTTATGAGCAGGCCTTGAAGCAAGAAGGCGGCTCAGGTTTGCTTTTAGAAAGTATTCAAGCCGAGGCAAGTCTCTATCAGTAGGTTGGTTTTTGCGTCATTTTAGCTTTTCTGGTGAGATATTGACCTATGCAAAGGACGATGATTCTGGACACGGTTTCCAAGGTTGGCGAGGAGGTCTGGCTCAAAGGCTGGGTACACACCCGACGCGACATGGGAAAGCTGGCGTTTATCGATATGCGCGACCGTAGCGGTCTTGCGCAGGTTGTTTTTGTGCCAGCTGAGCTCGATGACGCTTCAAAAGAACTGATGAAGCAGCTGCGACCGGAGTTTTGTATTGCGGTGCGCGGTATCGTGAACAAGCGCGGTGCAAAGCAGGTGAATGAAACCCTTCCAACAGGATCGGTTGAAGTGCTTGCAAAAGAGCTCGTCATTTTGAATGAAGCCAAAACGCCGCCATTTGAACTTGAAGACACGTCTAATATCAACGAGGAACTGCGATTGAAATATCGCTATCTTGATCTTCGCAGTCCGCGCATGCGTAATAATTTGATTTTGCGCGACAATGTCATTCGATTCTTCCGTGAGTTTCTTCACAAGGAAGGATTCTTGGAAATTGAAACGCCGATTTTGACCAAGGGTACGCCGGAGGGTTCGCGTGAATATCTTGTTCCATCACGTCTGCACGGCGGAGAGTTTTATGTGCTTCCGCAGTCGCCACAGCAGTTCAAACAATTATCAATGGTGGGTGGACTTGAGCGTTATTTCCAGATCGCGCGCTGCTTCCGCGATGAAGACCAGCGCGGAGATCGTCAGCCGGAGTTTACGCAACTCGATCTTGAGATGTCGTTTGTGAATCAGGAGGACGTACTCGCTTTGAATGAGCGCATGTTTATCGAGATGGTAAAGGCGGTTGCGCCGGAGAAACATATTACGCAGACGCCATTCCCGCGTATTACGTATGCCGAGTCGATGGAGAAGTACGGAAACGACAAGCCGGATCTTCGTAAAGACAAGAATGATCCGAATGAATTAGCATTCTGCTGGGTTGTTGATTTCCCGATGTTTGAAAAGTCTGATGATGGTATTCAGGCGGCGCATCATCCGTTCTGTATGCCAAATCCGGAAGATTTGCATCTTTTGGAATCCGATCCGCTTAAAGTCCGTGCTGCATCGTATGACTTGGTGTTGAATGGCTATGAGTTGTCGAGCGGGTCGATCCGTATCCATCAGCGCGAGCTTCAGAATAAGATTTTTGAAATGCTCGGTTTGCCGAAAGAATTGATCCAGGCTCGATTTGGTCACATGTTGGAAGCCTTTGAGTATGGAGCTCCGCCGCATGGAGGAATGGCTCCGGGCATTGATCGTGTTGTGATGATTTTGGCAAATGAGCCGAATATTCGAGAAGTGATTGCTTATCCAAAAACAGGTGACGCACGAGACCTGATGATGGGCGCGCCGAGTGAAATCGAAGAGAAACGTTTGGATGAAGCGCATATCAAAATCAAGAAGTAATCATGGCTTACGAAGTCCGCATCGAGAAATTTGAAGGTCCATTGGACCTGCTCTTGCAGCTTGTCGAGAAGCAGGAGATGGAGATTACGAATATTTCTCTTGTTGCGGTTACGGAGCCATTTGTTCAACACATTCGCGAGCATCAAGGAAAAATTGCGCCAGAAGATCTGGCGGATTTTTTGGTTGTTGCGGCAAAGCTCGTTTATTTGAAATCAAAAGCGTTGCTTCCTGATCTTTCGGAGGATTTGGACGAGGGTCCTGATTTGGAAACACAGCTACGCATGTATAAAGCGTTTGCAGAAGCAGCCAAGCAGATTGGAGAAATTTGGAATCAAGGACGTGAGGCTTATGCGAGGACACAGCGTGTCGTAAAGCAGACGGAGCCGATTTTCTCGCCACCACAAGGCGTGACGCCAGCTTTGCTTAAAGAATTGTATGAACGAGCGGCAAAGCGCTTGGAGCCGATTTTGAATCTTCCAAAGGCGGCTATCGAGCGCGCGATTACGATTGAGGAAAAGATCGAGCATTTACGCGCGCGCGTTTCATCGATGATGCAGGTTTCGTTCCACCGATTTTTAGCCGACTCGCACGATAAGAGCGAGATGGTTGTGGGTTTTTTGGCCTTGCTAGAACTTATCAAACAGCGCATTGTACGTATCGAACAAGGTGCTTTGTTTGAGGATATTCGACTACACAGAATCGAGACGCCAAATGTATGAACGACCTTTCTGCTATTATCGAAGCTTTGCTTTTTGCCTCGGCCCAGCCGATGAACGCCAAACGTTTGGCGGATATTACGAAATCAGGAAAGGAAGATGTGAAGCGCGCTTTTGGTGATCTCGCTGGAAGACTTGAGACAAGCGGATCCGGAATCATGCTCGTGGTTCATGGAGAAGAAGCCGAGTTGGTGACGCGTCCAGAGATGTCGGAAGTTGTACGAGGTGTTTTGAAAGCAGAGACACAGGGTGAGCTCTCTCGTCCTTCCATGGAGGCTTTGGCGATTCTTGCGTATCGCGGACCGATGACACGTCCGGAGTTGGAGCAGATACGCGGCGTTCAATCGGCCTTGATTTTACGTAATTTGATGTTGCGCGGCTTGGTGGAGATGAAAGAAGAAATGAAGATCGGGCAGCCGATGTATGCGGTTACGCTCGACTTTTATAAGCATCTCGGCATGGGTAAGGCGGATGAGCTGCCGGATTATGAGGCACTACGCGGTCACTCGGCCGTGACACAAGCCTTGGAAGAATTGGAGCCGGCTGAACCTAAGGATGTAAGCGACCAAACGGTTTAGTCTATGAATGCGGAAGCGATGATCATTTTGGTTGGCAGCCTGGCTCTACAGGCTGCGCGTCAGGCGCCGACAGGCGGCCTGAATGGTCTTCCGGTTGCAAAATATGTTGCGGTGACGAGCGAAGCACCTACCAAGAAGAATCAAGCGACACTTGGTATCGATGTTGATGCCCGGGCGGCTGTTGTGATGGATGTGGCGAGCGGACAGGTTCTGTACGAGAAAGATTCGCATGTTGCTGTGCCGATTGCGAGTTTATCGAAAATTATTACGGCGATGGTGTTTTTGGATGGTAAACCAAATTTGGATGATCGTGTGACGTTTACCGCTCAAGATGATGCGAGCGCAGGTAAAACCGTTTTTCCAACTGGTGAGAGTTTTACCAAGCGGGAAGTGCTCCAGTCGCTTTTAATCGGGTCCGTGAATGAATCGGCGAATGTTTTGGCGAGAAATAGCGGAGGACAGGAGGAATTTGTTGCCGCGATGAATCGTAAGGCAAGGGCGATTGGCATGGAGCATGCGGTGTTTTTTGATCCATCAGGACTCGATGCACGCAATAAAGCGAGCGCGAAAGATGTGGCTTTGGCGCTACGAGCTGCTTTGAGCTATCCGGATTTGAGACAGACAACAGAACAGTCGAGCGTGAACTTGGTAGGACGGGCTACGAATCGAAAGTACTTGATCAAGACAACCAATTTGCTTTTGGCTTCGGACTTGAATCGTAAACCGTATCATATCGTCGCCGCAAAGACGGGAACGTTACCTGAGGCTGGATTCTGTATGGCTCAAGCAACGCGCGATGCGGTGGGCCATGAGGTGATCGCTGTCGTTTTGGGAGGCGGAACGCACTTTACGCGTTTTCAGGATGTAAAGGCGCTTTCGTATTGGAGCTTCCAGAATTTTGAATGGAATGGCAGGCAAGCCCGGTTGAATCGAGAGAATTAACATGAAGCGTCTTGGTGTTGATTCGCGCGGAGTCGATACGGGTCTTGGAGCTGGGATTGCGCATGCGACTCGAGAATTGATTGAAGAATTAGAGAAGCGTGCTAGCGAATACGGAATCGCTCTGTTTGTTTATCGCGAGAGAATGGGTGGGCGAGATTTGGCAAAGAAGATGAAGGAGGATGGAGTCGATCATGTATTGGTTCCGAGCGGCGCGGTATCGCCTTTTGTAAGTGGTGCGATTTTTCCTTGGGTGCATGATCTTGCGATCTTTGACCATCCGGAATGGTTTCCGCAATCTTTCTTCAAACGATTCGTGACGACGAGACTTTTTTTGTATGGACTGAAAAGAGCCAGACATATTTTTTCAGTTAGCGAGGATACGAAAAAAGCCATAATCAATAAGACTGGGATCGAGGTAATGAATATCACTGTTACTTATCAGGGTATTAAACAAGGTGAATTTTTAGGCAAAGAGATGTATCAACGAGAACCGTATGCGTTGATTTTGGGAACCGTAGAACCAAGGAAGAATATTTCTTTTGTGACTGACTTATGGGACGAGGTGAGATCGGTTATTCCTGAGGCGCGTTTGGTTGTTGCAGGGAGAAGGGGTTGGGGAAATGTCCGATTAGGGAAGGCGGAGGTTGTCGATGTATTTGACGACGCAAGACGAGACGAACTTTTAAAAAACGCTTCGATGTTACTTTTACCTTCATTTCATGAGGGTTTTGGTCGTACAGCTTTGGAGGCGATGGCGCTGGGTATTCCGGTGATCGCGAGCAGGCGGGGCGCGATACCGGAAGTTGTGGGAGATGCTGGGGTATTGCTCGAACCAAGTGACAAGGCGAGCTGGATAGAGGCGATTGTCGAAGGGTTTCAGGGTCGGATTGATGGAGAGAGAGGGAAGATGCAGGCTGAGCGGTTTTCTTGGGAAAAGACGGCCAGGATCATGCTTGCCAAAATCGTTGAGTGTTGGTAGTCTTTTCGAGCTTTTACATGAGGCGGGGTAGCTCAGTTGGTTAGAGCGTGGGACTCATAAGCCCGAGGTCGGCGGTTCAACTCCGCCCCCCGCTACCATACAAAAATCGCGCTATTAAGCGCGATTTTTGCTTTTAAGGCGATTTATGCTAGAATTCTCGAGAATCAGTTATGTTCATCACGACCCACGCGGTCTTGGGGGCTTTGATCGCCCAACAGGTTCCAGAAAATGCATTTGCTGCTTTTGTACTAGGCATGGCATCGCATTTTATTAGCGATATCATCCCGCATGGGGATACGAACCTTTATAAGGATTACGTCTCTGGACGAAGGGTAAAATCATCCATTGCTTACGTGACGATTGATGGAATTCTTACAACATTGTTCGTTTTGTTTATTTTTAATCTTGGTTTGGGCGATGCAAAGCTCGCTATTACAATGGGAATTATTGGTGGAGTCTTGCCAGATCTTTTAGTAGGGGTTTACGAGGTTTTCCGTGTACCTGGCTTTAAGTGGTTTCATCGATTGCATTTCTTTTTTCACAACATGGTTAGCGAGCAGCATGACATGACATTTGCCTCCGGATTCGCGATGCAAGTCCTCTTCCTGGCGGGACTTCTTTCCCTCATTGTGTAACGAAAAAACAGCCCGTAAAGGCTGTTTTTCCTTGGTGCCGCGGGAGAGAATCGAACTCTCATGACCTTGCGATCGCGGGATTTTGAGTCCCGTGCGTCTACCAATTCCGCCACCGCGGCTGACGCGGCGGATAATGTATCCGATGCTTGACAGACGCGCAAGTTGGACGTATAGTCCGGCCACAGAGATTTGTCGCGGGGTAGAGCAGCCCGGCAGCTCGCATGGCTCATAACCATGAGGTCGTGGGTTCAAATCCCACCCCCGCAACCAAGTGCATCCCGCCCCAAAAGGGCGGGATTTGCTATACTGGTCATTGTGAATTTGTTCCTTGAGGTTGCCTTGCTGCTTTCATTGACGACGGTTGTTTCGCTTGTGCTCCATAAGCTTAAACAACCGCTGATTTTAGCGTACCTATTTAGCGGTATTCTTGCCGGACCACAGGTTTTTGGATTGATTCATTCAGAGGAAACGCTTTCGTTTTTATCCAAACTTGGAATCACGGCACTTTTGTTTATCGTTGGCCTAAGCTTATCGCCAAAAGTTGTGCGTGAGGTTGGAGGCGTTTCCTTTTTAGCGGGAAGCGGTCAGGTTATTTTGACAGCCGCTTTTGGTTTTGTGATTGCGTTTTTATTTGGATATAGCTGGATCAATGCGCTGTATATCAGTTTGGCGCTGACGTTTAGTAGCACGATTGTCGCTTTAAAATTTCTTCAGGATCGTCGGGAGTTGGGGACGATTTATGGAAAAATCTCTATCGGAATTTTGTTGGTTCAAGATGTTACAGCGACGTGTGCTCTCGTTGTTGTTACGGCGCTTAGTGCTGGTGCATCGGATTGGCAATCGTTTGCCATTGTCTTTTTGAAAGCGATATTACTTGGCCTCGGGGTAACGGCTGTTTCAAAATTAATCTTGCCGTCTCTCACGAAAGTTTTTGCGTCTTCGCAAGAGTTTTTGCTTCTTTTCTCAATCGCTTGGGGAACGGGCGTGGCAGCCCTTTTTCAATACACGGGATTCTCGATTGAAATCGGCGCGCTGGCTGCAGGCGTTGCCTTGTCAACCAGTGCCTATCATTTTGAGATTTCATCGAAAATGAAAGTATTGCGCGACTTTTTGGTAGCCATCTTTTTTATCGTACTTGGATCGGAGCTTCATTTTGGATCAATAGAGGCGTTGATTCTTCCTGCCATTATCCTTTCTCTTTTTGTCTTGATCGGCAAGCCGATTATTCTGATGAGTTTGATGGGAACGATCGGGTATGGTCGCAATGTCTCGTTTCGAACCGGTTTAACCATGGCGCAGATTAGTGAATTTTCGCTTGTGCTTATGGCTTTGGCGTATTCGCTCGGGCATGTTGGTGATGAGGTTGTTTTGCTCGTAACGATCATCGCCATGGCGACATTTGCTTTTTCAAGCTACATGTTGGCCGCTTCAGATTGGTTAACGGACAAGCTTTGGAATCGATTGGCATTTTTTGAGCGCCGTAAGCCCATCTTAGATAAGAAAAAGCTGGAACGTGTTGATGCGCTTTTGTTTGGATGTCATCGATTAGGGCATGATTTTTTACCGTTGTTAAAAGCTTCCTATAAAAAATATTTGGTTGTTGATTTTGATCCGGCGACGATTGAAGAATTAAAACGTCGTAAGATTCCCGCTGTCTACGGAGATGCTGATGACAATGAGTTTCTTGATGAGATCGATCTGTCCAAAGTGAAGCTCCTTATCTCGACACTGCCTGATGTTGAAACGAATCTCTTTTTGTTAAATAAGGTCAGAAAGCATCAAGAAGAGATGATTACCATCATGATGGCTCATTCTGCTGAGGAAGCGATTTTGCTTTACAACAATTCAGCGGATTATGTCATTCTGCCTCATTTCCTGGGCGGTAGTTATGCGACGTTGCTCTTGGATAAATATGGTTTAGATCCTGCTCAATTTGCCGAGGAGCGTGAGAAGCATCTCAAGCATTTGAAGGCCAGAATAGGGATGATGGATGGACGCTTGCCAGCTAGGATAACCGGAGCGTAAGATAAGCCCGTTCTTATGGCTCGGATTATTTCTATCGTCAACCAAAAAGGAGGGGTTGGAAAGACGACGACGGCCATCAATTTGGGCGCTTATCTTGCTGACCAAGGAAAGTTTGTTTTGATTGTGGACCTCGATCCGCAGGCTAATGCAACTTCCGGAATCGGTATCGACCATCGCGGTCTGGAGAAGGGCGTGTACGAGGCGATTCTTGGACAAGTGAAAATTCGCGATATCGTCCAGCCGACGGCGCATGTTGGATTGCACGTTGCGCCTGCGACGACGGCTTTGGCTGGTTTGAACGTTGAGCTCGTCGGAATGGAGAACCGCGAGTTCATGCTTCGCCATGCCATGCTCGAGATCCGCAACGATTACGATTTTATTTTAATCGACTGTCCGCCGACGCTTGGTCTTATTACATTGAACGGTATCGTTGCCGGCGATGAAATCCTGATTCCGGTGCAAGCAGAGTATTATGCGCTTGAAGGTTTGGGACAGCTGCTTGAGACCGTGCAGCTTGTGAAGCAGAATATTCGTCCGGATATCGACGTCCTTGGCGCAGTCATCACCATGTACGACCCGCGCACCAAATTGTCGGACGATGTTTTGCACGAGTTGTACAAATATTTTCCAAACAATATTTTCCGTTCTGTTATTCCTCGTAATGTCCGCTTGGCTGAAGCTCCGAGCTTTGGCCGTACCATTGTTCATTTTGATGCCGCTTCCAAGGGAGCGAAGGCCTATGAACGTCTCGCGCAAGAGATTATCGAGCGCGAGGCGATTGGGCTCGAAATTCCAACCGTATGATCATGCCACAACGTCAAACCGGTTTGGGTCGGGGATTAGGCGCGCTTATTCCGCCTAAACCAGCTCCTGTCCAACCGATGGCTAATCCTGAGCCGAGAATGTCGGAATCCGAGGAATTGCCAGGACAGAGAATTTTGGAAGCTCCGATCGACAAGATTTCTCGTAACCCGCATCAGCCGCGTTTAACGTTTGATCACGCGGATCTTGAAGATCTCATCTCCAGTATCCGCGAACATGGTGTTTTGCAACCCTTGATCGTTACGCCTGTTGCTGATGGAACGTATCAGCTGATTGCGGGTGAGCGCCGTTTGCGCGCATCGACGATTGCCGGATTAAAAACGGTTCCGGTTGTCGTACGTGATGCAACGGAATTGCAGAAGCTTGAATTGGCAATTATCGAGAACGTACAACGCTCTGATTTGAATCCGATTGAAGAGGCCAAAGCTTATCAGCGTTTAATCGACGAGTTTGGGATGACGCAGGACGATGTTGGCCGCAAGATGGGTAAGAGCCGTCCGCAAGTTGGAAATATTATCCGCTTGCTCCAGCTCCCGCAGGAGATTCAGCAGGCTTTGGTCGAGAAAAAGATTTCTTCTTCCAATGGCCGTACGCTTTTGTCTTTGCCGACGGATGCCGAGCGCATGGAGCTTTTCCATGCCATGATTGCGGGTAATTTCACGGTACGACAAACAGAGGAACGTGTTGGAGTGCGACGTTTGCCGCGTACACTTGATCCGAATATCTCTGCCGCTGAGGATCGCTTGCGTACAAAACTACACGCCAAGGTCTCAATCAAGAGAAATGCAAAGGGCGTCGGAGAAATCCGCGTGCATTTTGGATCTGATGAAGAGCTTGGCTCGTTGCTGGAGCGGTTGTAAACGCTTCTATCTTCCACCCGGCAGCATGCCCTTGATCCAGGACGAAATCCTGGATTTTGCGTATTGCTTCACTTTTTGTTTGGCTTGGCGCGTTTTTACGAAGTTTGCCCAATCGGGATTTGGGCCTTTGCGGGACTTGTCGACGATAATATCGACCATGTCTCCGTTTTGGATGTACAGGTGTTTCCGATATCCGTGTGAATGGCGTACGCGAAATCGACGCAGGTACTGTCCTCCGGAAGGTCGATGACGTCTCCTTTGGGTGTGAAGACAAAGATGCGGTCGCGGAAAACGTCGATCTTTAATTCTTCCAGAGACTGGAGATAGAGTTTTTTGTCTTCCATTTCTTTTTGGATATCAGCGAGCTCGCGAACCCATTCCGGTGCGCGCGATTTATTGCCGGTCAATTCAATTTTTCCGTGCTCGTCATAAGCCCAGTGTGCAGCAATACCGAATTCGTTCATGGCATGCATTTCTTTTGTGCGGATTTGGAATTCGACAATTTCACCGTCTTCGCAAAAAACCGTCGTATGCAGCGAGCGGTATCCGTTTGGTTTTGGCTGAGCAATATAATCCTTGATACGGCCTTTGAGCGGCGTCCATTTGCTATGGATAATACCGAGGGCGGCGTAACAGTCGGCGACGTTATCGACAATGATGCGGAGCGCGATCAGGTCGTAAATACGCGCGATATTGCGTTCATTTTTCAGGAGTTTGCGGTATAGCGAATAGAGATGTTTGGCGCGTCCTTGTACCAAAACATTCTGCATTCCAGCTTCTGACAGAAGCGCATCTGTATTGACGATCAATTTGTCGACGTATTCTTGCTTGCCTTCCCGACCGGAACGAGAAATTTCTTTCACCCATTCGTATTCTTTTGGATAGACATACTTGAAAGCGGCGTCTTCAAGACGTCCCTTCATTTCACCCATACCAAGCCGGTTGGCAATGGGAGCAAAGATTTCGAGTGATTCGAGGGCGATGCGGAATTGTTTTTTTGGCGGAATGCTCTCGAGCGTCTCCAAATTGTGCAGGCGGTCGGCAAATTTGATGAAGACAACACGTACATCAGCAGCCATGGTCAAGAACATTTTGCGCAGGTTCTCGATGTATCGCTCAATGCCGCGATATTTGATCTTACCAAGCTTCGTAATACCGCCGACCATGTCAGCGACATCCTCGCCAAATTCTTTCTGAATATCCTCGAGTGTCTTTTGCGTGTCTTCTGGAACATCATGAAGCAGGCCCGCAATGATAATCGGGGCGGGTAAACGCATCTCGGCGAGGTTGAGAGCGGCCGCAAGCGGGTGGATGATGTACGGCTCGCCGGAAGCGCGCTTTTGACCCTCGTGGGCTGCTTTGGCAAATTCGTATGCTCGGACGATATCCTCGCGGCGGGCTTTTGGATCATAAGCAGCCACGAGATCGCAGAGCGCCTCGACGGTTTGGGACTTGTTGGCTGATCCAGACATAGATTTACCCACATTGTAGCAAGTTTTTGAGACCGTCAATGCGTTGCTCCCTGCGAGCGAAACGGGTAACATGTGGTCGATATGAGCGACGCAACCGCCACCATCGTGGAAACGCCTGCCAAGACAGGGGAATTACGCGTCGAATCGCTCCATAACTCGGCAGAAGCGGCGATTGAATCGGGCGATGTTTCTGGTGTTTACCGCATTGCCCAGAACCAGGTTGATGAGACGGTGACGAGAGAGCTCGGTATTTCTAAGATCGATGATGCGCAAACAGCCGCGGTTGCGGGACCAGAAATTATCGCCCTTAAGCAAGCTGATGCCGAGCTTGGAAATCGTACACAGGCCGCATTGGGAAATTTGAAGACCGTTATCGGATCGTTCAACACGCCGACGACACTACCTTCGCGCGAGGCTCCAAAAGCCCCTGAGGTAACTCCAGCTGAAGCAGAAGAAGCTCGTTTGGCTGCGGTTGCCGAAAAAGCCATGCAAGAGGGTCCGCTCACGACAGAAGAAATGGCGGCCGATTTGGAAAAACATGAGGCAGAAGAGTCTCGTAAGGAGATGGCAAAAATTACTCCGGAGGAAGCCGCTACCGCAATACCACTCATTATTAAACGGGAAGATCCGGTTATTACTGTTGAGGAATTAAAACCTGAAGAACAGAAAGAAGTGCAGGAAGTAGCAGCATTGGCGGAACTTGATGAAGATATTGAGCGCGGTGTTCAAACGTTTGAGAAAGAGTTGGCGAAAATTGATGCGGAGCTTGTTGCTGAGAAAAAAGCCTTTGAAGATTTTAATGCATCGCATGGCATGGCTCACACAAAGCTTGAACAAGCTTATTTGGATGCACTCGCAAATAGAATTGCCGCGTTGGAATTTGAAAAGAAATCTCACGAAACAGGCGATGTTTCTTTAGAGGCAAAAGCAAAGGCGGCTGAACTTAAACAGCTGGCAGACAAGGCGGAGTCAAGTTATCAAGAGATGTATAATGCTTTTCTTCATCAGCCTGAAACCGCATCCAAAGAATCAAAGCTCGAGAAAATCGGATTACATCTGGATGAAGAGGATGAGAATTATGAGGCTCAGCAATATGAGCAATACCATCCAGGAAATACCTTTGGCCAAATAAAATCCAGTGGCTCAGCGCGCATGACGAGCGGTAACGGCACATTTGAAGGTGTTTCAGCGTCTCAGACGCAGAAGCCCAAAGGTCGATTTGGCAAGTTTATCGACGGACTTAAGTCCTGGAAGTACTTCACCAGCAAATCATCCTAAAAGAAAACACTCGCTATTCAGCGGGTGTTTTCTTTTTGCGCGGCGCACGTTTGGTTTTGGATTTGGCTGGGCCTTTAGCTGCACGCTCGGCGATGAGCTCGATGGCTTTCTCAAGCGTGACATCTTCCGGCTTCATGTCTTTTGGAATCGTGGCATTCACTTTTCCGTGTTTGACGTAGTTGCCGTATTTACCGCTGTGGAGCGTGATCGGTTTATTATCTTCCGGATGTTTACCGATTTCCTTGCCAACACCGCCGCCACGAGTGCCTTTAGGCTGAGCGAGCATTTCAAGGGCTCTTTCAAGCGTAATCGTTAAAACGTCGTCCGGCTCCTTAATCGATCTAAAGTCGCCGTCATGGACGATATAGGGCCCGAAACGGCCTAAGCCGGCGCGGATCTCTTTGCCAGTATCTTCCTTAACTCCGAGAAGTCGAGGAAGAGCGAGGATGGAGAGGGCTTTGTTGAAATCGAGCGTTTCGAGAGGGATCGTCTTTGGGATGCTGGCGCGTTTAGGTTTCTTTTTAGAATCCTCGACTTCTTCACCGAGCTGGAGATATGGGCCGTAAGAACCGGTGCGCAAGAAGATTGGCAAGCCAGACTCCGGGTCCATGCCAAGCGAGGTTGGTCCTTGCTGAGCGCTCTTCAAGACTGTGTCGACAGCTTCTTTTGTGGCTTCACCCGGAAACATATCGGGTGGGAGGGATGCTTTGATCGGCGCGCCCGTGTTAGGAAGTGTCGACTCGACGTATGGACCAAACTTACCAACCTTAACGGAGTAGCCTTCCAATTCCGGAATGATAATCTTCTTTGCTTCTTCCGGATTAATGTTCTCGAGCTCATCGTTAATGCGATTGCGTAAGCCTTTATCGCCGAGATAGAAGTTGCGGAGATAGGGAAGCCACTCTTCTTTTCCTTCTGCGATTTTGTCGAGTGATTTTTCCATCGTTGAGGTGAAGGTTACGTCGACGAGATCGGAAAGATGCTTCTCGAGCAATTGGGTTACGGCAAAAGCCGTGAAGCTCGGGATAAGGGCGCTGCCTTGTTTGGCGACATAGCCACGATCAAGCAGCGTCGAGATCGTTGCAGCGTAGGTACTTGGGCGGCCGATGCCTTCTTTTTCCATGAACTGAATGAGCGAAGCTTCCGTAAAGCGTGCCGGCGGCTTGGTTTCGTGGGCGAGCGGCTTGGTTTCAACGCAGCTTGGTTGATCGCCGGTTTTTAACTCAGGAAGTGCTTTTTCACGTTCTTCCAAAGCTTGCTCGACATCGTCGGCGCCTTCTACGTAGGCGCGCAAAAATCCAGGGAACAGGATTTTCATTCCTGAGGCACTAAATTCATTTTTGTCAGCAACGATGCGAGCGGAAATCTGCAGTTGCTCAGCATCTTTCATCTGCGATGCCATCGTACGCATCCAAATCAATTCGTAGACATCATGTTCGCTGCCGGAGAGACCGGTTTCGTGAGGTGCGGTAAAGGTCAAGCTCGGACGAATGGCCTCGTGAGCTTCTTGCGCGCCGGCTGCGGCCGCGTGATGTTTTGCCTCGCCAATAAACTCGGCGCCGAAACGCGAGGTGATGCCGCTCTTAATGCCTTTGACCGCTTCTGCCGACAAATTGACCGAGTCGGTACGCATGTAGGTGATGAAACCTTTTTCGTAGAGCGATTGCGCGACGCGCATCGTGTCGCGCGAAGACAGACCGATTTTACGGTTGGATTCTTGCTGGAGCGTAGAAGTTGTGAATGGAGCCGGTGCTTTGCGCTTGGTTTCTTTTTGTGTGACATCCGTTACGTTCCAATCGGCTTTGCGCGTGGAATCGGCGATGGCTTTGGAAGTTGCTTCGTCGAGCAATAAAATATCCTTGGCATCAGCTCTGAGTGTGCCGGTGTTTTCATCAAAGTCTTTTCCGTTGGCGACACGTTTTCCATCGACAAGAACGAGCTTGGCCTCAAACTTTGTTTTATCTTTCTCAAGTTCTGCGAGGACATCCCAGTAGGAGCCTTTGCGGAAAGCCATTCGCAGCCGTTCACGGTCGACAATTGCTTTGAGCGATGAAGATTGAACGCGGCCGGCGGATAGTCCAAAGGCGATTTTCTTCCAGAGAACAGGGGACACCGTGTAACCGACGAGACGGTCGAGAATACGGCGCGCTTCTTGCGCATGAACAAGATTTTCGTCGATGTCGCGCGGGTGTGCGAGAGCAGCATCGATAGCGGTCTTGGTGATTTCATGGAAGACCATGCGCTTCACCGGAACCTTGGGCTTCAAAAGCTGCAAGAGGTGCCAGGAGATGCTTTCTCCTTCTCTGTCCTCGTCAGTCGCCAGATAGATGTCATCGGCGTTTTTAAGCAGCCGCTTGATTTCTGCAACGGTTTTGGCTTTCTTTGGGCTGATGACGTAAAGCGGTGCAAAGTCGTTTTCAACATCGACGCCAAGCTTACCGAAATCGGTTTTTTTGTATTGTTCCGGAACTTCGTCTTGCGAAGACGGAAGGTCACGAACATGACCCATGGAGGCGATCACCTCGTAGTCCTTGCCCAAGAACTTGCGGATGGTTTTGGCTTTGGTCGGGGACTCAACGATTACTAAATGCATAGGGCAGGTTTCAGTGGTCAGGTTTCAGTTTTTAGTAGGGAGGAGATTAGTCCATTCATGATCTTGGAAATCTCGTTGATATCTTGTAGTAGAGCACTTACTTCCAGCGAATACAAATCCTTTATGATTAAGATTTGTGTTTCTATTTCTGCGAGTGAGCCGTGCGCTGTTCTTACAAAGTGCAGGAAATCCTTTCTTGTACCACGCTTTGAACCTTCCGCTATGTTAGAAGGAACTGATATAGCTGATCGTCTCAGTTGATTTTTTAAGCCGAATTCTTCTTTACTCGGTATTTTTTCAAGCAGTAAGTAGATGCTTTTTGTGAGCAGCATGCTTTTCTGCCAAACAATTAAGTCCTTGAAACTTTTGATTGTTTTGTTGCCAGTTGGTCGATTCGCTACTGAAACCTGACCACTGACACCTGAAAACTGTGTAGACATATATATAAGACAAAGGTCATTTATGCAAACGTGAGGACGTTCGAGACCAGAATTGTCCGCCAAGTTGAGCCACATATCCCTTCATCTCGAGTAGCGAGAGATGGGCGCTGGTTGTCGCCGAATCGAGGTTGGCTTGGGTTGCGAGATCATCGATATGGATATGACCGTTTACCAGGGCGAGAATATGACTTTCTTGGGCGGTCAGAGGCATGGAAGCTCGTACTTGCGAGACGAGTTCCGGCCGATCGAGTTTTAAGGAATCAAGAATATCTTGGGCATTTGTGCAGGCTTTGGCGCCGAGCGATAAGAGCCGATTGCAGCCCATAGAAACATCCGACCAAATTGATCCGGGGACAGCCAGGACTTCACGATTATATTCAAGCGCGAGCTTTGCCGTGATAAGAGAACCGCTGCTTTCATTAGCTTCGATCACTAGCGTTGCCGGAGTCCAGCCGGCGATGAGGCGATTTCTGCGCGGGAAGGCGTGCTTGAAGGAGGGCGATCCGGGTGGATTTTCCGAGATGATCGCTCCGCCGTTTTCTAAAATTCTATGCGCGAGCTTGAGATGTTCCCGTGGGTATATCGTGGGCTCGTCGATTCCGGTGCCGAGGATTGCGATCGTGTAGCCGCCTGCTTCAAGAGCTGTCGTGTGTGCTTCTCCGTCGATACCAAGCGCAAGTCCGGAAACGATTCCAATGCCGGCGCTTACAAGTCCGCGCACGATTTCTTGCGTTGCACGGCGACCGTAGGAAGTGCAACGACGTGTGCCGACAATCGAGACGCACGGAATATCTTGTAATATTCCACGCAAGTACAATCCGTTTGGCGGATTGCTTATTTGACGGAGCAACGGCGGATAACGCGCGTCGCTAATCGAGAGCATTTCAATGTTATTTGGAAGCACTCTCTACTCCGTTGTATCAAAATTAAAATTATGTCAAGGGGATATCCTTAAAACAAAACGCCCGCTGGTGGCGGGTGTTTTGTATTGGTTTGGCAACAATTGCAGACTTGGTACTCCTCTATCAGGATATTGTTTTCTGCTCACTGCGTCAAATTCCTTACGGAGCCGATGCGGGGAATCGAACCCCGAACCACAGAGTACCAAGTCTGCAGTTGCCCCAGGCCATCGGCTCGCCTTACACTCCGTTCCACGCATTCATCGTCTTTGTCAAGCCTTGGGAGATCCAATCGTTCATGGCTTGATTAAGTTTTTTTGTTTGCGCTTTCAGTAACTTCTTTTCTGCGGCAGAAAATTTACCTAAAACGTAATCTTCTTTTGCCATGTGACGATCTGGTTTACTAACGCCAATACGGAGACGTGCGATATCGCGTGAACCGAGGCTTTGCTGAATCGACAAAATACCGTTATGACCAGCAGGTCCGGAACCGGTTGAGAATTTGAATGATCCAACATCAAAATCCATTTCATCTTGAACGACGAGAATATCGGCGTTGTCCATTTTGAAATAGGATTTGAACATTTGTACCGAGTTGCCGGAAAGATTCATGAAGGTCAGCGGACGAGCGAATAGAATCTTTTTACCGTCGATATTGGCTTCTGCGACCTCGGCATGAAAGGCTGCTTTTTTGGAGAATGGCGTTGCGCCCACGCTTTCTGCGAACGCTGTAATAGCGTCCCAGCCAATGTTATGGCGGGTTCCGTCGTATTCCTTGCCAGGGTTCCCGAGACCGACGATGAGTTTCATGTGGGTAATGATATGCTATTCTGTCATAGATATGCAAAAGAATCATGATGCGGATCGATATTGGCTCGTGACTTTTGGTTACTGTTTCTCAGCTGCATTCATTTTTAATCTTGTTTTAGCTGTTATCTTTTCTCAATCGGGTTCATTTGATTTTGGAGGTGACTTATTATTAATTTTTGTTGGCATCCCTTTATTTATTGCAATTGCTACTGTGATGATTGATGAGGCGAGATCAAAGGTCCGACCTGCGAACGTGTCTAAAAAAAGACATTGGGTCAAAATACTTATTTTCATTCTCCTCTCACAGGTCATTTCGTATGTGCCCTACACACTTCTTCGCAATACTTTAGAATGGTACTCATACGATAGCCGGTCTCCTGAGGGGAACGCGAAGCGCTTGAACGCACAAGAGAATCGTAACCCTTATATACAAGGTGGATCTGTGTACATCAAATAACAAAATTCCCGCCAAAGCGGGAATTTTGTGCTTAGTAGCGGCGACCACCGTGCTTCTGACGGCGCATGGTCTGGTTGACGAGCTTTTTTCTTTGTGGCGGACTTTTCCGACGACGGCTTCCATACCTGGACCGTTTACGTTGCGTTTCTTTTCCGTCTTGGCCATCGGCAAGTGGCGGACTTTGACGCGGATCGGGGTACCGGTGAAGGAGAATTTATCGCGTAAGCGCTTTTGGAAGAACTTGAGCCAGTTATTGTGCAAGTTGTCCTTGTCACCGTGTACCGTGACCAGGAAGGTCGGCGGTGCGTGGCCAGTTTGGGCGACGTCGTAAATACGAGGGGATTTTGGACCGTAGCTGGCAAGCGGCTTCATCTTTTGAATACACCACTTGAGTACGCGGTTTACGGCGTTATAGTCGATGTGACGCATGCGTTCCTCTTGAACCTTTACAGCCATCTCGATGAGTTTTCCGGCGCGCAAATCTTCCTTAGCACTCACAAAGACCATCGGAGCCCAGGAAAGGAATGGGAAAAGCTGACGAATCAGCATTTCATATTCATTGGTAGAACCCGTGTCTTTGTTCTGAACTAAATCCCATTTGTTAGCGACCAGAATCAAACCTTTGCTCGATTCCTCCAACATGCCAGCCAAGTGGCGATCCTAAGCAGAAGGATCGACGGTTGCATCAAAGACGAGCAAGGCAACATCGGCGGCTTCAACAGCTTGGCGATTACGTTCGATCGCTGCTTCTTCAATTCCTTTTTCTACGCGCGAACGCTTGCGCATACCAGCGGTATCAACAATCACGACTTCCTGTCCGTTGTATTTCAAATGCGTGTCCTGAGGTTCACGCGTGGTGTGGGGGATCGGGGATACGATGGAGCGCTCCTCGCCAACGATGGCGTTTACGAGAGAGGACTTTCCGACGTTCGGGCGGCCGACAAGCGTGATGCGGAGCGGGCGGGCTTCCGGAATAACCTGCGGCGGCTTACCGATGCGGTTGAGTTCGATAAACAATTCGTCGAGCAAATCTCCAGAGCCGAGAGAAGTAGCTGCGCTGACGATGTGTGGGACGCCAAATCCGAGGGCTTGCCACTCTTTAGCCATGCCGTCGTTGAATTCACGAAGCGTATCGACCTTGTTGGCCACGAGCCAGACATTCTTGTGAAGCTTGCGTACGTGGCGAGCGAGATCGAGATCCTGCGGCATGATTCCGGTACGAGCATCGACCACAAAGAGAACGACGTCTGCTTCTTTGATGGCTTTCTCGGCTTGTTTGCGGATACCTTCGCCGATCACATCTTTCTCCGTATCCATTCCACCGGTGTCGACCATTTCAAAAGAAGCTCCGTTCCAAATAACGGGAGCGTAGTTGCGGTCGCGGGTTGTGTGCGGACTGGCGCTGACGATGGCACGGCCGGACTCAGTCAAGCGATTCCACAACGTGGATTTACCGACATTCGTACGTCCTACCAAGGCTACACGCGGCAAGTCACGGCCGAGTTTGTGTCGCATACGGATTGGCTACCAGCGCATAGGAGCTCTCGCCGAGAAGGACGAGGAAATCCGTATCTTCATTAATGATGACTTCCTGGGTGGAAGCGGCCGTGTAGACGGCGCGTCGCTTGATTCCGTCGGAACCGACCGTGGTCGTAACCGAGGAAAGCGATACATCAGCAGCGAGCTGGCGGCGCAATTTGGCTAGTTCATCGGATTTTTTGCCATCTGTCAAGTCTACCAGGAGGGTCCGGGTGTAGTTGCGTCGGTTGGCATTGCCCATGTTTTGGGCAGAAAAGCCCTCTAAGTTGAGGTTATTGCTGATTTGGAAGGCTAAACCAGTGTGTAGAGTACCGTTTTTCACCTCGACTTTGGAGAGCGCTGGGGCGTCTTTAGCGCGCTCTTCATCGCTAGCAAAGGGGTCTTTGACGAGGGATTTGATGCGGGTCCAGTCATTACCGCGAGGGAAGAGGAGGACGTTGCCGTTCAGGTTGGCAGCGACGAGTTCACCATCTTCCGCATCGGTAAGAACATGAAAGGTCATGTTCTCGGTAGAGAAGTCCTGGAGTAGCGGAGCTAATTTAATAGCGTCCCAAGGAGAGAGGTCGGATTGGAGATGGCTCGTGATCGCTTGGTAGAGCTTGGCGAGTTTGCCTGGATCGCCGAGTGTATTGAGTGACAAAAGCTTTTGACGAACGGCGATCATCACTAATTGCTGACGGCGAGCGCGAGCAAAGTCGCCGCCCTCGCCGTTGGAGCCGTGACGTGATCGAACGTAAATAAGCGCCGTCTTACCGTCCATGACTTGCGGACCCTTTCTAAACGAAACGGTTTGCCACTTTTCATCCGTTGTCGGGTACTCGCTATCCGTGAAGGAACGCTCTACATCGATATTGATACCGCCGATGGCGTCGATAAAGGCTGCGAAGCCGCGGAAATCGATACGGACAACGTGATCGATGTTAACACCGAGGAAATCAGAAAATTTGCGAGCGGTACGGATAGCGCCTTCACCTGGATGATCTTGTTCTTCCCAAGCGTGAACGGCGTTGATCTTTTCAAATGTTCCGTTGCCACGCGGATAAGCCATGTCGCGAGGGATAGAGACAATGCCGACTTCTTTACTGTCGAGATCGACGGTGGCGAGCATGATGCTGTCTGTCAAAAGCGAACCATCATGACCGGCGCCGCCGATGCCGAGCACGAGAACGCGCATGAGATTTGGCTCGTTGTCTGCTTGTCCGGTGATGGTGCCGACTTCTGCAGGGGAATCACCAAAGACGAGCTGACGGACATCGCTAATCACCGGAAGGTTGCCGAATTCCGTGAAGACCGACGTGCCGCGCTCAGCTGAGCGATAGGAAGCAGCGGCGCCAGCAAAAGAAATAAGCGCAACAAATAGCGTAAAAACGCCGGCCAGCGCAAGCGTTTTGCGGCGGGCAACGGCGTCATGATCGACGTTCAAAAAATTCACGGACGACATGTCGTGTAGAAAGCAAAATCGTTTTTGAGATTAACACAATTTATGACAGAGAGCAAAGAGCATGGAGCATCCAGCCTCTGGGGGTAAATACACTTCACCCGGGCATGTTCTGTGCTTAATGTTCTATGTTATACTGTTAGCGATTTATGTCTTTGCGTTCATTGGCCGCTTGGAAAAAGCCTCTTGTTGTTAGTTTGCTGTTTTTTCTGATCGGTACAAATCTCTTAACGATGTTTGCGCCCACCGCGCATGCGCAAGACGGGGGTCGAGCCGCAGATGCCGCTGCTGCATTAATCGGTTCTGAAGCAAGACCAAGTGACAGTGCAGCGATTCGGATGGCGAGCGAGGCTGCTGCTTCTTCATCGGCTGTAAGTACGAGCGATGCTTGTACCGGCAGCGGTGTATTTGGTCCATTTTTAGGGTTTATCTGTAGCGGCATGACACTGGTTCTTGGGCTTATTGTTGAACTACTTGGCAAGCTTGTTACATTGATTTTGTCCATTCTTCTCGCCTTCGCAAAATACAATGCATTCGCGAGCGCGGCTCCGGTACAAGTTGGTTGGCCGATCGTGAGAGACATCTGCAACATGTTTTTCATCATCGTCCTTTTGGTTTCCGCTTTTGCGACGATCATCGATCAAGCACAGAGTGATTTGCATTACACCAAGGTATTACCAAGGCTTCTGGCGATGGCTGTGTTGATCAACTTTTCAAAAACGCTCATCCAGCTGCTGATTGATTTTTCGCAGGTCGTGATGCTCACGTTTGTAAATGCGTTTGCCGCTTCGGCGAGCGGTAACTTTGTTAATGCTCTCGGATTGACGACGATCATGCAGCTCGACACATCAGTTCCAGCAGGCACGGCAAACATGGCAAATATCATCATCTCGTACATGCTGGCGATTTTCATGCTTGGCATCATGATCTCGGTTGTCAGTCTTCTGACGAGATTCCTTATTTTCCGTATTGTCGGCCTTTGGATCGCACTTATTTTTTCACCTCTTGCTTTCTTTGTTACGGCGGTTCCAGGACGTTTGGCAAAGGGTCTCGGCAGTATTGCGAGCGATTATTGGGGTCGATTGGGCAGCTTGTTGAGCGGAGGACCGATTATTGCTTTCTTTTTGTGGCTTACGCTCGCCATTGTTCAGCAGGCGAACTCTGGAGCAGCAGGACAAGGACTTTCTCAGGTTTTGGACTTTGAAGTTGAGGGACCCGTGCAAGTTTTTTTGACTTCTATCGGTAATGCGCAGTCGATCGCGTCGTTCGTTGTCGGTATCACCTTGTTGATGATGGGCTTGGATCAGGCCGTGAAAACATCCGGACAAATCAGCAGTACGTTGGGCGCTTTTGCTAGTAAGGCGAAGAGCGCAGGTACGTCGCTGGGTCGATTGGGTGCGTTGGCGCCGTTTTTGGCGGCTGGGTATGGAGCTCGTGCAGGAGCGCGAGCTGTTGATCAACGCTTTGATGTCACGAGACGTGCTTCAGCGCTTGGTCTTAAGACCGTTGGACGTGTTCCAGGTGTCGGGTCCGCTGTACGTCCGACGTTGGCGCGCGGTCTTACGATGCGAAGAGAAGAAGCTGCTGCTCAGGCTGCTCAGGAAGCCAAATTGGTTGGAAATGTTGCCAAGTTTGGTACTGATCAAGAACAGAAGATGGTCGGAAAGACTTACAGTATGAGCGGAAGCGCGTTCCGTACTCTTGGAGCTAGATCCGGCTCGATGAAAGTCGCCGAGATTTTGGCCACCGACAAGATTCGCGATCGCGAGATCAAGAAAAATGAAGAGAGCTATGTTGACCGCTTGAAGGCCTCCGGTATGTCGGAAGCTGAGGCGAAGAATGGCAGCAAGGTTTTGGCTGAGAAGGATGCTTATCGCGAACAGATGGGCTTTATTCAAAATCAGATCGAGTTGGCACGCGGACTTGGCGACTTGGACAAGGTCGAAGATCTTGAGAAGGCGATTCGTATCAATCCATACATGGCTTCCGATAAAGACCGCCAGTCGCAGATTGATAAGCTCGCTACCGATCCAGAGAAGTACAAGGATATTAATAAACAGGATGCGATGAGTGGAGATCTCTTAACTGGATTCATGCAGAAGCATGGATGGGAAACCAATGCAGCAGGGGAGCTCGCCATCAAAGACACGGCTGCTTATGACCGTTTGAAGGAATCTGTTCAGAAGTCTGGCAATAAGTCGCTTCTTGAAGGCTTGGAGGCACATGAGACGTTTGTTGTTAATTCACCAGGGCTTAAAACATCAGAAGCCACACAGTTACAGCATCGCAAGAATTCAGCAGATGGCATGATTCAATCATTCAGTGTAGCCAGAGAAAATGGAGAGTGGCAGAAGGATTCGTCTGGTAATTTGAAAGCTGGAACACGTGTTCAAACAAAAAACTATACAAAGTCCCTTGCAGATCTTGAATCAGCAACAGCAGCCCGTAAAAGCTCAGGTGATACTGTGCCTCGTGATGTTATACCGCAAAACAATATTGCAAATGCAAAGCTTGCCGATTCATTTATCTCAAACAATGGCACGCTGACGGACTATCTAGCTAAAGCAAAGAGTAGCGATGTCGATACTCTGCCTATTCAGACTATCCAGTATCAAGTTTTCAATGGAGCGGAATCTGGTATCGCTGCGCTGAATACCGGTGACTCAATCAAGGCAAATGAGACATTGAAACCCGTTAGTAGAATTCTCGCGCAGATTGATCAACAAGGTATTTCAGACACGATGCAATCGGATATTATCGAGTCGTTCTCGACTGGCCTTAGGGACGTTTCAGGAAAGATCAATACTTCATTTGTAAGAAATATCGATAAACTGACACCACAGATTCGAGATTCCTTGGTGAAAACATTAGAAACCGCTAAGAAACGTGCGGACGACATACTTCAGAATGTCGCTAAAGATAAGATGACGGAAGCACAGAAGGAAGTTGTTGCATTTTCAGATGCTGTTTCTAAGGAAATTGATATCAATCGCAAGAACATCAACTCACGCATTCTCAATGCCTATCGCCCAGGTCGCGATCGAGCTAGCGGAAATACATAATCATCTATGACTCATGATGAATGGCTGGAAGGCTTTAATGCCGCGCCGGATGCCGTTCAGGAGTACCTGCTCGGTCCCTCTTCTGGAACAGCTGAAGACGCAGCTCAGACGCGATTGGCTTACGATAATGATGCCTGGGACCGCTTGATGGATGCGGTTTGGGATCTGCTGTTCAAGAAAAGTTCACGCGGCGAGTTTGAAGCAAAATTAAAGATCGTTGCAGGGGATAGAAAACCGGAAGAAGTCGAGCGCGTGGTTTTGCGCTGGGTTGTATTACCTTTAGCGGATTTGGTTACTTGGGATGTCGAGGCGCGTTTACTCGAACTCGGGGTTCCGATTGGAGAAATTCAGGGTGCCGTGCGCGTTTCTTTGCGTCCGGTATCGTATGGCGCGGCTGTGCGACGTATTGCATCGACAGCAAAGATTAGCTTGTTGAATGAGGAGATCGTTAGAAAGATTCGTGACGTCATGGTCTCGGTTATTAAAGGCGTGAGATCAAAGGAACAAGCGCTTGAGATTTTGCAAAGGCAGCAGTCGGAGGGAGGTTTGGGATTCGCTCCTCAACAAGCACAAGCGTTTATTGCAGAAATGGAAACGTTTTTGGCGACAACGCAGGTCATGTCAGAGCAGGAATATGCCGAGTGGTATCGAAACTTTCAGCAGCAGTCGAATGCAGAGGAGGCGGAGGCTGCGAGCGCAAAACAGAAATCATCAGGCGACGAATTGAGTGGTGCAGGTATGCCAAAACCAGCCGTAAGCACGGATCCTGTTTTGGAAGCGGCTATCGATAGTGGGATGGCGCAGATCGGTGATTTGAAGTTGGATGAATATACAGCCAAACGCTTGAGGAATGTTGTGTCTACGCGTCTACGCGACGTGAGAAATGCCATGCAAACAAGAGCCATGCTGGAACGCGAGACGCATGTTGGCGGCGTGGGTCTGGCTCCGGACGTTGCGGCGCGGGTTGCTGCTATTATCGAGTCTACGTATCAGACCCAGCATTCTGCAATCGATGAAGAGCAGAGAAAGAGGATCGAGAGCATGCAGGATGAACAGCGTAAGAAGATTGATGAACGAAAACAGCGTGAGAGCGAGGAGCATGCGGCTTGGTACAAGCAGAAAGTTGCTGGTGCGAAGGGAGATATAGCCGTTGAGCAGTTGCGGGCAGCGATGCAGGGGCAGGTTTTAGTGGATAGTGGTCAGGTTTCAGTGCAAGCGAAGCCTTCCATGATTGATATCGTGCCTCCGATGCGTCTTTCTGGACTTGGTGATGAATTAAAGTCGATGGATATTGAAACATTCCGTAGACAAGCCAAGACGCCAGAGCAGGCGGCTGAGAAGATTTATCAGAAGCTGGAAACCCTAAAGCGCGAGAACTTTGAACGCTGGACGGATGGCGTTGCCGCTTGGAGATCATCGCCATTACAGCAACAGTATCTGCGTTTAGTAACTGAAAGTTTCTCAACGGCTAAGCCGGTTGCACAACTCGTAGAGGAGAAGCGTAAAATTGATCCAAATCTACCAACAGCAGAGGAATTGGGAGCGATTATTGCGCTGAATGCCAGGATTCAATTTTAGTTGTCATCCCCGTGAAAACGGGGATCCAGCTGAGTGAGATTGAATAAATGCTCGGATTTGTTAAGGCTGGATTCCTGCCTTCGCAGGAATGACAAGCATTGTGCTATAATTACATCAAATGCCAGAGAAATTCGTTGTACCTCAATTTATCGATAACGAAGATAAAATTCTCGGCCCGATTACGGTCAGACAATTTTTGCTGTCTCTAGGTGGTACATTTGCGATATTTATCGAGTATCGTATTTTTACTTTGCCATTTTTCATCATCTTGGCGATTTTGACTGCAGCTTTTGTCGGCGTGTTTGGATTCTTGAAGATTAATGGCCAACCATTCCATTTGTTTTTCGTGAATGTCCTGCAAACCATGTCTCGGCCTAGGCTTCGGGTATGGCATAAAGCGTTGAATGATGCCGAGTTGAAAGTTTTGGCGATTATGGCGCCTAAGGTGGAAGCGATCACGGCCTCCGTTACCAAGAGTCGTCCGGAATCGACACGTTTAAGGGATTTGGCTCTCACCGTAAATACGGGCGGGGTGTACAATCCTGATGAAGATCAGTCCTGATATGCAAAGCGCAAAACTAGCCGGACCTAAACCCGGAGTACCATCACAACGTTTCCTCGATGTCGCAGAGATCCGCGACAATATTGTCATTATGCGCGATGGAACATTACGTTCCATTTTGCTTGTTTCCAGCATCAACTTTTCGTTGAAGTCTGTTGATGAACAAAATGCCATCGTGCAAGCCTATATGCAGTTTTTGAATGGATTGGATTATCCGATTCAGGTCGTCATCCAGTCGCGTCGAATGAATATCGATAATTACATGCGCCAGTTGGATGAGAGCGAGAAAGTATTAACCAGCGATCTTTTAAAGCGCCAAATTCATGACTATAAAGATTTCGTTGTTCAGCTCGTAAAGCTTGGTGATATCATGCAGAAGCGATTTTACGTGGTTGTTCCGTTGAACCCGGCTACGGACAAGGGGACGGTGCAGAAGGGATTTGCCCAGCGTTTAGCAGAAATTTTTTCGCCAACCATTGTTGGAAAACTTACAGAGGAACGTTTTCAAAAATTGCAGTTCGATCTCAGCTTGCGTGTGAATCAAATTATCGGCAGATTGGCGAGTATGTCGCTTAATGCCGTGCAGCTTGATACGCAGAGTTTAATCGAGATGCTGTATACCGTTTATAATCCGGAATTGTTTGAAACGCAGCGCATGAGCGATATCAGTAAACTCCAACTCGAATAATATGGCCTTTACACCGGAACAAAAACCAGGCTTTGACCCTTCGCAGATCACGAAGGGCGGTGTTGGCTTGCAAAAAGGCCCAAATAAGGAAGAACGCGCCAAGGCCACAGAAGAACAAAAAATCGCTCTTGAGGAAGAGCGTATTTATCGTAAGGGTGTTGCATCGATCAAAGATTTGATTGCGCCAGCATCAATGGTCGTTGAACCGTCATTTGTGCGTCTGGGCGATGTTTATTGCCGTACGCTGTTCGTCGTCACGTATCCGCGTTATGTGACGGTTGGATGGGCCTCGCCGATTATTAACTTGTCGGCACAGTTGGATATCGCGATGTTCTTTTATCCGATTAAAGCGGATATCGTTTTGAAGCAGCTCAAGCGTAAAGTCGGTGTCCTTGAAGCGCAGATTTCTTCTGATGCCGAGTCCGGAAAGCCTCGCGATCCGATCAATGAGACGGCTTTGCGCGATATCGAGCAGCTGCGTGATGATTTGACGCAGGGTATTGAGCACTTTTTCCAATTTGCGTTTTATTGCACGTTCTATTCAAAAGATAAGGATGAGCTGGAGCGTGTAACATCAAGTGTAGAAAGCACATTTGCTGCGATGTTGATTTATACGCGTCGATCGTATTTCCAGGCTGAACAAGGCTTCAACTCGACATTGCCGGTTGGAAACGATGAGTTACAGATCACCTTTAACATGAGCACCTCGCCGATTGCGTCGTCTTTTCCGTTTACATCGGCGGAGCTTACGAGCGATAACGGTATTTTGTATGGCGTGAATCGCCATAATAACTCGCTCATCATTTTTGACCGTTTCTCGCTTCAGAACGCGAATGCGATTGTCTTTGCTACTTCTGGTGCCGGTAAATCGTATGCGGTTAAGCTCGAGATCATCCGATCGTTGATGCTTGGCGTGGATGTTATCGTTATCGATCCAGAATCGGAATATAAGCATTTGTCCGATGCCGTCGGAGGAACGTATATCAACATTTCTTTGGCCTCGCGCTCCAAGATCAATCCATTTGATTTGCCGAGACCGACAGGAGAAGCGTTTGCTGTCGAGGATATTATCCGAAGTGCTGTTATTACGATCAAAGGCTTGCTGCGCTTGATGTTGGGCAAGGTTACGACGACAGAAGACTCGATCTTGGACCGAGCATTGCTTGAAACGTACGCCAAGAAGGACATCATGCCGGGCGCTGATCTCTCATCGGTCGAGCCGCCAATTTTGCAGGACTTCCAGAGTATTCTTGAAGGCATGGAGGGGACGGCCGAGTTGATTGTCAAACTTAAAAAGTTTACGGAGGGCACATTCTCCGGTCTTTTGAACTCGCCGACCACCGTGCAGATGAATAATCAGCTCGTGGTTTTCTCGGTGCGTGATCTTGAAGATGAATTGCGATCCATGTCGATCTATACGATTATCAACTACATTTGGAATGTGGTGCGATCGGAACGTAAGAAGCGCATTTTGATTATTGATGAGGCTTGGTGGCTGATGCAGTCGGAAGATTCTGCCAAGTTTATCTTTGCTCTCGTGAAACGCTGCCGTAAGTACTTCTTGGGAATCACGACAATTACACAGGATGTGAATGACTTTTTGACTTCACCTTACGGACAGGCGATTGTAACCAACAGCTCGATGCAGCTTTTGTTAAAGCAATCGCCGGCTGCCATCGACCTTGTTGCCAGAACATTCTTGCTGACGCAGTCGGAAAAATATCTTTTGCTTGAGTCTGGCGTTGGTGAGGGTATTTTCTTTGCCGGAGCCAAGCATGCCGCTATTCAGATCGTTGCTTCTTACACGGAGGACCAGATCGTTACAACGAATCCGCAGCAACTGCTCAAGATCGAGGCCGCCAAGAAGGAGTTTGAAGAATCACAAAACCCTGGAGTCTAGAATTTAATCTATGAGAAATCGCATTCTACTTATCTTGCTCGTCATCGCCGCTCTTGCCGGCGTTATTGCCGTTGTCTGGTTCATCTTGCGACCGGTTCTTCCGGGAGGTTTAGCACCTCAGCCGCCTGGATCGACACAGAATCAAGCTGAGAAGCCGTTTAATCCGACGCCTGCCTTGCCGCAGCCAACGACGTCGACAGGAACGGTTGATGCAACGTCAGCCGCTGAGCGGGAGCGTCAGGCGCAGGAAGCCTTGAAGCGCACGTCGCTTGATATGGCAGCTCGCTTGAATACCTATTCAAATGCTGATGGATTTGATGCGTTGCGCGTGCTCCAGGCTAGCGTTGATCCGGCGATGGCATTAAAGCTGGAAGCGACGCGTATTGGCTTGCGTCGTGATCATCCAAGCTTTGGAAATTCCTGGGGCCAAACAGTTCAAGCTCTCTCGGCCGAGATCAACAGCCCGCCGCCAATTTTGACCGCAACCCAAGCTTCCGTGACTGTTCAGGCGCAAACGACGGTTGAGGATGCTGGGAAAGCAAATGTTGTTACGCAGAATGGTATCGATCTGACGTTTAAACGCAATGGCAATGCCTGGGTTGTCATCGACATGGGTATCCGCGCTGGCGAATAAGATACTCGATAGCTTATTTCCGCCCGTCTGTATCGGTTGTGGTACAGGCGGGTTTTGGTGTTGTGATGATTGTCTCGAATCGATCGATTTTGCCGTAGTGGCGCCTCACGTTGAAGGAATTGATCGATTAAAGATTATCGGATCTTATGCGCATCCGGTCCTTAGAAAATTGATGACGAATTATAAATATCGATCCGCAAGATGCTTTGAACCGACGCTACGCGAACTTGTCAGACGCTGGAGAGATCAGACAGCTTTCAGAATCGAAGGGGATTGGACGATTGTTCCAACACCAACGGATGAGAAGCACATTTTGGAGCGCGGGTTTGACCATACGGAACATCTGGCGATGATCGTGCGTGATGAGCTCATACCACAAGCGAAGGTCATGAAACTCATGAGGCGCAATCGCAAGACTGAAGCGAATGCAAATTTACATGATATAGAACTGCGTAAGGGAAATCTTCTGAATTCGATTGAGTGTATCGAGCAGGTGAGTCGGAATATCCTACTAATCGATGACATTGTTACAAGCGGAGCGACAATGGGGGAATGTGCCAAGGCTTTGCGTAACGCTGGGGCAGAAAAGATCGAGGGATTTGCTTTTGCTTTGGGTGGTTGAAATAAAAATCCGCATATTGAGCGGATTTTTATTTCAGAGCTACGCTGTCCTCTCTACGAATTCCTTAAACGCTACCAAATATTTCATGGATTGTTTTTTAAATGCTCCTGGCATCAAGAAGCCAATAATTTTCATAAATCCCTGAAATTGGAACTCCTGTTCCGTGATATACTTTGTTTTTGTCTCGGAAATGGGTATAAAAATATTTTTTACAATATTGAATACCCCCTTTGCCTCATACGTACCCGTAATTCTTTTGGAAGATTTCTCACGGTCACTGTTTCAATCATCTCCATCTCACCTCTGTCCGTCTTGAACTTTAGACGTGATTTTGCACCTACCTGGCCAGGCTCACCGCTTATTGGCTCAAACTGATAAGCCCCTCCATCCACTCTTTAAGTTGTCTTGGTTATCAAATAACTCAATCACCTTGCTCATTGGCCGGTCGATAACGATTTCTGAAGAGTATTTCATAAAATGATAGTCTAGGATTCTGTTGAAAACAACAGCCTGCGAATAGGGTATTAATGGGGAGGGCCAACCGTTTATTTTTTTGAGAAGAACCCTACAGTATTGCCTTCTGTATCAGAAAAGAAACCGAAGAAACCAAAGCCTTCTACCGGCACTTTTGCCATAAGCACCTTGCCGCCTGCGGCTTCAACACGGTCGAGCTCACTACAGTCTTCCGAATAGAAATAGACCATGGTTCCAGTGCCCCCTGGTTTGCTTTGATTGTTTTTTACCAATGCTCCGGCTGCACCCTCGCCATCATCAGTCCATGGGAAGGCATACATCGTCATCCCCATTTCTTCTGGCACAGGCATCTTATGAAGCTCTTTACCGATTACTGTCTCATAAAATTTTTTAGCTCGATCCATGTTATCGACAGAGATCTCAAACCATGTCACGACGTTCTTGTTTGTCATAGTATGTATATTATAGTTAATTACTTTTCAGTTTTATACCGTTTCTTCATCTCAGCGTAAGAGCGCTTTATAACAGCCCTAAGTACTTTGAGATCTATATCCTCAATGCTTTTTATCGCAAGACATGATTTGCCAGAGAATTTGTACTTGCCGAGATTTTCCATGTCTTTTTTGCCATTCTCCCAGCCAATCATATTGTATAAAGTAAAGCCGGCCGATGAGCTTGTGAAGCCCGTGATGAGATGGGTATGTTCACCGCCTTTGCTATCTAGGTAGTGATATTTTCCAAAGCCAAATATCTTGTTCCACATTACACAGGGCGAGCCTGTGACTTTTGTGTATAGGTCAATCAATGCAAGTGCTTCACGATGCTTTTTTTCTTTTCCCTTGAGGTTTTCTTTCAAAAACGTTTCAGGACTAATGGCTGTTGGTTGCGTTTTGTTGGTGTATGTTTTCATACGTTGAAATTAAAATGATTAACCGCAACTTCTTTGCCTCCTATTGCACGGTAAAAGGCGACCGCGCCCTCGTCTTCAGACTCAGCCTCGACAAAAATCGTCTCCACACCGCGTCCTCGTGCTTCTTGCTTCAATGCTTCCATAAGCTGTGCGCCTAGTCCTCGCTTTTGAAACTCAGGATGTACAGCAATGTCGTAGATATACATCTCCTTTGTCCCGTGAATCGGTGTCATTGCAAAAGCGACTAATCCACCGACAATACGCGCCTCTACGACCGCTCCCATGATCACACAAGCACTGTTTTGGAGCATTGAGGATAGATACGAGTCTGACGTGCTGTATTCAGACTCAAATGCAAGCGTAAAAACAGCAACAAGCTCTTTTAGCTCATCGAGATTTTCTAATTTTTTTATTGTTGAGTGATTATCCATACAGACTATTCTAAACTTTAACTTATTGTTTTCGAGTGTCCATGTACTTTTTAGCGACTTTGACGGCGATGCTTCCACCCGGAACAAACATGCCAACCGCATCGGCGCCGACATCAAAGAGGAAGTTCTGATCCAGAATTTTACCCATGTATTCTTTGAAGACACGGCTACCTGTACGGATTTCTCCGGTTAAGCCATCGACTTCCAAGATGGCTTCTTTTTGTTTGGATGCCCAGGCGTATTTGAAGGCGTAGACAGGGCGATAGTAGAGATCGACGCGGGCGACTTCTACTTCTTCCGCCAGAATCTTGTCGGCGTGGATGCCTTTGATCATTTTGGAGAGCGAGTCACGCATGATAGCCGAAACTCGCGCTTGAGGCGGAACAAGAATAGCGCCTTCCTCGACTTCATCTTTTAACTGACCCGTGACTTCGAACGGTGTCATCGAGATATATTTTTGAAGTTCTGCAGATGGTTTGGCCGTAATTCCATCGACAATAAGATCTTCATGCTCTTCTTGCAGACAATGCTCGGTGACGGGAACATGGATATGACCATTTTGAACATCGTATTCCACATCGTGAACCGTGACGCTTTTCACTTCTTTGCCGCTTGTCTGGATTTGGTAATTGGCGGAACGGAGATATTCGTAACGGGCATTGGTTACGACATGCCAAAAAGGCTCATAGCGATGTTCGCTATAAACGAGAGTGAAGTCTTCATCCTTTGGCTTACTTAAAAGACTCGTGACTTTGCTGAACGCATCAAAAGCCGTCACCTTTTTCTGCCAAGCGCGTTCTTTGGCGATCTCCGGAGTAATCTGGTCTCTGAGAAGGAGAATTCTTTGGGTAGCGATATTGATTTCCATAGACGTAGTGGAGAGTATCACGGAAAGCGGTTATTTCCGCAAAAGCGACCCTTGTGGGTCGCTTTTGTATGGCGGAGAGGGTGAGATTCGAACTCACGGTACCTTTTGGGTACGGCAGATTTCAAGTCTGCTGCTTTAGACCACTCAGCCACCTCTCCATTGGTCTAGCGGGGATAAAATACGTCATCAGAGGCCTTTTGTCGAATGTTATTCAGCTCTTATCAGAACGAGCTGCTTGCTCGACTCGGCGTCAATCGACATCTCTCCTTGATAATATCCGTACTCATGAAGCTTAAACACCAGTCTATCCTTGGAAGCACTGTCGATAACTCCCCAATATCTGAACTTTTCCGGCCGTCTACTGTTCAGTGCTGTTGCAAATGAAATCGTGTATGTGCCGTTAGGAAGCGGGCTGAGACCGACGGTCCCGGTGGTGTAGAACTGTTCATCGAGACCACGGTATAAAACCATACTCATTTGATGATCGGATGCTTCCACATTCTTGAGATCAAAGGTTAGCTGAGTACCAGCAAAATTTGTCTTCCATTTACCCTCCATTATTTCGCGGATAGCGGGTAATCCGCGAACCGCGCGCTCGGAAGATTGTTGCATGAAAAATTGACTCAAGAAAATCCGTCCAACGATAATTACTGGTATGAGGAATGCACAAACAAGATATATTGATATGGTCTTGACTCGGTTTTGACCCTTGGCGAGAAAAATGATCGGCGTCAGCAAGATCATGAGTATGATAAACGGCCCCCCATAAAGCAGCGCCAGAATAAACCATGGGACGGAGGCCGAGCCCCCATAGCCCAAAGCGCTTATCGCCAGGAATCCAATGTAAAGGTTTCCAAGAAAAAATGCGATAACTAGACAGATAATAGCCACGATAAGTCCCGTTTTGGTCGAGTGCGGTGTTTCATTCATACTGCAATGTTCGATAGGATGTTAACATAATGCCGTACTTATGTCGATTTTACGGCCTTGAACAGAAGTTATTTTTGATCTAAGCTAGCTCCGCTTCAGCATGGAGAGGTACCCAAGAGGCTGAAGGGGGGAGATTGCTAATCTCCTAGGGTCGAAAGGCCGCGAGGGTTCGAATCCCTCCCTCTCCGCCATAAAACCGCGTCTCAAACAGACGCGGTTTTATGAAAATATGCTCATTGGACTAATATTCACTTATGGACTCTCCTGTATTCATTCAATTGTTTCGACGTCTCTTGCCTGGAATGTTTATCTGCGCAGTGCTTTTTTCAAATATTACTATTGTGCAGGCTGCGCCTGTGACCGTTGCAGGCTTTGAATTAAATGGATTGCTTGGCTCTGAAGCAACTTTCAATGCGACAACCAATGACGTTGATCTTGAGACGGTCACTCTTTCCAGAGGGGCTGGGATTTCACCTTCAGCCTTAGGCAATGCCTTTTCAGCCAGCTCTTTTGTTGTCGGGGGGCTAAAGGCGAATGCAATTTCTAGTAATGAATTTTTTCAGGTGACGATACAGCCTCGCAACGGCATGAGTTTTTCACTACAGGCCATCAATTTTAATCTTCGGAGAAGCGGTACTGGTCCAAACGCATATCAGTGGCAATACAGTCTGGACGGTTTTGCTACAACTGGTACCGATGTTGGTGCTGAGGGCTCATATACCGGGACAGGCACGAATGGTGCTGCCATGACTCCAATAGACCTGTCATCCGTTACCGCATTGCAAAACATACCATCTGGATCTCCCGTCACGTTTCGACTTTACGCCTGGGGGGCCACGGGCGCACCAGGCACGATTGCTTTTGGGAGACTTGCGGGTAATGATCTAGAATTCATTGGCGAATCTGGACCTGGGAATATCGTGGCTTTTGAAGAGGCCGGACAGCCTGGAGATCAAGCGAGCCATGGGGCAACGACTCTGAACGCCTCCATTGCATCGGCCACCCTCACGAGAGGATCTGGTTTGAACCCATCTGGGCTGCTTAACGCATTTTCATCAAATGGCTATTTTGTCGCAGGCACAAAAACGAATGCGATACAAGAAAATGATTTCATCCAGATACATATTCCCGTTAAAGACGGTTTCCGCATGTCCCTTTCCGAGATGAATTATGTCATTCGAAGAAGCGCTCAGGGCCCCATGACGTTTCAGTGGCAATATAGCCTTGATGAGTTTTCCACTTCTGGAACTGATTTAGGATCTGAAATCACTTATAGCGGTACGGATGATTTAGGAGTCACTCAAACCGCCATTCCTCTAAGCGGATTGCTACCACTTCAAGGAGCAAGGATACTCACGTTGAGACTGTATGCTTGGGGTGCTACATCTTCTAACGGTACGTTTGCTCTTGGTAGAGAAAGTGGACCGGATTTTGAGCTATCTGGCACGGTTTCACCCAACATCATTTTAGGATTTGATGCGAACACCTTGTCCGGCAATGAGTCGCTTTTTCCAGCAACATTCTTGAATACACAGCTGCTATCCACTCAGGTGAGTAGAGGAGTCGGAATTGATCCGACTCTGGCAAGTAACTCGTATGCTTCTGTGAACTTCCTAACGGGTGCTACGAGCACAAATGCCGTAACAAATGATGAATACTATCAGTTTCATGTACAGTCGCAAACAGGCTATTACATTACCCTTACCAATCTTTTTCAAACTAATCTGCGTACGTTTTCCGGTCCGACCACCTATCAATGGCAGTATAGTTTAAACGAATTTGCCACGCCCGGGATTATTCTTGGAACACCCCAGGTTTATACGGGAACAGATGCGAACGGAAGAACCGCGACAACTACCGCTCCAGCAGATGTTCCCACGCTCCAAAACGTCACGAGCGTTTCATTGCGTATGTATGCGTGGGGTGCATCCGCCACCACAGGCACGTTTTCTTACGGAAGACTTACAGGTAATGATTTATCTCTCTCGGGCGAGGTGACTATCTTTAGAAATTTTGTCACCTATTCTGCTGGAGATGGCGGCGTGATATCCGGATCATCTACTCAATATATCGATTACAATTCTTCGACCATCGCTGTTACGGCAACGCCGTTTACCTTAAATCAATTCTCGCATTGGAGCGACGGGAGAACAGATAACCCAAGACAGGATTATAACGTCACCACAACGCAAACATACACCGCCTATTTCAAGGCTCGGCAGGCCACTTCAACAGGAGGCGGCGGCTCTTTTATACCGCCTAAAGGCATTGGCAGAGGGAAGCGTGATGTAACCGTTGAAATAGATAAGACCCAAACGATCGGCGAGGTTGATGAACAAGGTATTAATTTTCTTGCAAAAATACGTAGTACAGGCCTTTTCACCTTAGATGACGCTCCGTTAGCAGAACATGCTATTCAGCTGGTCAGTGTTGACTTGAATGTGCCTCGAGTCGTTCTCCGTTTCAATTCCATGGCTAATACTCAATCGTTTGCTCTCGGTGATTCGCGTACCATTGATTTGAATAGTGATGGTATTGCAGACATCTCGGCGACGTTTGCCCATGTCTATATCAATAGAATTGAAATCACATTAAAGAAGTTACATCAAAAGACTTTATTATCGGAAAGGGTTTCTCCGGGTTTTCGTTTTACTCGTGAGCTCAAAACTGGCTCGTTAGGTGATGATGTGAAGGCATTGCAGCTGTTCCTTAACTCCAACGGCTTTCTTGTGGCTGCAAGCGGTCCTGGTTCAAAAGGAAAGGAAACGACACGATTTGGAGCTGGAACCCGCGAGGCTCTCAGACGCTATCAAAAAACTCATGGGATACGGGCTACCGGTATCCTCGGACCGCTTTCACGTGCCCATATTCAGGCGAACTCGAGGTAGGGGCTTGACGATTTTTACCAAACGGCTATAGTACGCATCGTTCAGTTGTTATTCTTTTATTTCGAGACTAGATATGAGCAAAACTCCAAAATATAATCTTTCCAAACTTGCGGCCAAGATCAAGGGTCTTCGCGCCAAGCATGAATTGACTCGTGACGAGCTTTCCAAGAAAGCCAAGGTCAACTACAACACGATCATCAAGCTTGAGAGCGGCGCCAACAAGAACCCGACAATCAAGACCTTGATCGGAATCGCCATGGTGTTCAAGACTTCGGTCGAGGATATCATCGCCTAAGCCGTACAAAACCCCGCCTGATGGCGGGGTTTTGATTAGGGCGATATAATCGACTATATGCTTAAACAAGGAACCAAGGCACCGGAATTTACTCTGCCGGATCAGGAAGGAAAGATGCATTCGTTGAAAGACCAGAAAGGGAAGTGGACACTGATTTATTTCTATCCAAAGGACGATACACCAGGATGTACGGTTGAAGCGTGTACGATCCGCGATAACTACGGATCATTCAAGAAAATGGGGATCACGGTTTGGGGCATTAGCATTGATCCGGTCAAGAAACACGCCAAGTTTGTCGAGAAATACGATTTGCCATTCACGCTGCTTTCCGATGAAAAGAAGGAGGTTGTGGAGGCTTACAAGATCTGGGGCAAGAAAAAGTTCATGGGGCGCGAGTATATGGGTACAAATCGCGTGAGCTTTTTGATCGATGACAAAGGCAAGATCGCTAAAGTGTATGAAGAAGTGAAGCCAGCCAAGCACGCCGAGGAAGTGCTGGCAGATGCGAAGGAAATGAAATAGGAATAAAAAAAGCCACCCTCGACGGGTGGCTTTTTTATGGTGCGGCCGAAACGATTCGAACGTTTGACCTCTTCCTTCGCAGGGAAGCGCTCTATCCAGCTGAGCTACGGCCGCCAACAACCATTAAATCTTTAATAGCCGCCCGATTATATCAGAAAGATGCTCTCCTTGCAAGTCCAGATCCTCTTGAAGGTACTGGCGCAAATGGCTGCGTAGTTCCACGGGGTCTTGGTCGATCAGCTCCAAGCGCATGCGCTGGGCCAAGGTTGCTTTTGGCTCAATATAGAGGACTTTGGCCATTGGAGGCTGATACACGATGCCAAAGTTGCCGATATCCTGAAACAGGTGAAGTTTACCGTCTACAACGATGCCATTGTCGCCGATTTGAACGAGGATATGGCGAGGCTCTTGGCTGCCGACCAACAATATAATGATGGCGGAGAGAAAGATGATAAAAGCGAACAAGAAATTAGCCGTCCAAACAGCATAAGCGATTAGCAAAACCGACAGAACGGCTAGCCCGAAATACCAGGTTTTTCCGCGCTCATGCTTATCAAAAGCCGGCATTTCCCAGACAAAGCGGTCTTGGGATGAAATCATGGCGTCCTCGACTTCCGAGGGAAAAGATCGCATATATCGGCCATTGTAGCATAGAACATCAGGCATAGAACATTTATCGCACATGCTCTATGCTCTATGCCATATGCTGCGCTGGGAGGAACCCGTCTCATTCGTTAAAGGAGCGACAGCCCCGGTGCGTAAAGCCTGGGAGAGCTTAGGTATCCGGACGATCGGGGATCTCTTGCTGACACTTCCACGCCGATACGATGACTTCTCCCAAATCGCTAAGATTGCTAATGCGCAGAATGGCGATTTCGTGACGCTCGAGGGAACCGTTGTTAAATGCATCAAGCTCAATACCTTTCGTAAGCGTTTTGCCGTTTTCAGACTGATGTTTGAGGACGAGACCGGAAAGTTGAATGCGAACTTTTTTAATCAGCCTTGGGTTTTGGAAGAATTCAAACCAGGTCGAAAAATCTTTTTGTCTGGAAAGATTCAAATTAAAGCACCTTACGGAAAAACACTCGTAAGCAAGATTTGGGAACCAGCAGAAGCCCGAACATTAGCTGCAGGAAAGGTCGCGCCGGTTTATGGTTTGGCTGGAACATTGATACAGAAAACGTATCGACGTTTGATGCAGTATGTTTTAGAGAATGTCGAGTGGCCGGAAGACGCTGTTGATAAGGCTGAACTTGATCGATTAAAACTTTTGTCACTGCAAGAGGCTGTTCGAGCTGTCCATGAACCAAATTCTAGTGAGCATGCCGAGCAGGGACGGCGCCGATTGGCTTTTGATGAAGTTCTTGGCTATCAACTTGCGCTTGGCGCTGAAAGAAAGCGCGCGACAAAAGCAGGTGCGCCCGCGATTACCTTTGATCAAATTTTTGCCAAGAAATTTGTGGAGGGTTTGCCGTATCCATTGACCGGAGACCAGAAGAAATCGGTGTGGGCGGCTTTGCAGGATATGGAGCGCGATCAGCCGATGCGTCGGCTCATCCAAGGCGATGTTGGTTCAGGAAAAACGGTTGTCGCGGCTTTTTGGCTGCGCATGTGCATCGACAGGGACATTCAGCTGTCTTGCTCGCACCAACAGATATTTTGGCGAGACAGCACGCGCTTACATTCCAGCGCCTGTTTGCAACGCATAATATTCCATTTGCGTTGGTGACGAGAACGGAAAAGAGACTCTATCAAGGCAGAAATGAGGAACCGATGAAGGTAGGGCAGATTGAATCGCTGGCGGAGCAGGGGAATATCGTGATGGTCGGCACACATGCCTTGCTTGAGAATGGGCGTTTGCCTAAGGATTTGGCTCTGGCGATTGTGGATGAACAGCATCGATTTGGCGTAGGGCAGCGTGAAGCGTTATTACTCGGTTCGCGAGATGACGGGCATGTTCCGCATCTCTTATCGATGACAGCGACGCCGATTCCTCGGACATTGGCGCTGACTCTGTACGGGGATTTGGATATTTCACTCATCGTCGAAAAGCCAGCCGGACGTTTGCCGATTACGACGAAAGTTTGTCATGGAGAGCAACGCGAGAAGGCGTATCAGGCGATTCGTGATGCGATCGGACGTAAAGAGAAAGCGTATATTGTTTGTCCGCTGATTGATCCTTCGGATGCGCTTGGAGTTACATCGGTGACGGAGGCGTTGAAGAACTTATCGAAGGGACCGCTTGAAGGGATCAAGCTTGGTTTGCTGCATGGTCGATTGAAACCAAAAGAAAAAGAAGAAACGATGGAGGCGTTTAAAAATGGCGATGTCGATGTTTTGATCGCGACAAGCGTGATTGAAGTCGGCGTGGACGTTCCGCAGGCGACAGTGATCGCTATTGAAGGCGCTGAGCGATTTGGATTGGCACAGCTTCATCAATTACGCGGACGTGTCGGAAGATCAAGCCTGCCGAGCTCCTGTTACTTGCTGACGGATACCGAAGGGCCTGGATTGGAGCGCTTGATGACGATGGAACGCGTACAGGATGGCTTCCGATTAGCAGAAGAGGATTTGAAGCTGCGTGGAAGCGGACAATTGCTCGGAACGCAGCAGAGCGGCCATGAGGCGCTTACCATCGCCAGAATTACGGATGGTGAAATTATTTCCCAAGCGAGAGATGAAGCTCGGAAAATTCTTGATACGGATCCAGATTTATCAAAACATCCGCTTTGGAAACGTGCCGTCGAGGGGATGCGGGACTCGGCTCACTTGGAATAGAGCGCAATCGCATCTTTCAGATGCTTGCATTCAGCCGGAGTAATGAAACGTGTGAAGCCGAGGCGTTTTGCTTCTTTGAGGCGCATATCCATGCGGGCTACAGGTCGGATTTCACCGGTTAAACCCACTTCTCCCCAAACAGCGAGATCGTCCGGAAGAGGTTTATCGAGTTTGGCCGAAGCAGCGGCCAGACAAATAGCGAGGTCAACCGCGGTTTCTTTTGCCTCGATACCGCCAACAGCATTAGCAAAGACATCTTGATCGCCAAAACCTACGCCTGCACGACGGCCCATGACGGCGAGGAGCAAACTAAGTCGATTGAGATCGATACCGGAGGCGCGGCGAAGGGGAGTGCCGTAGCCGGCTGGGGTTACGAGAGCCTGTAATTCGACGAGAATCGGGCGCTGGCCTTCGAGAAGGCACGTGACGACGGTTCCTGGGGCTTGTTTTGGGCGGTCAGCGAGGAGGGCGGCGCTTGGATCCTCGACAACGGAGAGGCCGGACTCGTTCATCGTTAGGAGGGCGGAGGCGTCCGTGGTGCCAAAGCGGTGTTTGGTGACACGCATCAAGCGAAACGCGTGGCTGCGGTCGCCTTCCATCATGATGACGGTGTCGACGAGGTGCTCGAGTAGACGCGGTCCGGCGAGATCGCCTTCTTTGTTTACTTGTCCAACGAGAATGACTGGCACTCCGGATTTTTTAGCCGTTTCTGCAATCCAACCTGCGCTCGCGCGGACTTGGGACATGTTTCCTGGTTCACCTGGAACTTCTGGAGCACGCATCGACTGAATAGAGTCGACGATGGTGAGGCCGGGCTTTGTTTCAGAGATGGTTGAAGCGACAACGTCGGCAGAGGTCTCATCAAGAAAGAGCAGAGACGAGGGAAGTGTTTTAGAAAGACGTTTGAGACGTAATGAAACTTGCGAAGGGGATTCCTCACCTGTGACGTATAAAACCGTTTTTCCTTGCGCAGCAACGGAGAGTGCAAGCTGGGCGAGGAGTGTTGATTTACCGATGCCAGGCTCACCACCAAGAAGCGTGACTGATCCGGAGACAAGTCCGCCGGAGAGGAGCTCGTCCCAAACGGATAAGCCGGTTTTATTACGGGGGATTTCTCCTGCGGCGGCGAGGTCGACAAAGGAGGATGTTTTACCTGGCTTTGATGAAGCGTGTTGCGTGACGCGTGACGCGTGAACCTCCTCTTCTGCGACTGTTCCCCATTTTCCGCATTCTGAACAGCGCCCGGCCCATTTCTGGTACTGGGCGCCGCAATTTGTGCAAGTGAACAATGTCTGTGGAGGTTTCATGTCAGGTTACAGGACAGGCAGATCGTGGCACGGTCGGCGTGCTCACGCCATAGCCTACGGCTGTGTCTGCCACCCCGCGCGCAAACGACATGCGTGTGTCGTGGTTGGGCGGGAGAGATCGGCCTCGACGGGCGGAGTTTTCTTCCCAGAATGTCGTAGCCGCTTCATCGTATTGCTCATTTGTTGCATTGCAACCTACTCGACGAACAACAGATTGCAGCGCTCCACCTCCGGAGTTATGGGCGAAATAGAGCAACGTCACGTAACGGTGCGCATCGGTGAGGCCGGGACAAAGACGATTAATGAGTGAGGCGCCTTGGCGCAACTGGCCGACGGAGGCCGCGGCCGTGTTGATTTCCGGGTTGACCAAACGATTGCAATCTTCTGCACGACCGTGACTGCGCAGAGCGCATGTGTCCGGACGGACTTGAAACAATCCTGTGTAACCCCAGCGATTAGTGACACATTCTCGGAAACCAGACTCCTTGTAAGCGACGGCTTTTAAGATACGCCAGTCCAAGCCGGCGCAACCGGCATACCTCTGGAAGAGGGAGTCATAGGTAGAGTCACTTCTGGAACGGCGAGGGGCATCGCACGAGGAGGATGGTGTACCTGCCGGTGCTTCACCAAATTCTTCCACTCCACCGGCTTCTTCCAACGTTACTCCCGCAACATATCCAAGTTCTAGCGTCTTTAGCTGGGTTGTTGCGGGACTGATCGTGTTTAAAATCGCAAACGCAGCCAAAGTGATAATCATGCCCATGATCGCATCGGTGATAATGCGTTTTCCGTTTTGAATACTGCCTACGCCAGCCGAGCCTACGAGATAAAGAAAGCCTCCGTATACGACCATCACGATCGCGACCACGAGGATAATGCCGGTGAGATAACGATAGACAGCGTTGATGTAGCCGGCGAGAAACGCGACACGCACGACGCCGCCTTCACGCGTCGGGGCCTCGGGAGTAAAGCCGGGGATTGGGGTGCCAAGTTGGGGGGTGATAGGGACAAACTCCGGTTCAGGCGTCTCTTCTGCCGAGGAATCGGATGAGGAGGAGGGGAGTCCAACACCGCAGGTTCTTCCCGAAATTCTGTCGCCAACACATCTGATTCCTACATTACAGTCTGCATCGCTAGTACAGGCACCTCCCATTGGTTGGCGACACGTACCAGAGACACATGTCGTGTCGCCGGCACAAGGGCGTGATTCGTTACACGATAAGCGTGTGTCGATTGTTGATGGATCAAACGGACCGCCTGATGCTCCGGTGGTGACGACGCATACGTTACGGCTAAAACCTTCCGGAGTTGCGCACGATTCCGAGGCGTTACATTCCGTTGCGGAACCAAAAATATCTGCGGGCGGAGTGCATGTCTTAAAGCAAAAACGAGAACCTACAGCTCCGATACAAATTTGTCCGGAGGGGCATGCATCCGCGGCGCCGCACGGGCCTACTTGAGCCGCAGCGGGCATTACGGATGTAAAAAGTCCTACGACGCAAATAAAGAGTGTGAGAACGACGCGCATATTTGTATTTTACATTAAAAAACCCGATGGACCAATTGATACTAAGGGTTTCCCATTGGACGCCATGCCCAAATACAGATTTTTGGATTAGCACGATTGCGTGACGACGATACAAGATTCGACAGGTATGATCTGGCGCTGCTGTATGCCTGCATTCCACTCAATGTAACCTCCAGGCCTGCATTTTCAGAGGCTCTCCGGCCTCCACCGGAAGAAATATCCCCGCGTCCACCTGAACCCATCTCCATCATCTCATACCCAAGTCCTGCGCCGCCCGTGTACATGAAAACGTGTCCAGCATTTTCACCGATATACGAAATAACATCTCCAAAACGCAGACGCGAAATAACACCATCGATATGACCTTCTGTAATTGTTCCGCCTAAGTCATCACGCTCCAGTCGAAAAACGTAGAGTGACTCGTCTGAGGGACCTTGAGGTCTACAATTTCCCCCAACATTTGTAGGCCGATTTCCCATAACACGAGTGCGTCCTTCAGATCCGGCAAAACACATGTACAGATCACGTACAGTCGTCGCACAGTCTCCGCAAAGGAGTCCAGCCGTGTTTGCCCTTGAGGTCACCAGTCGATCGTATTCAGCCCTCCAGGCGCTTAAACACTGAGTGTCGTTAGATGCAACGAGTTGATTACAGGGGCTCGTCAATCGAACGTTTCCCTCAAAGCCTTCAAGGAGCCCGCGTAGGTAATTCGCCTGACCGTGATTACCACGACAGCTTGCGTCTCCACCTCTTATATAAATCGCACCTCCCTCATCTGCGCCAACCGTTTTCCAGACTCGTACAATTTCTTTTAGTTTCTCTACCTTTTGAGGGTAAGACAGCGACATGCCGTTGCGTGACCCACAGACTGCCAACATTCGCGCTCGCCAAGTCCCGGCTTCACCGCCGGCGGGAAGGTCTGAAGCAGATCTATAAGCTTCCTCATCTCCTAGCGAGCCTAAACTTTCCTGAAGTCTAAAATCGAGCTCCACACGTTTTACAAATGCTAATTCCAATACCTTTAGATTTGTTGTATCCGGATTAATAATGTTCAAGATTCCGAAAGAAGCTAAAATGAGGAGCATCCCCACGATCGCATCCGTAATAATTTTTTTCCCTCTTTTGATTTCTCCGATTCCTGCGGAACCGCCAAGATAGAGGAAGCCTCCGTAGACGCACATAACGATCGCGATGACGAGCGCGATGGTCGCAAGATATCGATACGCGGCATTAATGTACTCTGCTAAAAATGCGACTCGAACTAGACCACCCTCTTGTGACGCTGGGGTTAAGCTGCCACCAGGAATCGGCACCCCGAGTTGTGGGGTGATCGGCACAAAGGGTACCTCTGTTACAGCCTCTTCCGTAGATTCCGATGAGGAGCTTGGAGGAGCTGAGAGTTCACAGACATCTTGTCCGATTCCGGTTGGGCGTCCGCACGATTCTCCAGCAGGGCACGCATCGATTGCGCCGCTGGCGGCTGCTGGATTGCAGGTTCTATAGCAGAGACGGGAGCCTTCCGGACCTACGCAAACTTGGCCGGGCGCACAGGTATTTGTACCACTACACGGACCGACTTGCGCGTGTACGCCCAACGGCAAAACGATCGCTGTGATGCAGATCGCGATGCGAAGGAACCGCATAGGTTTAAAAAATACGCGCCTTTAGGATCGCCCACTGGAATTCTCCTGCTTTGACGTAGCCGGTCAGGCTTTCATCGCCAATAAAAAATGTTGGGGCTCCGGTCATTCCGTGGTCTTTGGCGAGCTGGATATCGTTTTGAATATCGATGATGTGGCGGCCGGACTGAACGCACGTGTTAAAGGAGGAGACGTCGAGGCGCAGTTCCGTGGCCTTTGCCTGCAGAGATGGGAGATCGATCGTGCTCATCTTGAGGAGCGCGTCATGCATGTCCCAGAATCTGCCTTGGTCGTTTGCGCAACGTCCGGCGGAGGCGGCGAGGATGGCGTCGGGTCTGTCGCTTGCGACGGGCATATCGCGCCAAACGTGGCGGATACCCGTGGGATAGGCTGCAAGAATTGCGACGAGCTCCGGTTCCGACGCTCGGCAGTAGGCGCAGGTATAGTCGGCAAATTCTACAATGACGATTGCGTCTGTCGACGTGGAGCCGCGAGCGGGATCGGTAGAACGGATCGGGGGGAGTTGCGGCGCACCGAGTTGCGAGTCGGGAGTGTAAGCGGGACGCGTACCTGCTTGGAACGTCGAGACAGCACGGAAGATCAGGCTCCACGCCAACAACAAGCTCAACACGCCAAAGATGCCGAGAAATAGCCAAAGGAGACGGTTCCGATCGTCCATAGATTACAAGTCAAAGCGAATCAGCCGTCCGCTGATTTGATCGGTGAAGATTGCGGAGCGGCCATCTGGCGTAACGCTCATGTTTTGCACGGCGGCACCGCCTTGTGGCTGACCAAGGTTGATCTTTTCTCCCGTAGCCAAATTGATTTTCCAAATTTCGTCTGGGTTGTTCTGAAATATTTCTCGCTGGAGTCCGGCACCCTGTCCCAATCGAGTTGGTACGCCACAAATAAGCGTTTGCTCGCCCTGCCACGTGCACTTGTCTGCCCACGTGTTGATCTGGAGGTTTATGCGGTTAGCATTAATAGAATCGCCGGCGGCGCCGCTGACCCAAAGTGTTGGAAGGTAGTTATTTGCGCTGGTATGCACGGAGTACAAGAGGTTTTGACCGGAAGGAGCCCAGTTGGGAATAAATCCGCGGCCTTCTACGACCAAGCCTTTGAAGTTTTCTTGATTTTGACCAAGCAAAATAATCTGCTGACGATCAAGACCGAGCGGTTCCCCTGTAAAGGAATAGGCGACAATTTGATTATTTGGCGACCAGCTGGAATGGACTTTGTTTTGATTCTCCCCAAGGCTTTCAATTGGACGAGCATTGGTTCCATCAGGATTTGAGACAACGAGAAAGCGATTATCCTCATTGTTGCCTACGCTTTTGGCGACGATACGGTCATCGTCTGGAGAAAATTGAAAATCTTCCCAGTGTTTTGGAAGCGTCACCTGACGATCGTTGGAGAAATCATAGAGAATGTTGGAACCGTCCGGATAGTTGATGATCGCTTTGTCCGAAGAGTTGCCCCAGGCGACGGTATCGACATTGAAAAATGTTTGATTGCTCATGGGAACAGACTCGCCGCTTGTTGAGATGCGATAAAAACGTCCGTCTTCCGGATTGTAGCCACGGATTTGGCCGTTTTGTGAAACCGAGACAGAGCGTGTCGGGGTCGAGCGGAGGACTTGGGTGCGGGGAGCGGTGGGGATTCCTGTTGGAATAGAAGGCACGAATGGCGTGCCTGGTTGAACCGGCAAACCACCGGGACCGGTCGGAGTCGTCGTAGCAACTTGGGGACCGCCCGTACCTGCCGAAGGCAAGGTACCGCCAGGCTGAATGGTACCCGTAGGCGGTGTCACGACCGCTCCTGGTGGACGGAAGAATACCCAATAAATACCGAAGGCGATTCCAATAACAACCAGAAAAAAGCCTACGATCAAAAGGACACGTTGCAAGCGTTCGTTCATAGAACGATTATAGCACGAATGGGCTTTGGATCAGAACAAATCGATCAGTTCAGATAAGCCAAAGGATACACTCGAAACAGCCCCTGTAACCGAGGCAATAAATATAATCACTCCCATGATCGCCGAAAGAACGGCTAAGCAGACCAGAATATCGAAACAAAGGATAACGCCGCACTCATAGGGATATCCGGCGCGTGGCGTAAACGGTAGGTCTCTTTTAAAAACCGTGAGTATGAGTCGGATATTCAAGTGCGCGACCGTGAGCAAAATACCAACAACATCCGCCGCACCGTGAACGGTGTCGAATGCGTCAACGAGGTTAGAAAACGTCTTTTTTGCCGTTTGAATTTTTTGCTTCTGACTCTCTGCTTGGTCAGCAGCGATTTGGCCGTTTTTCTGATTCTGCTGTTGTTGACCCTGCCGTTGGATGGCCTGAGCCGTGGCTTGCTGCAAAGCTGCGGCACGGGCTATTTCCTGTTGAGAGGGGCCCACGGGCGGACGAGGCCGCTCGGCTGGTGTCGAGATTGTTGCAGACTCACTTGAAGGCCTGTTTTCGATACCGGAATCAAAGCGCTCTGTCTGACGCGGCTCAGTCGACAAACTCTGATTGATCTCCGACATTCGTGAACGACCTTCTTCTTCACGAGCGCCGTAGATGTCAGCTGGCTCGTCTTCTTCATCATCAGCACCGGCGGCGTAGGTCTGGGTTTGGGCTTGCGGCGTGTCGAGTGGTCCGGAAAAGGGCGCAAGTCCTCCTTCTGTGGCAAGCGCTTCTTCAGACGAGTCGCTGAGCGTGCTGTCTTCATAAGCCTGTTGACCAGCGCCGCGATCATAGGCTTGATCGGCGTTGAAATCAGCTGCACGACGAGCTTGGCCGCCAAGCGTCGACAAGCTTCCGCCAAGCGGGCGGAGCGGTTTTGGCGAGCGAATGGCCGGATTTGCCGCGGATGCGGTTGGACGAGTCGGGATTCCGGGAGCGTAGGCTCTCGGTCGAGCAACTCTTGGGGGAGTAGGGAGCGCGGCTGAAGCGGCAGCGGCACCGCCTTGTTGCATTCGCGGAGCAACAGATGGCAGCCTCGGCAATAAACGCTGAACCGCAAGAACTTTTGCTTCTGGAATTTCACCGCTCTTATCAGGGACAAGTTCTTCGACGGCTTTTACAATCAATGCTGCCTTATTGTTTTCGTTAATGGCCGTGACTTGAATGTCGGTTTGCTGATCGAGCAAGGATCGGCGCTCGCTTTGCGCCTGAACCATCTGCTGCTCGTAGACTACGGCCTGACCGCCATCGCCACCTGCCAACGATTGACGAGATCGCTGCTGTAAATCGTTAATGCGATTGGAGACGTCGGAAATCTGATTAGATAATTCCTGGATTTGGTTTTGACGATTCGCCGCAGAATTTGCGTAAGTCGCCAATACATTTTGTGCAGCCGCGATGGCAGCGTTTGCTCCGGTATTTGTCGCCGGAATTGTTGCGGCGACGGCAGCTACAGCGGCGACGGCTCCCTGCGCGACTGCGCCCGATGCAGCACGGGACTGTTGAAGCGCCTCGCGCGTTGCACGAATTGAGGTCTGCGATGAGGAGGGGATGGTCGCTGTCGTTTCAATCGTGGCCTCGACATCCAGCGGAGCGGTAACCGCCGGAATCGCAACATCAACATCGGTTAGGGCGATGGATTGGCCACTCGATGATAGGTACTCGATTTGCGAAGGCTGTATGGACGAAAGCGTCGTTTCCAGCTGACGCAACACTTTTCCATCCGTATCGACGGACAAAGAAACCGTACGCTGACCAGGCGGATCCTGAATCGTAATACGACCCTGCTCAAACGCGCGCTGAATTTGAGCGGTTTTATCTTGATCGATTTCTCCGCCTTGATCCTGAATGATGCGCGGCTCTTTTGAAGCGGATCTTGATCTTGCGCGAGAGGTAGATGGGGTCGCGAGAGGATTTCTTGAAAGATTCTGCGTGCTGCGCAGCATCTCCCCGGATTTCATCCAGCGAGGACCCTCGGCGTCGCTAACGAGAACTTCATCGCTCTGTGCATCGTAGCCGATGACTTGAGCGGATTTTCCATCGAGAGCAACACTTTTACCAAAGTAGCCGCTTACGGCTTTGGAAAGATTCTTTTTGGTTTTGCGACCGGAAGCCAAATCACTTTCACGCTGGGCATCGAGAAGCGTTTTATATTGCTCGTAGGGGATTTGGATGTTTTCAACGGTATCGCCGGATCGACGGACAGCACGGACGGTATTTCGCAAGCTGTCGTAGCCGATAATGGTGACGTTGCGCGTGGCTTTTGGACCAACGGTTAAAAACGTCCCAAAAGAGACGTCCTTACCGGGTTGGTCTGCCTCTGATGAATCATCGCTTTGCGGCGTTTCATCGATTGGCTCCTCATCCGGAAGCGGCTGTACTTCTGCAGCATCCGCCATGTGCGGATTCTATCACGGGCGGGGGACATTGACATTTCGGGTTTCTCATGACAGTTTCCTTTGGCACATTTGGAGGCGATATGAAGACGCTCATACTTGTCCGACACTGTCAGAGCGACTGGAACGCAATCAAGCGTCTAAGCGGCCAGGACGACACGGCGCGACTAAACGAGGAGGGGAAAGGTCAGGCTATCAAGCTCGGGATGCAGTTGCTTGCAGCCACGTCGGAGTTCTCACACATTGTGTGTTCGGATCTCGAGCGTGCGCAGCAGACAGCGCATTTTCTCCGTGAAGCACTCAATGTACCGATCCTGACCGAACCCCGCTTCCGCGAGGTCCATCTCGGCAGTCTTGACGGCAAGACTCGCGAAGAGATTCTGTCGACAGATCGAGGCAGAGAGTTGCTCGACTCGCTACATAGGGCGTATGACTTCCGCGAATTCGGCGGCGAGTGTAGCGACACGGTGCTGGATCGGCACCTGAAAGCTGTCGAGGAGGCGCTAAAAAGCTGTCCGGATGGCTGCACAATGGTTGTGGTCGGACATGGCAGCTCGCTGCGGACACTGCTCCGACACTATCACCCCGATCGCGATCTACACGCACAAGGCGGTTACGACTCCGTTCTCATCTGAATAAGCCCGGTCCGATATATTTCGGACCGGGCTTGCTCGTTACGATACTTTTATTGTGTTCTTGGTTACCTTCAACGTTCCTTTTTTCTTGTTTGGATGCTCGATCAGCATTTCCGACAAAAGCGACATCACTTCACGCTCGACGATGCGCCGTGCGGCTCGAGCTCCTTCATCAGTCGAGAATTCGCGCTTCATGAGCCAGTCGAGGACGTCGTTGCCAGCGGAAAGCGCGACATCCTGAGCCTCTTTCACACGGCTCAAAATAATATCCAGTTCGCGTCGGACAATATTGCGCAAGGTTTCCGACTCAAGCGGTTTGAAGACAACGATGCGATCGAGACGATTCAAAAGCTCGGGGCGGAATCGCTCTTTGAGCTGGGTGCGGACGAGGGATTCAAATCCGTCGGTAGAATCGCCAAAGCCGAGGGAAGAACGATTTAAATACTCTGCGCCGACATTGGAAGTGAGCACGATGTAGGCATGGCGGAAGGGGATATGGCGGCCTGTTCCGTCCGTGATTTTTCCATCTTCAAGCGCCTGCAAGAGCAGATGCTGGACATCAGGATGAGCTTTTTCGAATTCATCGAACAAGAGAACCGCGTGCGGATGTTTGCGGATCGTATCGGCGAGGCGGTTGCCTTCACGGAAGCCAACATAACCAGCCGGAGAACCGAGTAACTTGGAAACAGAGTGACCTTCTGCAAATTCCGACATGTCGAGCTTCACTAAGGGCGTCTTCACGGCCAAACAACTCATGCGCGAGCGCTTTTGCGAGTTCGGTCTTACCGGTTCCGGAAGGACCGACGAACAAGAAGCTGGCACGCGGACGTTTTGGATCACTCAAACCGAGACGGGATTTGCGTACCGTTTCAGCCACTTCTTTTACAACATGATTCTGGCCAAAGATTTTTTTGGCGAGATTACCTTCCATTCCGCGCAGCTGCTCGCGCTCGGCCTTGATGACTGATTCGTATGGAACGCGGGCAAGACGAGCAACGATACGCGCTACGTGCTCAACGGTTACAGTCGGACGATCTTGTTTGCGCGTTTCTGCCATCGATTTTTCAATACGGCGCTTTTCTGCAAGCAAGCGCTCTTCATTCTCAAGCGCTTGGGAAGCATCCGGCAGAGAACCGTCGACAACGGCTGCTTCTTTGGATTCGCGAAGGACATCGAGGGCGATTTCCAATGCGCGAAGACGCTCAACGGATTCACGCGAGCGGCGGCGGGCATTTACGTAAGCGGCGGCTTCATCAAGAACATCGATAGCCTTGTCCGGGAAAAATCGATCTGTGAGATAACGCTCTGATAAACGGATGGCAGCTTCAAGGGCATCCGGCGCATAACGGACGCCATGATGCTCTTCATAACGTGTTTTCAGGCCTTGGAGCATCTTCCCTGCGAGTTCTGCTGTCGGTTCCGGGACATCGACGGGCTGGAAGCGGCGCTCAAGTGCCGCGTCTGGTTCCAAGTGCTTTTTGAATTCATTCCAGGTTGTTGCACCGATACAGCGGATCTCCCCACGAGCCAATGCAGGCTTTAGGATATTGGCCGCATCGAGAGAACCTGACGTTGATCCGGCACCAACTAGATTGTGGATTTCATCGATAAAAAGAATCGCTGTCGGATCAAGGCGCACTTCCTCAACAAGCTGCTTTAAGCGGGCTTCAAATTCACCACGATACATCGTACCGGCAACCATGAGAGCAAGGTCGATGGCGTAGACACGCTTACCCTGCAGAACATCCGGAACATCACCAGCTGCCAGGCGCTGTGCCAAGCCTTCGACAATCGCGGTCTTACCGACACCCGGCTCGCCGAGTAATATCGGATTATTTTTGGTGCGGCGGCAGAGAATTTCAATCACGCGGTCAGTTTCTGCATCGCGGCCGATCACAGGATCGAGATTTGCGACTGTGTCCGGAGCCGTGAGTTCCCGTGCAAAGATTTCAACCGCACGCGGACGTTTGTCGCGTGCGACGCGTCCATGCTGCGGTTGATTTGGAGCAGCATTCGGTGCCGAGTGAGCCGGAGGCGCCACCTCTGGATTCTCCCCAGAAGGGGGGAGACTCCCAACTTCTTCACGAGCAAGGAGGTCGGGGAAGCGCGAGGTGTTGCGCAAAATATGCACGAGCTGCTCTTTAGCCAAATCCAAATTCATGCCATGCGATTCTAAAAACGTATGGACATCCGGAAGTGAGCTTTCGAGAAGCGACAAGAGAAGATGCTCGGTACCGACATAGCGATGCTCGTGGACATGTGCCATCAGAACACATTTCTCCAGAATGCGGCGGACCGCAGGGGAAAGATCAGGAGCAATCGGACTACCTGGCTCATGCGGCTTTGGAAAGCCACGGAAGGCGGACTCGGCCTTCTTGGCGTCGACATTTGATTTATTCAAAAGTTCGGCAGCAATGGAACCATGCTGCTGGAGCAAGCCGACTAAAAGATCACCCGGGTCGACGGCGTCGCGACCGCTGCCGATCGCAAACGCGAGCGCGTGCTGTAATGCCTCGCGCAGATGTCCCGTAAAACGGGAGAGAAATTCATTGCCGAGCATAGGTTTAGCGGGCGTCCGCCATTAAACGCAGGCGGTTGATGCGGTCTTCAACAGGAGGATGGGTCGAAAATAGGGAAGCGAAGCGCTGGCGGGAACCGTAGGGATTTGCGATCCAGAGATGCGCTGTCGCATGGGAAGCGCGCTGCATTGGCTGGCTGTGAGCGGCAATTTTCTCGAGAGCGCGTGCGAGGCCTTCGGGATAGCGGGTGAGTAGGGCGCCGGAAGCGTCTGCCAAATATTCGCGCGAACGGCTGACGGCGAGTTTGATGATTTCTCCGATAATCGGCGACAAAATAAGAAAGGCGATACCAACGATAGCGAGAATTCCGCCTCCGCTATCGCGATTGCCGCGTCGACCAAGAAAACCAAAACGGAAGAATGAGTCGCCAAGAATCGTGAGCGCGCCAACGAGCACAGCAACAAGCATCATGAAACGCATGTCATAATTTTTTACATGCGAGAGTTCATGCGCTAACACGCCTTCCAGTTCTTCATTCTCGAGTAACGCGACAATACCTGTCGTCACGGCAACCGAGGCACGAGCCGGATCACGACCCGTGGCAAAGGCATTCGGCGATGGGTCATCGACGATGTAGAGCGCTGGCATTGGAACGCCGGCGGTGATTGAGAGGTTCTCCACCATGTTCCAGAGATACGTGTTTTGGTCGCGCGATTCAATGCGCTTGGCACCGGTCGATGCGAGAACGATTTTATCTCCCCAAAACCACGAGATCGCGGTCATGCCGAGGGAAACGATCAGCGCAAAACCTAGTCCGAAATATCCGGAGCCATTGAGATAGCCAAAAATGTAGCCTGCCGCCGCCAGGATTCCGATAAATACTGCGACGAGAAGGAAGCTTTTACGGCGATTGGAAGCGATGTGGGAGTACATTGAATGATTGTCATTGCGAGGAGTCCGACGACGAAGCAATCTTGATCGATCGGGCTCAGGCTCAAGATCGCTTCGTCACTGCTGTTCCTCGCAATGACAGAAGGGTTAAAACTTCACCTCAGGAACATTGCGCTCCGCTTCATTACCAATTTCGAAAAACTCACGCTTGATAAAGCCAAGCATGCCGGCGATCATGTTGGTTGGGAAAACCTGAAGTTTGGTGTTGAAGTCGCGGACATTGCCGTTGTAGAAGCGGCGGGAAGCCTGAACTTTGTTTTCCGTGTCGGAAAGTTCGTCCTGCAATTTCAAGAAGTTGGTGTTGGCTTTCAAGTCCGGATAAGCCTCGGAGAGAGCAAAGATCGACTTAAGCGTGCTTGAGAGGGCGTTTTCTGCAACAGCTTTGTCATGCGGACCCTGGGCTGACATGGCTGAATTGCGTGCTTGAATGACTTTTTCAAGCGTTCCGGATTCGTGCGTGGCGTAGCCCTTTACCGTAGCGACGAGGTTCGGAATCAAGTCGTAGCGGCGCTTCAACTGGACATCGATATCCGACCACGCTTCATCAACCTGGTTCTTGAGCGTAATAAGACCGTTATAAGTCGCGATGAGCCAGGCAGCAACAACGGCGATAATGACCAAGAGTATCAACAGATACATAGAAAAATGTCGATTGTTAAGCGGAATTATTTGCCCTTTTGGGCCTAGGTAAAGCATATCAGATGCTGAGGTTCGGTCAATTTCCTTGGTTTGACCGTTCTCGACGCTCGTCGCATGCTGTAGCTCATCTATGAATGCGACGATTTTCAAAGCCTATGATATTCGCGGCCTCTCACCAGGAGAATTGGGTCCGGCAGAGGCTGGACGCATTGGGGCGGCTTTAGCACGCATCCATCGACCTAAGACCGTCGTGGTTGGACATGACATGCGCATAACCTCGCCGGAACTTGAAGAAACGCTCATACAAGGACTGAATGCGCAGGGCGTGAATGTCGTACGTATCGGACTTTGTACAACGCCGATGTTTAATTTTGCGGTCGCAGAATCCAACGGCGAATATGATATGGGTGTCATGGTTACTGCATCACACAATCCGGCGAAATATAATGGATTAAAAATCACAAAAGGCGATAACACGGCGATTGGGCAGGGGAGCGGCATGGAGGAATTGCGCGATCTCGCTTGTGGAGGTGAGCCGATTCCACAATCGAACATGCGCGGGACTGTCGAGAATGATGACGATCTGCTTGAGCGATACATCGAGGCGATCTGGTCGCGAAGCAAACTCGAGGGTGATTTATCGAGCTGGAAAATTGCGATCGATGCGGGGAATGGGATGGAGGGGTTGGTGCTGCCAAAGCTATCGAAGAAACTTGGCGCCGATGTTCATGAACTGTATTGGAAGCTTGATGGAAATTTTCCCAATCATGAAGCAAATCCGGTGAAGATCGAGACTCTCGCTGACTTACAGGATGAAGTGAAGTCCAAAGGTTGCGTGTTAGGAGCGGCGTTTGATGGTGATGGCGATCGTGTTGGTTTTGTTGATGAGAAAGGCGAGGCGATTCCTGGAGATATTCTGACCGCGCTTTTTGCGAAAGCCATTCTCTCTGAACAAAAGGGCGCAAAGGTTTTATATGACTTGCGATCGTCTAAGAGCGTCAAAGAAGTGATCGAAGAAGCGGGGGGAACGGCGGAAATGTGCAAAGTCGGTCACGCGGGCATCAAACGACAGATGCGTGAGACGGGTGCGGTGTTTGCAGGCGAACTCTCGATGCATTTTTACTTTGCGGAGTTTGCAAATTGTGAAGCTTCCGACTATGCGATGTTACTTCTCATCCGCCTGATGCTGCGCGAGGGAAAGCCGTTGTCGGAAATCTGGAAACCGCTCGTGCGTTATGCGCATTCGGGCGAAATTAATTTCACGGTGAGCGACAGCAAAGCCGCGCTCGAAAAAGTCGCCTCACACTACACGCCTCACGCTACAAGTGTTTCCCATCTCGACGGCGTGCGCATCGACATGGGGGATTGGTGGTTTTCGTTGAGGGCGTCAAATACGGAGCCGTTGATTCGGTTGAATCTTGAGGCGAACACAAAAGAGATAATGGATAATAAACTTATTGAACTACGAACATGCTTGGCATCTTTGATTCAGGCGTAGGAGGCCTAACGGTTGTAAAAGAGTTACTGCGCAGGCATCCGTCTGCGGGGTTTGTGTATCTTGGCGATACGGCGCGTACTCCATACGGAAACAAGTCTGCGGAGATGATTCAACGGTATGCCATTGAGGATGCGCGGTTTTTGGTAGGAAAAGGGGCGACGACGATTCTTGTCGCCTGTAACTCGGTGAGCGCGGTTGCGATGAATGAGCTTAAAAGCGAGTTTCCGAGTATCAAGTTCTTTGAGGTGATCACACCGGCGGTTTTGTCTGCTTCCGGGAAAAAGATCGGTGTGATTGGCACACGAGCAACAATTGGATCGGGAGTTTATGAACGCCGCTTAAAGGAACGCGATTCTAACATCGAGGTTATTTCACAAGCGTGTCCGTTGTTTGTGCCGCTTGTAGAAGAGAATTGGATCAATAAACCGGAGTCAAAACGTATTGCTCGAACGTATCTGGAGCCGATCCGACGGGAGCAAGTCGACTCGCTGATTCTTGGTTGTACGCATTATCCTTTGCTCGCCGAGGTGATCCGTGCGTCGTTGCAGAAACGCGTAAAGATCATTGACTCACCGGCGGCATTAGTCGACGTGGTTGAGAAGGAAGCGGGGAGCGAGATCGTCAATGGAGCACAGGAATATTATTTTACGGATCCGTCAAAATCTACGGACGCGATTGCTACACGGTGGCTCGGAAAAACCGTGAAGGGATTAAGCGCGAATCTTTTATAGAAAAAGAAAAGCGCCCCGACGAAGTCTTGAAGACTTGTCGGGGCGCGAAGAGTAGCGATTCTTCGGATACGGTCATGCGGTTGGCGCTTCATGCGAGGGACTTCACGCACGTGGATCTCGCCTTTTTTCCGACGGGGGATTGCCGAATTTCGGATGATCCTTTCATCAGACCTTACTAGCATGGCTCGTGATCGCATCACTCGAGCAACCGGGGGAGGGTCGCGAGCGTCGCTGATCTTGGTCCATGCGTTCAGCCCTGAATCCAGAACGGTCCTTGATCCGGCATGGGGGTCCCCTCGAGGGGTTATGAGCCCAATCTCGACTTTATTCCCCATTTAACCGGCCAACACAGGAGGTGATCCTGATTTGGCTTTTCCCGTCTGCTGCACAAACGTATCCGAAGAACCAATATCGAGTTTACACAAAGCGTGAAAACCGTCAAGATATGACCCATGCTTCAAGTCCTCATCTTCTTGCTGGTTTTATCGGTACTCGTCCTTGTCCACGAGGCCGGACATTACATCGCCGCTCGCATTTTTGGGGTAAAAGCCGAGGAATTTGGTTATGGATTCCCTCCGCGCGCCATCGGTTTTGTCAAAACCGATAAAGGATGGAAGAAGGTAGCCGGCCGCGATCGATCTAGTTATAAAAACACGGTTTGGTCCCTTAACTGGCTGCCTTTGGGAGGTTTTGTGCGCTTGAAAGGCGAGGCTGGCGAGGGGACAGGAGACGCTGATTCATTTTTGACAAAGAAGGGCTGGCAGAAATTTATCATTCTGGCGGCTGGTGTTTGTATGAACTGGGTTTTAGCCATGTTCATTTTTACCATCGGCTTTGCTGTTGGCGTACCGGCCGAGGTTGATGCATTGCCACCTTCCGCGATTGTCAGCAATCAACATATTGAAATTGTCGAAGTTGTCTCCAAGAGTGCAGCTCAGAATGCCGGGCTTCAACAGGGCGACCAGATCGTCACGATTAATGGACAGGTTCCGAATAACGCAGAAGCTTCACGCGCGATACTGGCCGATCAAACGGAAAAAGGGTTTTGAATTAACATTGGAAATCAAACGCGATGGGACAATGCAGACGATTCAAGCCAAGCCTGAGTTTTTGGACGCGCTAGGAAAACCGGGTCTAGGAGTCGCGATTGCGAATATCGGGACGGTGCGTTTCCCATTACATCTTGCTGTTGTGCAAGGCGTGACTGTAACGGCGCAGTATACGTGGCTCATTATTAATGGATTCTTTAGCTTGATCGGATCTCTCTTTGGCGATCGCAAGCTTGCTGGTGAAGTTTCAGGTCCGATTGGCATTGCTGTATTAACAGGACATGTTGCGAGCCAGGGTTTTTGGGCACTGATGCAGTTTGCTGCATTGTTGTCGCTCAACTTAGCCGTCATTAACTTTTTGCCGATTCCAGCGCTGGATGGTGGACGTGCGCTTTTCGTCGTGGTGGAATCGTTACGACGGAAACGCAATAACCCGCGCTTTGAAGCAGCGATTCATCAGGCCGGATTTGTGGCGTTGATCATTCTTATCCTACTCGTCACCGCACAAGACATTGGTCGATACGGCGGCACGATCTGGAATGGCCTGAAGGGTATCATCGGTCTCTAATCTCAATCATATGGATCTCGAACCAACACTCCGTGCGATCGGCAATCAGGCGCGTGAAGCGATCGAATCGGCAAAGACACTTGAGCAGCTCGAGGAAATCGAGGTGCGTTTTCTTGGACGCAAAGGCGAGCTTGCCGGTCTCATGAAAGAGATGGCGAGCGTATCGGCCGAGGATCGTCCAAAGATCGGCGCTTTTGCTAATGAAGTGAAGATGGATATTGAAAAAGCGATGAATGAGAAACGCGCATCGCTTGGCAGCGCCGCTATCAATCAGAAACTTTCCAGCGAGCAGGAAGATGTGACGGAGCCTGGCACAAGACCGCCGGAAGGACATTTGCATATTGTCACACAAGCGATCCGTGAATTTACGGAAATTTTTGAACGCGCTGGTTTTCAGCGCGTGCGTCCGCCAGAAGTTGATTGGGATTGGTTTGCGTTTGAATCACTCAACATGCCAAAGGAGCACCCGGCACGCGATGATTGGGAGACATTTTTCATGAATGCGCCGATGAGCGACAAGAAACATGAAGGACGCATGCTACTCACGCCGCATACGACTAATGGAACGGCGCATCTCTTAAAAGACCAGACGCCGCCGATCCGAGCCGTCAGCATCGGTAAGACGTATCGCCGACAAATCGACCTGACACATTTACCGATGTTTCATCAGTTTGATGGCGTGTATGTCGACAAGGGAGTGAACCTGACGCATTTGCTCGGTATTATCGAGTACTTTGTTAAAGAGTTTTTTGGACCAGATCGTAAGGTGCGTATTCGTCCTTATCATTTCCGTTTTACGGAACCGTCATTTGAAATCGATATCTCGACAGACTCGCGCATGGGTAAAAATGGCTGGCTTGAACTTGGCGGCGCGGGAATGCTGCATCCAAACGTGATTAAAGCCGCCGGACTTGATCCGGAAGAGTATTCGGGCTTAGCTTTTGGTTGGGGAGTGGAGCGCACCTATATGATGAAAGAAGGCCTACAGCTGGATGATATTCGTACCTTGTATAAGAACGATTTGCGCTTTTTGCAGCAATTCTAATTCAGGTTAACGAAATTCTATGGATCTTCTTGAAAAGCAGCTTGCAGAAAAACAGACGACAACGGTACCGGTGCAGGCCGTGAAAAATGAAACGGCTGCTCTTGAACATGAGGTCGCGATGTTGAAGCAGCGTTTTAAGTGGGTCGCTGTCTTGTGGTGGATCTTGTTTATCATGATTGTGCTTGGAGCTTTTGCTCTCGTCTCGTGGAACATGTGGGACACTTGGAAACTGCGTGAAGAGTCGATGACGTATGGAGCGCGTGTCGAGAGACGCATCGACGAGACGGCCGTGAACTCGCAGCGTAATTTGCAGGATCGATCACTTACCGTTGAACAGCGCCTCGACAATTTGATGCGCGATTTCTCGGACTTGAAAGCGGAGATGAAGGCCCTTGAAATCAACTTTGAACGAGCGGAGCAGATCTGTACGAATGCTTGTAACGCAGCGCAGAAATAATCAATACATAAATCCAACGCAGCGCATCACTTCTTATGAACATCCTCGCATCGTACGACTGGCTGAAAGAATATGTCGATCTGGAAAAGATCGATCCGCAGTCTTTTGCGAGCCGTGTTTCATTGTCAGGACCCGGAGTCGAGCGACTCTATCCGCAAGGACAAGATCTCGATGGAATCGTGGTCGGACATGTGTTGGAAGTGAAGCCGCATCCCAATGCGGATAAGCTTCGTATCGCGAACGTTGATCTTGGCGCAAAGAAAGCGACGATTGTTTGTGGAGGATCGAATCTGGAAGTTGGACAGTGGGTTGCGGTGGCGAAGGTTGGATCCAAGGTGCGCTGGCATGGCGAGGGCGATCCGATTGAATTGAAGCCGATCGAGATCCGAGGCGAGAAGAGTGAAGGAATGATTTGTGCCGCAAATGAAATCGGTTTGTATGACGCGTTTCCGCATCAGGAGCGCGAGATTGTCGACCTTGGAAAGTCTTTACCGGAACTAAAAGTGAAAGCCGGTACCCCTCTGGCGGATGCGCTCGGACTTTCCGGCGACACGGTTTTGGATATTGAAATTACGACGAATCGTCCGGACGCAGCTGGAATGGTCGGTTTGGCGCGCGAGGCTGCATCGATTTTGAAACGTAAGCTTTTGTGGAAGGCGGCAAAGATGCCGAAAGGGAAAACGATTTCATCGATCAAAGTGGCTGAAAAGAAATTGTGTCCGCGCTATATCGGCGTGCGTATTGATGGAGTGAATGTCGGAGCTTCACCTTGGTGGTTGAAGCGACGTTTGCTTTCAGCAGGATTACGTCCGATTAATGCCGTCGTCGATATCACAAATTTTGTGATGCTTGAGCTTGGACAACCGATGCATGCGTTTGATGCGGCCAAACTTTCCGCTGATACGATTGTTGTCCGATCGGCAAAGAAAGGGGAAAAGATGCAGGCACTTGATGGCAAGACCTATAATCTTGAGGATGGAATGCTTGTGATTGCGGATGCGGATAAGCCGCAAGCTGTTGCAGGTGTGATGGGATCGGAGACATCGGCTGTCACGAGCGGGACAACGTCGATTGTTTTGGAAGCGGCAACCTTTGATTCTGTTTCCGTGCGACGTACAGCGCGCAAACTCAATCTCTACTCGGATGCGCAGCTTCGTTTTGAGAAAGGTTTGTCGATGATGGCGCCGCCTGAGGCGATGGCACGTGCTGTTGAACTTGTGCTCGAACTTTGTGGCGGAAAGGTTATAGGCATGAATGATATTCAAGCGCATGCTTACAAAACACCGAGCTACTCGATTACGTTTGCCAAGATCGATGAGTTGATCGGCATCCCGATGAAGAAGACGGATTGTATCGATACGTTGAAGAGACTTGGATTTACGGTGAAGGCGGATGCGAAGAAGCTGACAGCAACCTCACCGTGGTGGCGCGACCATGATATTGAGAGCGGACGTGATCTCGTGGAGGAAATCGCTCGTGTTTATGGATATGCGAATCTTCCTGCGGTATTTCCGCCTGGAATTGTTCCGGAAGCACCTGTCCGGACATTGAGCTTGGAGGATCGAACAAAGGAGCTCGCGAAACAAGCGGGCTACACGGAAACCTTTACCTACTCGTTTACATCTCGGGAGACGCAGGAAATGGCCGGATATAATTCCATCAAAATGCTCGCGATTGCGAATCCGCTTTCGGCAGACTTTGAATTGATGCGCACCTCGCTCCTTCCGTCTCTCTTGCAGGTAGCGATGCAGAACCAAGAGCGTTTCCGAAATCAAAAATTGTTTGAGATTGCGAATGTCTACTATCCAAAAGGCAGCGGCTGGAAAACACTCCCCGATGAACAACCCGAGTTAGGCGCCCTCGTTTTGGGCGATGAGAATGCGTGGCGCGAGGCAAAAGGCTTGGCTGAACATGTGTTGAGCGGACTTGGAATTTCAGGCGTTACGTGGAAGCGTTTGGCGAGCGACTCGTTCTGGCATCCGGGAAGAACCGTTCAGGCCATGGCTGGGAACGAGCTTGTAGCAACCGTTGGCGAATTACATCCGTCTTTGGCAGAGAAATATAAGTTTGAAGGACGCGTGGCTTTGGTTGATTTACCGCTACGCCATGTCTTTCATCGTGCAACGGATGCGAAGCGTTATCAGCCGATTCCGGTTTATCCTGTTTCCAAACGTGACTTGGCGATTATCGTTGACCAGAATATTGAAGTTCAGGATGTGATCGCTACTCTTTCCAAGATTGATCGATTAGTTCGCCAAGTCACTTGGTTTGATACGTATAAGGGGAAGGGCGTGGCAACCGGAAAGAAGTCGCTCGCATTTCATATCGAGATCGGTGCGGATGATCGAACACTCGAGACGGCCGATGTCGATGCGGTGATGGAGCAGGTGATTGACGAAACGAAAAACCGCTTTGCCGCAGAAATCCGTTCATAATCATTTATCCTATGAATACGCCTCCAACAAATACCGCTGTCCCGCATAAAAATGGTGTCAAGAATTTTTCTCTTACTCCCGTGCAAGGTTGCGTTTTACTGATCGTCTTGGTTGTGGGGTTTGGTGGGATTATTTATTGGATCTCCAACATGTATCCGCGATCGTTTACAGGTACGGTGAAAACATCCATCGGAACCTTGGCGCCCTATGGCTGCCATTCAGAAGGATCCCAACTCGTTGTCCCGTTGCGGCCGGATCCGCAGCCTGATGGATTTAACGAGGAAAATCGCGCACTGCTCTTTAAGCACAACATCACAGAACGCTCGACGAATTCCGCGATACCCGCCAAAGTTGCCACCGTATCTTGGCGAGATCAGGATAAAAATGTGAGCCAAATCTCTTGTTCCAAGCTGGAAGATGTATTTACTGTTTTCCGCAAGCGCCGCGGCGGTCAACGTTTAACCCGCCAAGATTACTGGAGCGGTACGGTTCAAGCGACCTGTGAAGTCCCGGGAGTTGGATCCGTGGAAGTCGATCTCGATGTCGAGAACTGCGGTCGATAAGAGCCGTTCATGCTATACTTGGAACATATGTTCCTCGAAACCTCATCCGATTTGTTCCTGCTTGTTGGATCGATTTGTCTTTTGCTCGTTACCGGCTTTGTCTGCTGGCTTTTGTATGAGGCCGCGAGACTCTTACATCAGACCAACGAGCTCGTAGAAGAAACGCGCGAGAAAATCAACGCCGTCGAGCTGCTCGTAAAGACGGTGGGGGAGAAAATCATGAACTTGTCGCAGTACGCGGGAATCCTGGCAGAAGGCGGCAAGAAAATGATGGGTTACTTTGAACACAGGGGCGATGGCAATGAAAAACCGGCAAAACGCAAAAGAGGAAAAGAGCCGACATTGGATGAGATAGAGGAAGAGGAGTAGGAAGGTTGACGGAATGATTGACCCGCCCTCGCCGGCGGGTTAATTTTTGTCCCATCACGATCGTACGCAGGCTTTAAGCCGACAGTGTCGATCTCCATTATGTCCGATCAAGCTCCGACAATCGCCAAATCGCCGTTCGTGCATCTGCACGTACATTCGATGTACTCGCTGTATGACGCGATCGGAAGTCCGGATGATATTGTCGAGAGAGCAAAAGAACTTGGTTATGACGCGATCGCTTTGACCGATCATGCCGCTTTATATGGCGCCATCGAATTTTATGAAGCGGCGCACAAAGCGGGCATCAAACCGATTATCGGAATCGATGCGTATCTTGCGACGAACAAGCACACCGATAAACGTGCAGGTATCGACAACAGGACTTCACGCTTAGTTTTGCTGGTTGAAAATAATGAGGGTTATCAGAATCTTCTTAAACTTGTTTCTATTTCTTTTCTAGACGGTTTTTATTATAAGCCACGTTTAGATAAAGATTTGCTTCGAGAACATCGAGCTGGATTGATTGCGCTATCAGGCGGGCTGAAGGGCGATATTCCGCAGGCGCTACAAGCGCATGATATGGAGCGGGCAGAGAAGCTCGTAGCCGAGTATAAAGATATTTTTGGACCAGATCATTTTTTTCTGGAAGCTGTATGGCATCCGGAATCGCCGACACAGAACGATGTTAATGAATTGATGTTTGAGCTAGCCAAGAAAACGGATACAAAAATTGTTGCGGCCAAGAATGTTCATTATTTACACGAAGAGGATCGTGAAGCTCAGGACGTGCTGGTTTGTATTCATGATGGAAAAACCGTGGATGATCAGGCGCGTGCGTCGATGACGGGTATCGATCTTTCTCTGACAGCTATCGAACCGATGGTTGAGGCCTTTAAGGATCATCCTGAGGCGATTGAGAATACGCGCATCATCGCTGATCGCTGCGAGGTGAAGTTTGAATTGGGAACAAATCATCTTCCGCGCTTTGATTTGCCGGAAGGGGAGACGGAGATGGGGTATTTGCGAACGCTATGTGAGCGCGGACTTCTTGATCGATACTCTGAACCTGAGAAGCAGAAAGAGGCAAAAGAACGGCTTGATTTTGAATTGGCGACGATTGAGCGCATGGGATTTGCCGCTTACTTTTTAATCGTGTCCGATTATATTAATTGGGCCAAGGATCATGGCGTGATCGTGGGACCGGGTCGCGGATCGGCGGCCGGATCGATCGTGGCTTACTCGCTCAAAATCACCAACCTTGATCCGCTGCGCTACGGTTTGCTTTTTGAGCGTTTTCTCAATCCTGACCGTATCTCGATGCCGGATATCGATACGGACTTTGATGATGTGAAACGTAAGGACGTGATCCAGTACGTCATGGATAAGTACGGGCACAATCGTGTTGCGGGAATTATTACATTTGGAACGATGGCGGCGCGTGCTGCGGTACGCGATGTGGGCCGTGCTTTGGGCATGAGTTACGCGGATGTTGATCGTATTTCAAAAGTGATTCCGCCGCCGGTGCAGGGGAGACATATTCCGCTTGAAAAATCGAAAGAAGAATCGCCGGAGCTCAAGGCGATGTATTACAGCGACCCGCGTGTCAAACGCTTGGTTGATTTGGCGATTCGATTGGAAGGGACAACGCGCCACGCGTCGCAGCATGCATGTGGAATCGTGATTTCACCAAAAGCGCTGGTTGAGTTTGCGCCGCTGCAAAAAGCCCAAGGCGGCGATGTGGAACAAGTTGTCCAATATTCACTGCTTTTGTAGAAGTAATGGGCTTGCTCAAGATGGACTTCTTGGGATTGTCCAACTTGAGCGTTATTCGCGACTGCTTGGAAATCGCTAAAGCCGTTCACGGAGCTGAGGTCGACATGGAGACATTGCCGCTGGATGACGCAAAGACGTTTGAATTGTTGGGTAAGGGTATTACGACCGGTGTATTCCAGCTTGAATCGGATGGAATGAAGAAGTATATCCGCGAGCTTAGGCCGACGGTTATCGAAGACATTATCGCTATGGTGGCGCTGTATCGACCTGGTCCGATGCAGTTTATCGAGTCGTTTATTGACCGTAAGCATGGGCGCGAGAAAATTACCTATATCCATCCGCTGACGGAGAATGCGCTCAAAACAACGTACGGTCTTCCGATTTATCAGGAGCAAGTGATGCAAGTCGCAAAAGACATGGCCGGCTTTACAGGCGGCCAAGCTGACACGTTGCGTAAAGCCATGGGTAAAAAAATCGCCAAGCTCATGGCAGAAATGCGCACCAAGTTTATTGATGGATCATTGGCAAATGGCGTTCCCCAAGAAAAAGCCGAGGCTATTTTTACGCAGTTTGAAGAATTTGCTGCGTACGGCTTCAACAAGTCGCATGCCGCTTGTTACGCATTGATCGCGTATCAGACGGCGTATTTGAAAGCGCATTTTCCGGATGCCTTCATGGCAGCACTGATGAACTCAGATATTTCCAACCTTGACCGCATCACGATTGAAGTTGAGGAGTGCCGTGATATCGGACTGGAAGTCACACCGCCAGATATTAATGAATCATTCCGCGGATTTGCTGTCGTGAAGGGGACAAACAAGATTCGCTTTGGACTATTGGCTATCAAAGGCATCGGAGAAGATGTGGTTGAAACGATTTATCAGGAGAGAAAAGCGAAGGGACCTTATAAGAATCTGGAGGACTTTGTTACACGCGTAACGGGAAAGCATATTAATCGACGTTCGCTTGAATCATTGATCAAATCTGGCGCGCTGGATCGCTTTGGAGATCGCAATCAGCTTTACTTTAATATCGAGGCGATTCTTGAATATCAGAAGCGCGTGACACAGGAAGCAAACTCCGGACAGTTTAATTTGTTTGCTTTGTCGAGCGTGAATCTTTCGCAGCCAGCTTTGACGTTAAAACCTGCACCGCCTGCAGCGACACGCGACATTCTGATTTGGGAAAAAGAATTGCTCGGACTGTATATTTCCGCGCATCCCTTTAAAGATTTCTCGCATCAGCTCGCGGGCCTGGTTACCGAGATCAAAGACCTGCCGCTCAAAACAAAGGAAAAGAGCGTCAGAACAGCGGGCTTTATCACGCAGGCGAAAAAAATCCTAACCAAAAATGGCGAGCCGATGGTGTTTACCAAGCTTCAGGATATGGGTGGTGAAATTGAAGCGGTTATTTTTCCGCGCGTGTACAAAGAAAAGCCGGAGCTCTGGGAATCGGATAAAGCCGTGGTCCTTTCTGGACGCGTACAGCTGAAGGACGGGGAGCCGAAGTTTTTGGTTGAGTCCGGATATGAGATTACGCAGGATAATATCGAGCAGGTGCGTCAGCAGTTTATGGGGAGCGGAGCTGTACACCAGCAGGTTGAAGAGTCTGTTCAGACGGAAGCACCTGCTAAAAAATCCGCTGATGCCGTGACCATTCACCTGCGCGCCCATCTCCCCGAAACGATCCTCTACAAACTTCGAGCGGTTCTCGACGCGCATCCGGGACGTTTCCGTGTTTACTTTGCTGTCGACAATGCCGGCGGACAACAAAAGATTCTCTCATCGTATAAAATTACATTTGATGAACTGATCGCCAAAGAGCTAGAGATGATTCTCGGACCGGATACGGTGAAAGTCGAAGCCTAACTGTCATTGCGAGGAGTTCGACGACGAAGCAAACCTGATCGAGGGTTCAGGATTGCTTCGCTGCTGCTCGCAATGACATATGGTATAATCTGAAACATGGTCAAAAAGGCCAAAAATAAAAACGTCCCTTTGTATCAGCACGACTCGCCGGACTTCTGGGCGTTTACGACGATTTTGGTTTTCCCTGTCGCCATGCTGGGCGCTTTATCGTTTGGCTTTTCATCGACGTCGGCGTTTTTCTAGGCATCTATGCTTCTCTTGGAGCGCTGGTGGCCAATGCGATCGTTGAAAAGCGCTTATGGATGTTTCATCACAAGTGGCGAGACCGATTAGAAGCACCGGATTTCTCTTTCCGTTTGGCAATCGTCACTGGTGCCATTCTGCTCATCGTTCAAACATCGCTCTTGGTTTTTATTTTCACTGAACCATCCTTTGATCGATCCATGCTGAGACTCGTTTTTGACAGGCAGTGCGCGGATGCAAAATACGGTTTTGATGAATTCTGTGCAGGGCTGGAACGAGCCTTGACCAACGCGCCGTAAGGCGCGTTTTGGTGCTATAATCCGATCATTATGCGCATTAGTTTTCTTGGTGCCGCGCGCGAAGTCACCGGCTCGCTGTACCTGATCGAAACCAAGACAACAAACATCCTGGTTGATTGCGGGATGCATCAGGGCTGCAATACATGCGATGTTAAAAATCTTGTTGATTTTCCATTTGACGTAAAAACCGTTCAAGCCGTTCTTTTGACGCATGCGCACCTTGATCATTGCGGAAGAATTCCCAAGTTGATTAAAGCGGGCTTCAAAGGAAAAATTTATGCAACGGCGCCTACTATGAAACTGGCGACGCTTGTTCTAGAAGATGCTCAGCACATCATGGAGGAGGATCATAAGCGCGAGGGGACTCCGATTCTCTATTCTCGCGAAGATGTTGCAATGGCCGTAGAGCAGTTTGAGATTGTCGATTATAGCCGGGAGGTGACCGTTGGCGATTTGGTTTGCTGACCTCGCGATGCCGGACATATTTTTGGATCGGCATTTTGGGAAGTGCGTCAGGTCAATGGACCGAGCGCAGCCTTTTCTGGTGATTTGGGAAATAGAGGCTCCCGAATTCTCCGACCTACCGCGCAGCTCTCGGCGGTTGATGCGCTCATTATTGAGTCGACGTACGGAAATCGTATTCATGAAGATGAGAGTACGCGCGAGTCCAAGCTACGCGAGATTCTTGATCGCGTTATCAAAACAAAAGGCGTGCTTGTGATTCCGGCATTTGCGATTGATCGGACGCAGCAGATTTTGTTTGAGATGAATCACTTGATCGAGAAGGGAATTGTGCCGCAGGTCGATATCTATCTGGATAGTCCGATGGCGATCAAGGCGACAGAGGTCATGAAGGAATATCCCCAGTACTATAATAATGAAGCGCGCGAATTAGCTGCTTCTGGAGACGACTTGTTTGATTTTCCCGGTTTGCAGCTCACCAAGACACGCGATGAATCCAAACTTATCAATGAAGCGCCGCGTCCAAAAGTGATTATCGCCGGATCAGGCATGATGAATGGCGGACGCATCCAGCATCACTTGGTGCGCTATTTGGCCGATAAAAATGCGACCGTGCTCATCGTCGGCTATCAGGCGGATGGGACGCTTGGACGCGAGCTGCATGATGGCAAGAAGGTTGTGCGCGTCTTGCAGGAAACGGTAAATGTGAAAGCGACCGTTACGAGTATCGGCGCTTATAGTGCCCACGCCGACCAATCCAAACTCGTGAAATGGGTGGAGGAAGCAGAAGCTTTGCCAAAGCAGATTTATTGCACGCATGGCGAGGAAGGGGCCGCCGTAGCGCTTGCAACGCGTTTTAAGCAGCATCTGAATATCGAAGCGATTGCACCGCATGTCGGTGATACGATCGAGGTATGAATGTCTGGCTCCCCATCGCCATCGTTGGACATCTTTTGAACGCTTGCGCGTTTCTTGTCGACAAGGCGCTGCTTTCAACAGCGTTTAAACGCAGCGGTACGTATGCCGCTTTGATCGGAGGGCTTTCTTGTTTGGTTTTTTTGGCGGCACCGTGGACGAATCTTCCATCGCTGCAAGCTTGGCCGGCTATTGCGTGTTTTGGCGGATTGTTTGTGCTTGCTGTTTGGACATTTTTTGAAGGATTGCGCCGTGCCGAGGCAACACGCGTCGTTCCAATCATCGGATCGCTTATTCCGATCTTTACACTTATTGATACAAGCCTGTTTTTGGGGGAGAGACTTTCGACAAATGGCTACATCGGTTTTGGCTTGCTGGTTGTTGCAACGGGCATTCTTGCGAGCGGACGCGGGAAGGATCGGTTATCGTTGGCAACGGTTGGCATTTGCGTGCTTTCAGCGTTTCTTTTTGCCGCTTCAAGCGCTTTTGGAAAATACGGATTCCAGACAACACCGTTTCTTGATGTTTTTGTTTGGTCGCGCGTGTCTGCCGGATTGGTGGCGCTCGGTATCGCTTTGTTTGCGCCTGGCGTACGCGGAGAGTTATCAAAATTGATTTTTGTGAAGAGTCGAGGCGCGGCCGTAGAGGAGAGCTTTGCGCTTGGGCTCATGTTCTTTGGACAAGCTTGCGGAGCCTTTGGCTTTCTTCTTGTTCAATTTGCGATCTCGCAGGGGAGCGCGGCTATCGTAAATGCCCTGCAGGCTGTCCAGTATGCGGCACTGGTTTTGGTCGCATGGTTTGGCGGTAAGAAGATCGCAGATTTGCTGCATGAGCGGCATAGCACATCGATCTACCTCACAAAAGGCAGCGCGATCGTTCTGGTCGCGATTGGCCTTTATCTCGTAACCTATGGCATCTAAAAAATCTCCCCTGGGTTTTGATTTGAATGCCGTCAAGAAATGGGCAAAGGGATTGCTTTTTGTCTCAAGCGCCATCATCGCTATTATTTTAGGTTTTTTCCTGATCGGTTGGCCAAAGGAATATCAAAAGGAATATGGCATCACCTGGAGCTCGCCCTACGCCTATGGTCTGGGGCTTAATCCGAATGATGGTTTGCGTCAGGTTTTGGATGATGTAGGCGTGAGACGTTTCCGTATTCCGGCTTATTGGACCGACATCGAACGCGAACAGGGGAAATACGATTTTACGATTTTACGCGAGCAACTCGACGCAATTGCGAGCCGCAATGGAAGCGTGATACTTGCCGTAGGTTCACGTCTTCCGCGTTGGCCGGAGTGCTGGGTTCCGGAATGGGTGACACAGGTCGATCTTGCAACGAGACGCTCCGTGCAGCTCGCTTATCTCCAGAAAACATATGCGATGTTTAAGGATCATCCCGCTGTTAAAGCTTGGCAAGTTGAGAATGAAGCGATGTTCACGTTCTATGTTGAGTGTCCGGGACTCACGAAGGAGCTTGTGGTTGAAGAGTTGCGTTATGTAAAAGGCGAGGAGGCCAAGCGCTCAAATCCTCGACCCGTCTACACAACGGATTCTGGCGAGCTTTCGCTTTGGATCGATTGGGCGGGTGAGGTCGATGGTCTTGGGGTAAGCCTGTATCGCACCGTAACGAATCCGTGGCTTGGAGTGATCCGATATTGGTTTATTCCGCCATGGGCTTATGTGCGTAAAGCTTGGCTAGCCCACTTTTTTGTCGGACCGATTTTTGTCAGTGAATTCCAGATGGAACCGTGGTCGGATTTTCCGCTGGAGAACACGAGCTTGGAAGACCAGTATCGAACGCTCTCGATTGATCAGATGCGCAAAAACTTTCTGTATGCCAAACGGCTTGATATGCCGGCCGTCGATTTTTGGGGAGCGGAGTGGTGGCTGTGGATGCGGGATAAGAAGGGGAATGCCGAGTTTTGGAATGAAGCAAAAGCATTTTTTCAGGCGTCGCGATAATGATCGCTAAACGAGTTATCCACAAGCGTCGTGCTATCATTAAAATACGAATAATTATTTCCTTTCATCGTTTCTATGATGAGTGCTTCTAAGGGCTGTACAGTACACATGGCCGCGTTCTGGCTTATGTGGATCGGTGCTGTTAACTGGGGCTTGGTCGGCGTAGGCGGCTTTCTCGGAAAGAACTGGAACGTCGTTGGTCTCTTGCTTGGCCGCTGGCCGCAGGTTGAATGGATCGTTTACATCCTTGTCGGTGTATCCGCTCTCGCGATGCTCATGAAGGACAGCTGTGCCATGTGTAAGACGGCTAAATAAGCCGCCCTCACGTCAAACACAAAACCCTCCATAGCGGAGGGTTTTGTGTTTACTTTTTCTTTTCCCTTCTTTGCACTTTCACCGACAAGTCCTGGCTTTTGAGAATGTATTGATGGAACTATTGACGAGATCGAGTAGATACGTCGTGATGTGCGCGGAGGATGCCATGGCGCGTGCAATCGTTCATTCACTCTTGTACGTCCTTTTCTTGGGCTGCGGGCATGCCGATGGTTTGCGTGTCGAGTGGAATGAGGTGCCGTCGACGAGTGCGTCACGCGCTTCATCAGAGCCGCTGGTCGAGGAAGAGTCGCTTGAGACGGAGGAGGATGTGTACGCGCTCATGATCGGGCCGCTGCGCGATCCGGTCATCGACGTAACCTTCTACGATCCATCCGACGGCCGCTTCACACTCACATCGTTCGAGTGCATGTGGCAGGGGAGACGCTGCGTCGGCCATATGCCGTATGAAGCGCGCCGCAGCCACTACTTTACGGTCGATACCGTCCGGCACTTGTGTCCGGATGTGAGGCTCTACCGTAATGGCCTCGAGATCGATTTGGAGCGCTATCGGCTCCGATCCTGCGCCTTTCTCATGGAGGCTGACCCGGATTGACAGGGTAGCCGGTCTGTGATATCAAAGAGCTCGCCAAGCCGGAGCTGTTCCGGTCAGGGTGTGCCAAAGGCTAGAAGTTTGCCGAGTAGCGCACGCTCCCCAAGCCGTGAACCAGAGACCCGAACCAGAGGTAGACATGCGCATGTGCAGCCTCGCTCGCGATCCCTTCACGTAGACTCGCTCCTGACGATCACGTGCCAACCCCGATCGCTGTAACCCCCGACACATAAAACTGGTGTCGGGGGTTTTCTTATTTTTAGGCAAAGACCGTCGGTTGACAGAAAAAAATAATATCGTACTCTCTCATTGCTCATTCATAGGAGGAGCGCATGCGAGAATATCTCAAGAAGTTGAGTCTGGTTTTTTCAGGTGTTTTCATGGCGACCGCACTTGCCATGTGCGCACCCGGTGGAATGGAGATGATGGGTGACGCCATGGTCGACGCCGGGCACATGCTGAGCGACGCAGCGGATGACGCGACGAGCGACGCAGCCGCCCAGGAGTCCTGTGCAACGAACTGCTCGACGGGAGGCGTTCTGCGAGTCATGACCGCTGATACCGATCCTGCGCAGCTAGTAACTGCTACCGTCATACATGATGGAACCGGCTCGTCCGAGTCGTTCGAGGTCGTAGCCGGTCCGTTGGTCCTGACGGATTTGGGCTTTGCCAGGGACGGCGTTCCGCATCTGGAGTTTCGTGTCTCTTCACTTCCTGATTGCCCATTCGGGCCGAGCGTGACGGACGCCCCTCCGTTTACAGTAATCGCACTGGATGACCAGAGCGCTACTTCTGTAAACACTCGCTACAACCATGAGATCCACGGAGGCCGGTATTACATACCGGAGGGTTCGCGCCTGTGCGCATACCTCGCCGGTGATACTACGTGGTATGTACGCTACGCTGGTTTCAGACCCTACAACTGACAACAACGACCCTCATGTCAAACATGAGGGTCGAACTTATATTTAAGATTAGTGAGGTTGACAGAAGGTCAAAATGGGGCTAAACTTCGCCCACTTATGTCCGCTATCCGCAATATCGCGATTATCGCCCACGTCGACCACGGCAAAACCACCTTGGCCGATGCGCTTTTGAAACAGAGCGAAACCTTCCAGGGTAAAGGCCTTGAAGGTGACACCATTCTCGACATGAACCCGCTTGAACGTGAGCGCGGTATCACGATTTTGGCTAAAAACGTGGCTGTCGCGTATGGCGGCAGCAAAATCAACATTGTCGACACTCCAGGTCACGCTGACTTTGGCGGAGAAGTTGAACGTGTTATGAGCTTGGTCGATGGAGCGCTTTTGCTCGTCGATGCCAAGGAAGGTCCGATGCCTCAGACGCGCTTTGTTCTTAAAAAGGCGATTCAGGCCGGACACCGCATCATTGTCGTTATCAATAAGATCGATAAACCGGATGCACGCCCAGACTGGGTTGTTGATCAGGTCTTTGATTTGTTCGTCACGCTTGGTGCAACGGATGCCCAGACGGATTTCCCGATCGTTTATGCCTCGGCTAAACAGGGTAAGGCTGGTTTGACGCCGAATCTCGAGGAGATGACGGATATCAAGCCTTTGTTTGAGACAATTATTAAAGAAATCCCGGTTCCGAAGAATGACCAGACCGGTCCGCTTCAGGTTTCTGTCGCGAACGTGTCTTACGACAACTATAAGGGTAAGACAGGTCTTGGACGTGTTGTGCGCGGCATTTTCCGCCCAGGCAACGTGATCTGGATCAACCGTGATGGCGTAAAGGCTCCTGCTAAGATTACGACCGTGTACTCGTTTATCGGTCTTGGAAAGATCGAGGTTCCGGAAGCTGTTGCCGGTGACATCGTTGCTTTTGCCGGTATTGAAAACTTGAACATTGGTGAAACGATCGCTGACGTGAACCAGCCAGAAGCTTTGCCGGTTATCAAGATCGAGGAACCGACGGTTAAGATGACATTCGCTGTTAACACCTCGCCGTTTGCCGGTCAGGAAGGCCAGTTCACCACCTCGCGTAACATTAAGGAGCGTTTGGATCGTGAATTGCAGAATGACGTTGCTTTGCGCGTTGATCCAGGATCTGGCGATGGCTCGTTCGTTGTCAGCGGTCGCGGTGAATTGCATTTGTCGATTTTGATCGAGCGCATGCGCCGTGAAGGATTTGAGCTTCAGGTTTCCCGTCCGCAGGTTATTTTCAAGGAAGAGAATGGCCAGAAGACGGAACCGTTTGAAGAAGTGACGCTCGAGTGTCCGGAAGGCGTGAGCGGATCGGTTATTGAAAAGATGGGACGCCGCAAGGGCGACATGAAGGACATGCGCGTCGAGAACGGTACGGCGTATCTCCAGTTTGAGATTCCGACTCGTGGTTTGATCGGCTACCGCACAGAATTCATGATGGACACGCGCGGTCAGGGTATTTTGAACACCTTGTTCCTCGGTTACCGCCCATTCGTCGGTTCAATCGACGGAACACCGCATGGCTCGCTTATCTCATTTGAAACGGGCGAGTCCAACAGCTACGGCCTCATGGCTGCCCAGGAACGCGGACAGATGTTTATCGGTCCTGGCGTCAAAGTCTACGAAGGTATGGTTGTCGGACAGAATGCCAAGGCGGAAGACTTGATGGTGAACATTTGTAAGGAAAAGAAACTTTCCAACATGCGCTCCAAGGGAGATGGTGTTGCCGAAGGTTTGACCACACCGCGCTCGATGTCTTTGGAAGAAGGTCTCGAGTATCTCGGTGAAGATGAGCTTCTCGAAGTCACGCCAGTCAGTCTGCGCATCCGTAAAACATTCTTGAAAGAATTTGAGCGCAAGCGCGCTGATCAGGCCAAGAACGCCTAATAAGGAACGAAGAAGCCCCACCGGAGTGATCCGGTGGGGCTTTTCTGTAGCGCCGAACTAGTCGGCGACGAGGATGTAGAGGATACCCTTCTCTTGGTCGATGAACTCGGGGAAGTTGCCACCCAGCCAGAGATCGAGGAGGGGCTGGCACTTTGCCGACTCTTCCGGAAGGCCCTCTTCGAGCATGGCGATCGGGTAAATCAGCGTATAGACGAGGCTGGACGTTCGGTCAACTTCGAGTATGCCGACCGACGAAGGCTTCTGGGGTGTTCGTAGCGGTTTTTCCTTCCTCGCCTTCAGAACATTCATCGCAGCCCGCCGGATTGATTGATGGAGCGAACGTTGGAACTGCAGTTCCAACTCTACCCGAATTCTTTCTTCGAAATCTTCGTGGATTGTTCCGTTGAAGACTTTGTCCATCGCTTCCTGTGCGCAGTTGACTGCGCAGTCGAACAGATGGCCCTTTACCGTGCTACGGAGCACCTTGTTGAGCTTGGCCGCGTAGCCTTCGTCGATGAAGACTTCTGCCCAGTCATACACAGCGTCCAAGACGGCGTCGCACTTCTTCCCGTGCTCCTCGTACTCAGCGTCTGTAGCCTCCACACCCGACTCCTTCTTGAGTCTAAGAGCTCGTGGGAGATAGTGCGGAGATGTGTACCCACGCTTCTCATAGTCGTCGTACCGATTCCGCTCATGATGACGCAGAACAACAACTTCTTTGATCTCGCACCAGAAGATGGCGCTCTTGGCTCGTGACTCGAGGTCTGGCATCGCCTTTTGAAGCTCCAGACACTTGCCTTTGAAAGGCCGGAGGATTTTCAGAATGGCGGCACCTTTGCCGGGGAAGTACTTATTCCAGTAAGCGACCTTCCAAACTTGGTGTTTCAAGGTCCGACTCCTTTTGACCGCATAGCGGGCCGCTTTTTAGCGACCCTGTTTCTTACAGGAAAAATGAGGTTCTGTCAATCCTCCCTGAACCCTATTTCCGGCTTGGGGGAGTCATCGGTTTCCAGTAACCGACGAAGGGCATCAAACACCATTTTGAATTGCTCATCATACTGCTTTTCCAGCACCTCGAGCTTGCGGCGAAGATGGTCGTTTTCGGAGATCATTTCTCGGAGTTTGGTGAAGGTTCGGATGATTTGGATGTTTACCATGACGGCACGCTCACTCTTTAATACGCTCGAGAGCATGGCGACGCCTTGTTCCGTGAAGACGAGAGGTAATTTACGTAGTCCCATCCGCTCCCGATTGGAAGTCACAAATTGTGACTTCCAATTTTTTAGCTCAACTTCGCTCAAGTTAAACATAAAGTCTTCCGGAAAGCGTTCAAGATTGCGTTTGACTGCCTGGTTCAAGACTTTGGTCTCAACCCCATATAGCTCCGCCAAATCTCTATCAAGCATGACCTTTTTGCCTCTTATCAAGAAAATTCTACCTTCTATTCGTTCAAATGGGACGATCGTTGTATCCATGCATATACTCCGTTCGCTTTTTTAAATCTTTTGTCAATCATAAGGCTCGAAACTTGACGAATTAGCGAAAAAACGGCGAAATAGGCGGATAGCCCATAGAGGAGCTATAGGAGGCGAGAATGCCGGAATTTCTCTTGGTTGCGATCGCCGCAACCCTGTTTTGCCTCATCAGGTATCAGAGCATCCGTCTCTGCTTCAACTACCTCAGACGTTCCTTCTTCCGAACAGAGCGGCCAAAACCCCGCTACAACCCCTACCGGGACAATCCGGAGGTCGAACGGGATCGCTACCGCGCAGAGGCGGAGCGACTGGCGCTCGAGCTGCAGCAAGCGCATGACGAGCTTCATGGGACACGTATGGAGCGCGACCTGGCCATCCAGGATCGTGATCTGCGGGCTCTCATGGCTCGTTTCCGGCTCGGTAGCGCTTTTGCGCTCGGTGCGCTCACTTGCTTCACCAGCGTGAACGTGGTGCCGCAGATCGCGAGCGACATGCTGGCGGAACGGCCGCCGCATGTGCGCCCGACTCGATCCGCACACACCGAGCACTCAGCACGGCGCGACGATCTCATGATCGGCCTGCTGACGATGTCGCAGCGCTACTATCCCTATGCGGCTTGCGTGCCGGAAACCTGCTGCCATCGGAGCCGTCTCAGGCTGGTGGATTTTGCAGGGATCACGCTCCGGCTTGAGCCAGCGCCGCTTCCCATCCAGTTCTTCTGGTTGCAGCCGCGTGAGGTCAACGAGGTGACCAGCACGAGCGGGGGAGAGGCCCCTCCCTCGAGGCCGCAAACTCCCCAGCCGACGTGGATCGAGCGCTACGCGCTCCCCCATGGCCGCGAGTATGCCAACTACGGTCCTTCCGGCATCACCATGATCGCACTCGACTGAAACGTAGAACCCCCGACACCAGCCTGGTGTCGGGGGTTCATGATTTCAGATGAACTCATAGCTACTTTGTCTTAGGAAGGATTGGCGGAGGGAGCTCAGTGATACGCTCCTCGCCCTCGTCCACTTTGATGCCCGCTTGCGCGAGATCTTCATCGGTGATGCGAGTCATGCTTCCGGTCGGGCGCTCGCCAAGCATGAACTGCTGCGTCGTGACCGAGTCCGCAGACTTGTCCGTAGAAGGTACGATCTTCTTGGGGAGAACGTACGCGACCATCATGCGCTGCGTGAGCTCGGAGTAACGCTCGCGCTGCTCGATAACGAGTACTTGATGCTCCGGAACCTCGAAGCATTCCACTCCCGGACGCACGCCCTGGTATCCTCTCCACTCAGCCGAACGCGCGAGTATGAACGTGTCGATGATAGCGAGGTAGGGGATGCGCTTGCGAATTTCGCGCAGCACGTCGAGGGTTTGATCCAGCGTCTCGTGCTTACCAGTCCCCATGACAATCGTCATACCCTGAACCGGTTCCAATTTGCGCAGACGGATCAGGATGGCGTTAGCCTGGGGAGCCTGGTGAAACGGGATCTCGAGGATGTTGTCCGTCTTCACCCGCGCATTGCGCAGAAGCGCAAGGAACGCCTGGCGAGCATTGAATGGTCGTTCGTGGTCGGAACGAAGCAGAACCAACATTGATACCTCCGTGCTGTGGATTAACACGCAAGATGTTTTTTTTCAAGGGTTTGACCCAGTTTCCGCTTTGACTTTCCTGTGGTATTCTCATCGACGTTTTCTATGCGCCACGAAGTTGTCCTCGATATCGAAACACGCAATACGTTTCAAGACGTTGGCGCCTACAACCCTTCTTTACTGCAAGTTTCGCTTGTTGGTTGTTATTTCTACGAAACCGACACGTATGAGGCCTTTCTTGAGGAGGATTTACCCAAGCTTTGGCCGCGACTTGAGCGAGCCGACCGCATCATCGGATACAATCTGATCGGCTTTGATTATCCCTGCTTGCAAACGTATTACTCGGGGGACATGATGCGTCTGCCTACGGTCGATCTTTTGGTGGAGATCGAGAAAAAACTCGGATTTCGCATCAAACTCGATGATGTGGCCCAAGCCACGCTGGGCGTCGGTAAAAGCGGACATGGACTCATGGCCGTCGAGTACTGGAAAAAAGGGGAGATCGAGAAGCTTAAGGAATATTGCTTGCAGGATGTACGCGTCACCAAGGATGTGTACGAATATGCCCTGCAAAATGGTCATGTGCGCTTCAATAATCGTCAGGGGCAAGTACAGCAAGTCCCAACGGAGATAGAGCCGCCAGAACCAAGTGCAAGACAGGCCATCAATCTCTCCTTTGGACTCTAAAGATATCCACAGAACGATCAGTTTCTTAGGAAATTCCGAGGTGAGCCGGCTACTAGATCTTGTGGTATAATCCTATTTGGACCACAAGATGTAGTGGTCGGGCCATCTCTCAGCCTCCCAACACACGCGAACGGCCGATCGTTATCATGATCGGACGGTGTGGGGGCCAAGCGGGTAGCCCATCGACAAATTCACTCGTGACCAATCCGGCCTTCCCGCCTGTTCCGGATCGGTGGTTTTCATTCTCTTTCTTTTATGACCACACCGATCACTACCGCCACTGGCGAGGCCTTTGTGCCGCGCCGCCGCCGTCTACCGGATGAGCGCAAAGCGATTACGCATAAATTCCAAATCGGTCCTTGCGAAGGCTATATTACGGTTGGCTTGTATGAAGATGGACAGCCGGGAGAAATTTTTATCACCTTATCAAAAGACGGCGCGCAGAATGGCGGCCTCGTCGACTCTTTTGCAACCGCGATCTCGCTCGGCCTCCAGTACGGAGTTCCGCTGAAGGTTTTGGTAAACAAGTTCTCGCATGCCCGTTATGAGCCATCGGGCCCGACGCAGAACCCGAATATCCCGAATGCCAAATCGGTGGTCGATTATATTTTTCGCTGGCTCGCCCTTAAGTTTTTGACACCGGAAGAGCGTCAGTCTGTTGGCTTGTATCAGGAACCAGGACAGACGGCGCAAGTACAACCGATGTATAACGCCATGCCGGGAATGATGAACAATCAGTCCTTCCTCTCGCGCATTGACCAACAGGGCTAATCTGGATCTCCTTTTATGAGTTCCCAGCTCTTTGGCGCAAGCCCCATCCTCACGTATCGACCGTTTTATCGACCGTTTGAATACCCGGTATTCTTTGAGTTTTTCCAGAAGCAAAACCAAGCGCACTGGCTACCGATTGAAGTGCCGATGGAATCGGATATTTCCGATTTCCGTTTCAAGCTGACACCAGAAGAAAAAAATCTTGTCATCCAGATTTTGCGCTTCTTTACGCAGGGCGATATCGAGGTCAACAATAATTACAACTCAAAATTGATTCCGAGCTTTCCAAAACCGGAAATCAAAATGATGCTGTCCGCGTTCGCAGCGATGGAGAGCGTTCATGTATGGGCCTATTCCTATCTGAATGATTCCCTCGGACTTCCCGAAAAGGAATACAGCGCTTTCCTCGAGTTTGAAGCGATGCGTAACAAATATCAGTACATTCAAACATTTAATGTACGGGATGTATCGGAACTCGCAGTAAATTTGGCCGTGTTTGGAGCCTTCATGGAAGGCGTGAGCTTGTTTTCAAGCTTTGCGATTTTGATGAATTTCCCACGGCTCGGAAAATTGAAAGGCGTCGGACAAATTGTCACCTGGAGCATTCGCGATGAAACGCTTCATAGCCAGGAAGTCTGCGATCCATTCCGCAAGCTCGTGAATGAAAACAAACATATTTGGACACAGGAATTGAAAAGTACGCTCTACAAAGCATGCGACGACATGGTGAAACTGGAAGATCATTTCATCGACACCTGCTTCTCCATGGGAGCAGTAGCCGGACTCAAGCCAGAGGATGTGAAGCAGTACATTCGTTACACGGCCGACAAGAAACTCAATGATCTTGGACTCGATAAGGTGTACAATGTGACGAATCCGCTCGCTTGGCTCGATGTCATGACCAATGCCAAGGAACACACCAACTTCTTTGAGAATCGAGCGACGGAATATGCCAAGGGTGCGGTCGTAGCAGATTGGTAGAGGATGTCATGAACACGCATCATCATCACGTATCATTACTGAAAACCGAAAACTAAAAACTACCCTCGAACCTTATGGCAACTTACGCCAGCGTCATCGACGCGCTTTCACAGAATGACCTCGCCGCTGCCCGCGATCTTTTGATGGCGGATATTGATAAAGACACTGCCGGCAAAGGCAGCTGGGATAGCCCGCATTACACGACGGATAAAACCATTCAGCAGGGGATCCGCGTTACTCGCGAGCATGAGCATCTCATGACCTACTTTGGTCTTGAAAACTTGCGCGACCGCTATTTCTTGCGCAATGGAGAGGGAAATATCGTTGAGAATTTGCAGATGTTTTACTCGCGCGTAGCGACCGGTCTTGCGCGTGGCGATGCAGGACTCGCTCAACGATTGTACGACTACATGTCGAAGGCTTGGTATGTACCGGCAACGCCGACGATGATGAATATCGGAACCAAGAAAGGTTTGCCGATTTCCTGCTTCCTCAACACGGTCCCGGATACGTTGGAAGGGATTTTTGATATCTATCGCGAGAACGCGTTCCTCGCCAAATACGGCGGTGGTATTGGAACGGACTGGTCGCAGCTGCGCGGACAGAATGCCCAGCTCCAGGCTTCCGGTCTCAAGTCTTCCGGCGTTATTCCGTTCTTGAAGATCATGGACTCGGAGACGCTCGCCATTTCACGCAACTCGCATCGACGCGGAGCTGCGGCGGCTTATCTGCGTATCGATCACCCGGATATCGAGGACTTTTTGGAAATTCGTAAGCCGACCGGAGGCGACATCGACCGTAAATGCCTTAACCTCAATAACGGCATCGTGATTACGGATGAATTCATGAAGGCCGTTGAGGAGAATCGTGATTATGATTTGGTTGATCCACACTACAAAGTTGTAACCAAAAAACTGAATGCGCTCGATATTTGGCGCAAAATTTTGATGATGCGCGCAGAGACAGGGGAGCCGTATCTCTTGTTTATCGATACGGTTAACAAAGCTGTTCCCCAGCATCACAAGGATTTGGGTCTTTGGGTGCGCCAAAGCAACCTGTGTACCGAGATTGTTTTGCCGACCAACTCAGAACGTACGGCCGTGTGCTGCTTGGGCAACCTCAATATCGAAAAGTACGATGAGTGGAAAGATCAGATCGCCCAGATCACGCAGGACTGTGTTACGGGGCTCGATAATAACCTTGAAGCGTTTATCGATCTTGCGGATCCGGTTGAGTTCAAGAAATCCATTAACTCCGTGAAACATGAACGTTCGATCGGTTTGGGCGCCATGGGTTATCACGGTTACTTGATGAGCAAGATGGTGCCGTTTGAAAGCTTGCTTGCGCGCCAGATGAACAAAGAGATTTTTGAGAATATCCAGAAGCATGCGCATGCCGCGTCCGAAAAACTCGGGAAAGACCGCGGATTACCTCTTGATGGAGGTGTGCGACGCAATACGTATGTTACGAGCGTGCAGCCGACAGCGTCGACGAGTTTTATCTGTAATGAAGCGACGCCGTCGATCGAACCGATCTCTGGTAACGCATTCTTGCAAAAAACACTCTCTGGAAGCTTTTTGTACAAGAACAAGTACTTGGAGCGCTTGCTTGAGACAAAAGGCAAGAACACGATCGAGGTTTGGAAGAAGGTTATCGCTGACAAGGGAAGCGTCATGAACTTGGACTGTCTCGATGAAGAAGAGAAGAAAGTCTTCCGCACGCCTTACGAGATGAACATGCGTGAACTCGTGCAGCAAGCCGCGGATCGCCAACCGTATATCGACCAGGCGCAGTCGCTCAACCTGTTCTTCCCGACACCGATTTCTGGCAAGTATTTGCACGAGGTGCACTTGCTCGCTTGGAAGCTGGGCGTGAAGTCTCTGTACTATGTTCGTTCTGCTGCTCCGATTCAGGCAGAATCGATCGATGTACAATCCGTGAAGCGCGATGTTGCGACAGAGGAGTGCGCCGTTTGCCAATAAGATAAATAAAAAAAGCTCCGATGCATCGGAGCTTTTTTTATTTATTGAACCTCGAATTCTACTTGAGCGATATTGGTCTTCTCCCCCTGAGCCTCGCCTTGGGCGTAGAGAGTGTATTTGCCAGGAGCGAGGTCCGTCAGGATTACTCCGCTTAAATATTCAGGAGCTACCTGATCAAGCGATTGATTATTCAAGCTATAGCGGAAGACGTACTCTCGCTGTTCAAACGTATTCCAAAATACCATGTATTGAACCTTGCCCGTATTTGGATCAATGAGGCGATTTGGAGCCGTAGGAATCGTCAGAGAGACGATCTCAAAAGGATATTCGATCGTAGCGCTTTCCTCGCCCTTGGAGTCAATATATTTTGCTTCAATCGTATGCTTTCCGAGAGGCAAGGAAACCATGACGTAGTAGTTGGGCAATGGCTCGCTTGAGCCAGGCATCATGATTCCGGAAGTTCCCGTGTCCTTGAACTCGCCCTGCTTGTCGATGCGATAGAAAAATTTCTTCACGAGCTCTGTGGGAGTAAAAGTGATCGTGGAAGATTTATTGCTGGTCGTTACAGAAATCTTGAGGGGAGCGTCGATCATCCCGCCCAGGATTCCTTCCATCAGCTTCAGCTCGCTCTTAACCCACTCTAATCCTTCCTCAGCTGTTTTTTTATCGACGTAGTACTTTGAGAAGCCTTCTGTTTTTTGACTCTCCTGGAGCGCTTGTAGCGCCTCACGCTCTTTGCGTCGATCATCATTCGTTTGAAGACCGGCTTCGCTGAACGCGTATTGTTTTGCGAGATAAAAATAGGCCGGAGCAAATTCTGGACGCGATTTGGTAAGAGCCGTGAGTAATGTGATGCGATCAGCACGATCTTCTTTTGCTATGATATATGCGAGAGAGGCTGCCGGATTATCCGGGTATGAATCCCGCAGTTCGCCCATGAGTACGCGGGCGGATGATGGGCCCTCCAGATTCTTCAGGATTAATGCGTAGGAGAAAAATGGATCAACGTAAGAAAGACCGGATTTAAAATAAGCTTCGTAAGATTTTTTTGCTTCTACTAAGTTTCCGTTCAGTTCATGGATGCGGGCATTGTGATAGTGGTCGTTGGATGTTTTGGGCGAGGCAATGAGTCCGGCGCTTCCGCTGTCGATCTGCTCAATCTTGCTGAGCACTGTATCGATTTTGGATTCGATACGGTCCAGTTTTCCAAAGAGACGCTCTTGCCAATCGCCAATACTGGGCACCGCAGACGCAGCTAAACCGCGCTCAGGAGTGAGTGCAAAAATTGGCAACATGATCAGCCAAAAAACACTGGCAAGAACACTGATCGCAAAGACCATGCCAGATCTTGTTTGTAGGATCTCATCGAGATTTCCATGGCGCGCTTGCTTTCGGACAACAAAGATCCATAAGCCAGCGGCGCAGAGTGCACAGAGAATGAAAAAGTAGGGGACTAGGTTGAGATATGGCTTTACGAAATCGGAGAAAAATCCGACAGCCGTTGCAAACAATCCAGCTGGTCCAGCGGCTGCGTATAGCGATTTCTTGATGACTATTTTATCCATATTGATATACATCCTACATGTGTAAGCAGAATAGAAAAAACCCCAAGGTTGTCCTTGGGGTTTCCCTCTACTCTTCCATGTCGTCGACCATGGTCGGAGACTCTTCTTCTTTCAGCTTTTCGGCGAGGAGTTCAAGCTCTTTGAGAGCGTCAACTTCTTCTTCCTCTTTTTTCTCGTCATCCGCGTCTTCGCCGTCAGCGGCGGCTACATCGAGAGCATCGCCTTTCACTTTAATATCCTCATCGTCTTCGTCCTCGTCTTCATCGTCCTTTTTCTTGTCATCGCCTGCAATGTGCATACCTAAAGCCGCGAGGTTTTCTGATTCCTCTTCATCCATGCCTGGCATGCCCTGCATATCGCGGTCCCAGCTGGATGGACCCGTGGAAAGATTCATACTCATAAGGTTTTAGCTTGTTTGCGTGAAGATAGCCGAGTTGATCGAGGTTTGCAAGAGGCGGACTGTGGGTTATGCTCTTACCCTATGGGAATCGACCCTACGCTGGTAGTTTTAGCTGTTATTGTCCTTGTCGGGTTTGGGCTTTTGGCCTGGCTCCTTTTACGGCAGGGGAAGGGACAAGCCGGGATTGACCCGCAGCTTTTGATCGTTCTTCAGCAACGTTTGGAGAACCTGGACCGTGATATGCGCGGCTCTTTAACGGAGAGCATGAAGCATCAGCAACAATCGAGCTATCAAATGACGAGTACGGTACGCGATGTCGCCGAGCGCTTGGTCAAAATCGAGGAAACAAACAAACAAGTGCTGAATTTTTCAGGTCAGCTTGAAAATTTACAGCGCATTCTTACCAATCCAAAACAGCGCGGTATTTTGGGCGAATATTATTTGGAAACGATTTTGAAAACCATTTTTGCGCCGGATCAGTACCAGATGCAGTACGCGTTTAAAGATGGGGAGATCGTCGACGCGGCGATTTTTATTCAGGACAAGATTGTTCCGGTTGATTCCAAATTCTCACTTGAAAATTATAATCGATTGGCGGCGGCGGAAGATCCGATCGATCGTGCTGCATACGAGAAGGCTTTCGTGAACGATTTGAAGATGCGTATCAAGGAAACGGGCAAATATATCCGTCCAGAGGAAGGGACGATGGACTTTGCTTTCATGTTTATTCCGCATGAAGCCATCTACTACGATTTGCTGATCAATAAAATTGGTGAAGTGGGGGAGGATACAGAGAGCTTGATCCAGCGTGCGGCTACGAAATATCATGTTATTATCGTTTCGCCGACCAGTTTTACGGCGTATCTGCAAACGGTGTTACAAGGTTTACGAGCCATGAAGATTGAAGAGCAGGCAAAAGAGATTCGCCAGCGTGTTGATGAGCTTGGGAAGCATTTGGCTGCGTATCAGGAAAAACATGACGCCGTTGGACGCGCCCTCGGTACAGCGGTGAACCAGTACAATCTTTCCGGTAAAGAGTTTTCGAAGCTCGATAAGGACGTTTTGCGTATCACGGGGGAGAGTGCTGGAGCAAATCCGCTCATGATCGATAAGCCGGAGGAAATGTAACCCATGAATACTTGGATTCGACGCTTTGGATACGGTTTACTTGCTCTGGTCCTGGGAGCGACACTTTTTATCGCTTCTGTTGTTACCTTTGTACAAGTGAGTCGGATCGGGGAAATTGATCGAGATCAGATGAAGGCTCCCTACGCCATCGTGCTCGGAGCGAGCGTTAAACAGGATGGGACACCGTCGGATGCGCTCTATGACCGCATCGTGACCGCTGTAGAGCTCTATAACGATAAGCAGGTCGAGAAGCTGCTCATGACAGGGGATGACGGAAAATTCCACACCAATGAAGTCGAGGTGATGAAAAAGGCGGCGATGGAGCTCGGAGTGCCGCAAGCAGCGATCGATGTTGATGGGGAGGGCTATCGTACGTATGAAAGCTGTAAGCGCGCGAAACAAGTTTTACATATCAATGAAGCTATCATCGTCACCCAGCGCTTTCATTTAGGGAGAGCGATGTATCTCTGTGATCGATTTGGTATTACTACGCAGGGCAGATCTGCGGATCGACAGTCATATCAGCGCATTCTGTTTTTTTGGGCGCGTGATCTGACGGCGAGTTTCAAGGCTTGGTGGGATATCAATGTTCAGGAGCCAAAGCCGCCAGTAGATGCGAGTGAACGCGATTAACAAGAACGCCCCGCCGGACAGAATGTCAGCGGGGCGTTTAGTTTCGTCAGGCTCATCGGACAGGCTTGAGCGAGTAGTAGACCTCGTAAAAGCGGTCGCAGATCAGCTTGGCGCGGTTGCGTACACGGATGAGAGTGCGTTTGATCTTGTGACGCAGCATGTCAGCACCGTGCCCAGGAGAACAGACGGGATAGGAGATCGAACAGCTCGAGCAGCGGAGCCGTGAGGATCGTGAGCCACATTTCCGTGGCAGGACCAAAAGTAGTGACCTCGTCTTCCATGTAGCACCTCAAAATCGAAGCTAACACTCTGTAGGCCGATTTTCAAGCTTAAGGCTGTGATGGGTAGCCGGAACGTTTCCAGAGCTCGAGATCGCGGAACGGCTCATCAAAGGTCCAGCCGAGGCGGGATAATCTGACACCGAGAATGCGGCCGTAGAAACAATCGACGTATTCCGAGCAGGTGACAATCAAAATTTTTCTATTTGGATTGAGGAGGGCGATTGAAGATGAGACGGCCGAGGTCGGCATGTATTTGATCGGGATATTGATCGCGCCTGGAAGATGGAATTTGTTAAACAATTCTGGATCACGCGTATCGACAATGGTTGCCCCTTGGTCAAATCGGCGCTTGGTCTCGGGGAAACTTACGTAATTAAAATTGGTGAAACGATCTGACCAGCGATCATCGCCATGCCAGGGGAGACCGGAATCGATCCAGCCTGGGTCGCCATTTGGGATACCTTGGATCGGCTCACCTTGAAGACCGCCTTTGATAGCAAAGGCACGTGGAAAGCCGTTCGCTCGTAGCAAAGTCGTGATTTCTTCTCCGCGCTTGGAAGTCCAGCAGAGCACAAGAATATCGCGGTCTTTTGGAAGGAGGTTGGGGAGATCGTGCAGGAGATCGCCGTAACGAATGTCCGTTGTTGTAGCAGCGACATAGCCGATTTCATGCTCTTCAGGCTCACGAACATCCAACACAAAAATACGATCTGACCAGCGAGGTTCAGCCACCACCTGTTTCAAAATCGCCGTAGGAACAAGTTTCGTGGAGGATGAGACGCGCGTAGAAATAAGATCGTGCGTGCCGACATCCACCGTTGGGGGAGGAATATTTATGAGCGGCTGCGTGAAGGTTGCGTTATTAATGCGGTCTTGGGCTTTCTTGGTATCAGCATCAAGTGCCGCGGCGATTTCTTTTTGCATCACATCATATTGCGACCAAGCGATGTAGCCGATACCGCAAACAAGTACGATGAATCCGAGGGTGAAGATGGAGAACGTGATACGTCGATCGCGCGGAGAAGCTGAGTCAACTTTGCGCTTGATCCAAGAGCCCATGATCGCGAATCCAGCTGATGCAAAACCGACCATCGTTGCAAACCAAGCAAGAGCAGGACCGAGAATATCTCCGGCAGGAATGGCAAAAGCCGGAAAAGGCAGGATCAGAGCCAAGAGGACAAGTGCGGGGATCGGGGATACCATGGTCTGCATGATACAGAACATCGGTTCCCTACCGCCAGGGAATAGGGCTGGCGGTAAAGCCTCTGGTCTCGATTTGCTGATAAAAAATGGCATACCTGTTCCAACGGCTTGGGTTCTTAGCCATGACGATATCGCTCACCTGAAATTGAAGCCGGGGAGATATGCTGTTCGTAGCTCGGCAGAGGCGGAAGATGGGTGCGAGACGAGCTTTGCCGGGCAATTTGAAAGTCGTATCCGTGTTGAAGCCAGAGATGTGCCCAAAGCCGTCGAGGAGCTCGTTAAGCACGCGGCTATGGTGATTGGAGCTGATCGATTCTCGATCATCGTTCAGGATTGGGTTGAGTCGAAGGTTTCTGGTGTAGCGTTCTCACAGCATCCAACAAAAGATATGCCAGGAGTAATGGTCATCGATGCTGTTACCGGGTCGAATGAAAAACTGATGTCTGGCGAGATAAATGCCGTTCGAGCTTATGCTTGGGAGGATGTTCAGCTTGTTCCGGATTCGTATCCATTACCAGAAAATGTTTTAACAGAGCTAAAAACATCTATTTTACAAATTGCGACACTTATCAACTCACCTGCTGACATTGAGTGGGCTTGGGATGGTCAAAAACTCTGGATTCTTCAGGCGAGACCCATCACAAGACTTCCTGCGGCAGATTCTCTCGATCATGAAGAGGCGCGAGTCATGCGACTCTTTGCTTACCGACCTGAACTTGTTCTTGATCGAAATGATTTTGCCGAGTCCGCTCCCCGGCCGGATGAAAAAACATTTCAAATGATTCGTGGCTTGTATCGCGAGCAAGGTGCGTTTCATCGTGCTGCTATCGAACTTGGTCTCGATTATAACGTCGAATATGCAGCTGAGTATTTTCAATTAGTGTTTGGTTGGCTGTATTCGGATGCTTCAAGACAACCTGTTCGGACTCCGCGTGGATTTTTTTCTGGCATCAAATCCGTATTTCGACTGTCTTCCGAGTTAGAACGCTTTGCTCGTGAGTATTATTCCACGTTGAATGATTCGGATCCGGAAAAGTCGTATGCCAAGGCCTCAATACTCGCTCAGTTTGCGCAGAAGCAATCATCGCGACCAATTCCGGCTGATATTTGGGCTTTGCGCTCAGCATCGAAACGCACTGCGTGGAAAGAACCAAAGACCGTAGGCGAGCTGTATGCCGTCTTACGTGAAGATACGAAATTTGCATCGTACACGCAGTCGTCAGGAGAAATGATCGAACTGCCAATCGTGATCACGAAGAGGGATGCGTTGGATCTCCGCTCCGCAGTTACCGTTTCTGACGGACTCAGAGGCCAGGGTGTATCGGAAGGCTTGGTTGAAGGTATCAGTATACCCCTCAAATCGTCCCAGAGGCTTATAGAGGCTCGCATTCTTATCGTATCAGCGCTTACACCAGAATGGTTTCCTTTTTTGGATAAAAACGTATTAGGGATCGTTTCTGAGACGGGCAGCTCCATGAGCCACGGAGCCATCCAGTGTCGAGAGAGGGGGATACCAGCGATTTTTGGCGTTCAAGGAGCTATGAAGCGTTTAAGCGATGGAACGAAAATCCGGATCGATGGAAAACGAGGAATGATAAAAATTTTGTCGTCGAATGAGTAGAGGAGTCTGTGTAGCAATTACGTGCAATATTTCGTTATTACGAGTGTCGGGAAATCGGATCGGAAAAATTATTTTGGACGCAGGGGAGGAGAGTGGATAAAAGCTCAATGTTTACCGAAGCTCTAAACCTATGCGTCGTACAATATATCTTATACGTCGCATGGGAGGATTCAATCAGCGTTCTAGCCAAATCGATTCTTAAGCTGATTTATTGTTCCTTCAGATAAACACGTCCTGGAACTCGTACATCTACGTAATCCAACGGCTTTAGTCCTGGCGGCTTTGTTTTAATAAATCCTAGGTATGTCTTTACCTGTAAATCTAACGGCGCGGTTATATCCATTAATACGTCGTAACCCTCATGGCTTAGGACCTTAAATAAGGTGCTAGAGGCTGTTGGAGGTTCAACTTCTCGGTATTGGAGCTTATAGGACTTCAGGTCTTCAGCCAGCTTAATCCATTCCTTGGCGCGTCTGGCGTCCGTTAAAATCGTTCCTTTGGCGATGTCGTAATCCAAATCGGTTTTAATGATTGGCGGATCGTCATTTGTCGCCAGTTGTTGGCCAAGCAGACGAGCTTGCGCATTCTTGCGCTCATCAATGGTTAACTCTTCTGTAGCGACACCTTGGATATCGACCCAGAAATATTGCTTGTGCGAATGGTAGATCACCTTCTTGGACCTCTCCTCTATCGAGAGTCGTAAAACGTTGTTATATGACTTATCCACAATCACATTCGCCACAAATAAACGATCCTTAAGTTCTTGTGACAAAGCTTTTTCATCGACAAACCAGGCATGTCTGGCTGGCCAAGGCCGCCACTCTCCCCTGTTATCGAGGCTTTGGAAGACTTCTCTTGTCACTTCTACCGGATCAATGGTCTTCACTCCCCTCACCTCGATCTCGTTGATCGTAAATGCGTCGCTCATGAAGAGGACATACGGCCAGCCGATACACGCAACAGATCCCAACATCAAAAAAACCGCATTGCGCTTGGAGAAACGCTGTTGGCGCAGGGCGCGGTTAATGTCAGACATAATTAATTATTTCATCGCCAACCGGATCATTTGGTCGAGAAGCTTGGGGAATGATAAGCCGAAGGTTTTAGCCGCCAATGGAAGCAGTGAGGTTTCCGTCATGCCTGGAAGCGTGTTGGTTTCAAGAACCTCAATCCCTTTTGAACCCCAGATCATGTCCGTACGCGAGTAACCCCGACATCCAAGTGCTTTATGAGCCTTTAAAGCCAGCTGCTGGGCTTTTTTGGTGACAGCCAAAGGAATTGGCGCGGGGCAGATTTCATCGCTCATTCCAGGCGTATATTTGGCCTCAAAGTCGAAGAAGGCTTTTTTGGGGATGATCTCGATGACAGGGAGCGCTTCATCGCCAAGAACACCTACCGTGAGCTCGCGTCCTTCACGAAACGCCTCGATCAAACAGGAACCTTCTTTTTTGATTCTTGCTTCAATAAGTTTCTTCCATTTAGCTTTGGCTGGATTAACGGTTACACCGACACTCGAACCATCAGCATTAGGCTTGATCACGATGTGCTTACCGAGCTTTTTCTGGATAAGCGAAATATCCGCACGCTCAACCATGAGCGATGGCGGAGTTGGGATCCCGTTTTCACGATAAATCATCTTGCTACGATCCTTATCCATGGCGAGTGCGGAAGCCATGACACCGGAGCCGGTACAAGGAATCTCCAACCACTCAAGCAAACCTTGAATAGCCCCGTCTTCACCACCGCGTCCGTGGAGCGCGTTGAAGGCTACGTCGATTTTTCCGGCTCTTGCATCTTTGATGAGACGCATTAGTTGGCTCTTGGGATCGTAGGTGGTTACACGGTAGCGTTTGCGGTCCAAATTCTTAACGATTTGCTGGCCGGATTTCAAAGAAATCTCCCGCTCATTGGAGATTCCACCGAGCAAAACTGCTACACGGATCATGACCCTATTTTACCACGATTCTGGGGATTTCCGGATTCAATCTCGCGACAATCTCGTAGTTAATCGTACCGGCCAAATCAGCCATTTCTTCTGCACTTATCGATTGCTTTCCTTGTGATCCGATCAAGACAGCTTCTGACTCAGGCCCGATAATCTTTAAGCCCGTTACATCGACCATCGCCATATTCATACAGACACGTCCCATGACTTTGCAGCGTTTACCGCAGATCAAAACCTGGCCCTGACGCGACATACCGACGCGGTCGAATCCGTCTGCGTAACCGATGGGTAATACGGCGACCTGACCATCTCGCGGCATCTTCTCGGTTAATCCGTAGCTGATCGGCGTTCCTTTTTTTACGGACTTCACTTGCGCGACAATTGATTTCCAGGATAGTGCCGGCCGTAATTCGAACCCACGACGCGTGACGCGTGACGCGTGACGCGTGGTCTCCGCTGGCCAGAGGCCGTACATAGCGATACCGACACGCAAAAGATTGAAATGTGTGTCTGAGTACAAAATGGATGCGGCGCTAGAAGCTGTGTGTTTGAATTTTGGATCAATTTTGTGTTCTTTTAAAATAGCTAATGCTTTTTGAAATACATCAAGTTGGTGATCGGCGTAGGCTCGGGATTTGGTATCTTCGATGTTGGCGAAGTGTAGGAATGTTCCCTCGATTTCAATATTGGGATACTTCCCTATCAATCGGATCAGTGACGAAAGATCTTCAAGGCGCACGCCATCGCGTGTCAGACCCGTTTCAATCGGTAAATGAATCTTGGCTGCTCCCCTCCCCTTTCCCAGCGCTCTGATTGTTTCCGCGTTATAAGCAACGACAGAGATGTTATTTTTTACTGCATCGATCAAGCGGTGATTGGGTGTGTAGCCGAGCACGAGAATCGGTTTACGAATTCCAGAATGCCGGAGTGTGAGGGCTTCATCGATATGATCGACAGCGAACCAGTGCACCCCGCTTTTCGACAGGATACGAGAGCTTTCAACCAAGCCGTGGCCGTAAGCATTCGACTTTACGACCGCCATCACTTTGGCTTTTCCAGCAAGGTTCAAAAAGGCCTGCGCATTGTGGCGCAGGGCCGATTCTGAGACTTCAATCCAAGTCTTAGGATTCATGCTTAACCGATTTTATCGAATCCAGTGAATGGCACCAATACCTCCGGAATCGTGATGGAGCCATCCTCGTTTTGATGGTTTTCAAGTACGGCGATGAGTGCGCGAGCTAATGAAATCGCGGTTCCGTTCAAGGTGTGAGCGTAGTCGAGCGTACCGTCTTTGCGGCGTAATCGAACGTTGAGACGGCGAGCTTGGTAGTCCGTACAGTTGGAAGTCGATGTAACTTCACCGTAACCACCCTTCCCCTCTCCGCGGCCCCACATCCAGGCTTCAAGGTCGAACTTTCGATAAGCAGGGCCTCCGAGGTCGCCCGTGCAAATATCGACGACTTGATATGGAATGCCGAGCTTTTGGAATAGACGCTCCTCCAGACGCCGTAATTCCGCGTGCACGGCTTCCGATTGCTCTGGAGCACAGAAGACGAATAACTCGACTTTGGAGAACTGGTGGACGCGGTAGAGGCCGTAGGACTCGCGGCCGTAGGCACCAGCCTCGGTGCGGTAGCAATGTGAGATCCCGGCGAATTTAATTGGGAGCGAAGCTTCATCCAGAATTTCGTCCTTATGATAGCCGCCGAGCGTAATCTCGGCTGTGCCAATCAACGAAAGGTCCGAGTTTTCAATCGAGTATATCTGCGCTTCCGGGCCGCGCGGATTAAAGCCAACGCCGACAAGTACATCGTCCTTGGCGAGATCCGGCGTGCTCATCGGCATGTATCCTTCCGCAGCCATTTCTCGAATGGCCCAAGTGATCATCGCCTGCTCAAGGATCGCAAGCTTGCCCTTTAAAAAATAAAATTTTGCACCAGTGGTTTTGGCAGCACGTTCAAAGTCGATCAAGTCATGCATTTCAGCAAGCTCGACATGGGAACGCGGTTTCTCGAGTTTGCGGATTTCACCGACGGTATCGATCACTTTGTTGTCATCATCCGTTTTACCGATAGGAGCGTCCGGATGCGTGATGTTTGGCAGCTTCAACGCCTCTTCTCGCCAAGCCTTCTCCACCATTTCCAAATCGGATTCTTTCGCAGAAACATCTTCTTTGAGTTTTTTTCCGCGCTCGATCAAAGCAGGACGCGTATCCGGCGTTGCCGATTTCATCGCATCAGCCACTTCATTACGCTCTTTGCGCATCGCCTCGACCTCGCGCAATAAAACAAGACGGCCGGCGTCGAGCTCAAGCAGAGCATCGAGGTCTACGGAAACGCCGCGATTGGCAATATTTTGACGGACCGCGTCGATATTCTCGCGGACAAAGCGTATGTCGAGCATATTATTCTTCGTTATCAATCTTTACTTTGGGTTTCTGCAGCTCAGCTCCAATCTTCAGACTTGGTGCTGAAACTTGCGTCACAGGTCTGAGTGTTGGGAATAAAATCACTTCTTTGAGCGATGGAGCTCCGGTCAAAATCGCGACGAGACGATCGATACCCATGCCCATACCAGAAGTTGGCGGCATGCCGTGTTCAAGAGCCGTCAAAAACTCTTCATCCTTAGGCTGAGCTTCCTCGCTCCCCTCCTCAGAAAGTTTTTGCTGCTCGTCGAAGCGTGAGCGCTGGTCAATTGGATCATTCAGCTCGTAATAGTAAGCGTTGATGATTTCTGCGCCGTCGACGACGAGCTGAGCTGTTGCGCTCTTATCCGGATCTTCCGGACTACGGCCTGCAAGCGGCTTCATCGCTACCGGATACTCCAATACCCAAACCGGACCAGCGAGTTTGGCACGTGCGGTTTTCTTGTAGAGTTCGTCCAAGTGCTCACCCATGCCGACCAAGCCCTTGAAATCGACTTTGACTTTGGCCGCCTTCACTGCGGCCTTGAGAGCCGGAATATCTTTAATCTCATCGATATCAATGGATGTGGCTTGTTTGATCGCTTCACGGAAGGTGACGCGTGGCCATGGGCCGGTGAAATCGAGATCTCCGCTTTCACGCTTGATGATCGTCGATCCGAAGGCTCCTTTGAGCATGGCCGCTACCATCGACTCGATAAAGGTGATGAAAGGTTCTTTGCCAGCATAAGCCCAGTAGAGCTCGATCTGCGTGAATTCTGGATTGTGGCTATGGTCGATGCCTTCATTACGGAAGCAGCGCGCGATTTCATACACCTTCTCCATTCCGCCGATGACGAGCCGCTTCAAGAAAAGTTCCGGAGCGATACGGAGATAAAGATCGATGCCGAGCGCATTATGATGCGTGGTGAATGGTCGAGCTGCGGCGCCGCCTGCCAACGCTTGGAGAACAGGCGTCTCGACTTCAAGAAAACCGCTCTCGTCGAGGAAGGAGCGCATGGATGAAACGAGGCGCGAGCGGATGACAAAACGCTGACGTACATCCGGATTAGAGATGAGGTCGAGTTCACGCTGGCGGAAACGGATCTCTACATCGGACAAGCCATGCCATTTCTCAGGCAATGGAAGAAGCGCTTTAGACAAGATGCGCCAGTCTGCAATCAGCAACGACTTTTCACCTCGCTTGGTTAGAAAGGCTGCGCCGTGAGCTTCTACAAAATCTCCCGGGTCGATGCTGTCACGAAAAAGATTGAAAGCCTCGTTTAACGAGTCTTCTTTAAAGACAAGCTGGAGCTGGCCGCTTTCATCGCGGATATCCGCAAACATCATGCCGCCGTGAACACGGATCGTCATGATGCGTCCGGCGAGAACGACTGGTTCTGCGGATTTTACGAATGTCTCAAAATCCGAGAGCAGCTCCCCTACTTCATGGGTGCGCTCTGCGGTCTTTGGATATGGATCCATCCCCGCTTGGCGGAGGGCCTCCAGCTTTGTGAGACGTACATCTCGTTCCTCTGGCATACGGCCAAGAGTTTAACCGATGTGCTTGACCTCGTACACCGTCGTTCCGGCCGGGGTCTCAACTTCCACCTGATCGCCGACCTTGGAACCAAGCAGCGAGCGGCCGATCGGCGACTCGTTAGAGATCTTACCTGTGAGCGGATCTGCCTCGTTGGAACCGACAATCGTAAAGTTTTTTTCTTTGCCGTTCACTGAAACAGTCACGGTTGATCCGACGCGAACATTACTCGCATTCGCTTCCTGCTCGACGACGATAGCGTTCTTGAGCAAGTCCTCGATTTCCAAAATGCGTCCCTCGACAAAACCGAGAGCATCTTTTGCCTCGTGGTATTCTGCGTTTTCTGAAAGATCACCAAGGGATTTGGCAGCTTCAATGCGGTTGGCGAGCTCGCGGCGCTTAACCGTTTTGAGGTCTTTCAACTCGGCATTGAGCTTGGTCAGAAACTCGGGTGAGACGTATTGGGCAGACATAGTCTTTCGTTATTCTAAGATGTGGGAGAATGAAAAGCGGGTCCGCCGCAGCGGACACGCCAATTTATTTGAGCGTACCTGAGGACACTTCTAGCTGTCAATCTCCTTAGAAGGCTCCTCCCCGACTACGTCTAAGGTCCCACCAAGCCTGGAGAATCTTCTTAGCGACCGGGACAGAGACTGCAGAACCTTCACCACCTTCCTCCAGCAGCACCGTTACGACAATCTCCGGATTTTCCGATGGCGCGTAAGAGGTAAACCAGGCATGGAAGTTCTTTTCCGAGTGCCACTGGGCCGTACCCGTTTTTCCGGAAACAGGAACCGGCATGTCTGCTAAAGCGCGACCGGAGCCATAGGTCACATTCTCGCGCATGCCTTGCTGGACAACAGTAACAATATCCGCGTCAGCCAAACGATCTCCGGTTAGCGTCGAGGTCGGAGCGGCGTTTGGGAACTCGAGGCGAGGCGTGACTTTAAATCCGCCATTCGCTATCGCTGATGTATAGGCAGCCACTTGAACCGGCGTAACAAGCAAATCACCTTGTCCGATCGATAGGTTGTAGGTATCTCCTACGAACCAACGTTCGCCTTTGGTTTCTTCTTTCCATTTCTGACTTGGAACAAAACCACTTCCCTCCCCAGGCAAGTCGATACCGGTTTTGGAGCCGAGGCCGAAGCGTCGATACCAATCCGTTAAACGATCGACGCCGAGACCGACGAGCGACTCATATCCCCCGCCGACCGTGTAGAAAAACGTGTTGACCGACCAGGCGATGGCGCCACGAACATTCACAGAGCCATGACCGCCCGCTTTCCAGTCAGGAAAAAACCAAGGCCCAACACGGATACCACCAGAAGAAAAGATCGTTGTCGCCGGAGTAATGACACGCTCTGCGAGCGCAGCTGCCGCGACGACAATTTTTACGGTCGATCCAGATGGATAGGTACCTGCCCATGCGCGCGGAAAAAGCGGCTGATCCGGATTCTCAATCAATGCCTTATAGGCCGTTGATGATACTCCTCCAGAAAAATGGTTGTCGTCATATGATGGCCATGAGACGAGAGCAAGGATGGAACCATCGCGAGGATCCATTGCTACCACAGCGCCTTTTGTTACTTTAGCGCTTGTCAGGGCATCACGAAGCGCCCGCTCTGAAGCACGCTGAAGATCGAGATCGAGTGAGAGACGGACATCCGTGCCATCGACAGGAGGATGTTCACCGACAAGCGCCTTGATGCGGCCGCGGGCATCGACCTCGCTGGTTCGGGATCCCTTTTGTCCACGCAAAAGACTTTCATAAGAACGCTCCAGTCCGGTTTTTCCGATTTCATCGGCTCGCACATAACCGTTGCCACGATTGGCTGCGAGCTCATCTTGTGAGAGCTTTCCGACATAGCCAAGGACATGAGAGAGACTTTGGATTTCTCCGGAAAATGGATAACGGCGGCGGGCGGCGACTTGCAGATCAAAACCGGGAAGCTCAGGGAGAGCGATCGCAAAAGCCATTGCCTGTTCATAGGAAACGTTTTCTGAGATGGCGTATGTTTCATCACGCGCGGTAGAGGTTGCGGCTGCGAGCGATTGCAGATCAACAATCGAAAGACCAAGAATACGCGCTGCACGACCGAGGGCGGAATCCATTTCTTCTTGCGCACGCGGGAGCTCCAACGGTGTCAGCGTCACTTGGAAACGCGGAATATTATCGGCGAGAATACGGCCTTGGCGATCGCGGATGATGCCGCGGCGAGGTAAGATCGACTGTTCACGCAATCGGTTAGCTTCTGCTTTGCTGCGATATTCTGCGCCTTGAACAACCTGCATCCAGCTAGCGCGGAAACCGAGTCCGGCCAGGACCAGGATCGGAATACAAGCGGCAACAAAGAAACGGCGACGATGAAACACCCGGCCAACAAAAAGAGACTGACCGCGCACGGTCGTTGTTGATTCTTCAAACAGCACCTCATGCTGAAAATCTCTTCCACGCATATTAAAATGTTGTCTCCCGCTGGCCGAGCGTCACGAATCGCCTCGTGAAGGAGGCGATGAGCAAGAAACCCATGCCTACGCTTATAGCATCCCAGACAAGAATCCACCATGGCTCAATCGGTAAATGCCATGGATAGCGCGATGGATCGAGCCAACTACCAACAGCAGACAGCATGAATGATCCCAGCCATTCCAACAGACGGCCTAGTAAGACAAGGGCAACCGATGCGTAAACCGAGCGATTCGTTAGAAAGCGATGCGAAGCGGCATCAAGGATCAAGAGAACCATGGATAAGCGTAGCGTTGCTACATCGAGATGAGCCCAGCCATAGGCGTCGAGGACGGAAGCTCCGGCGATCAGGGCAGCAAATGCTCGGCCACGCGCGCTCGAAACAAGAAGGAGCACCGCTAAAGGCAATAACGGATGAAAAGCAAATTCAGGCGGCAAGAATGGCAAAACAGCAACTTCCCAGAGACCGGCCAAAAGGCCGACAATGATCACGATCGACCAGCGCCAGATCATAGGCGTGGGCGCAGCGCTGTTGGGCGCAACACGGAAACAAAGACGACGCGGTCGAGGGAAATGATCGGCTCGATCGTTGCGTTCATAAACGGATCCGTTGGTTTACCTTCAACGGTATTCACGACGCCGATCGGAAGATTACCCGGAACCTTATCTTCCGTTCCTGCTGTGACAATCAGCTGATCGGCGACGAGTGACTCGGATGACGGGATGTAGGTCAATACTCCAGCTCCATTTCCCCGCCCCTCAATAATACCGGCCAACTGTCCATCGGTTTGTAGCGATGCTGCTACGCGGCTTCTTGGATCTGTGACGAGCTCGACGGTTGCGACGCGGTCCAGAATCTGGCTGATCTTGCCGATGAAGACGCCCTGATCCGTAATAACGGCTTGGCCGATTTCCAATGAATCATCCCCGCCGCGATCGATCGTTAATAGCGCGCGCTTTCCGCTGACATCACGGCCAATAACACGGGCGCCGACACTGTCGTAGCCGGATCGATCAAGAAAGCGGGCTTGTGCGCGCAATGTTTGGTTTTCTTCTTCCAATGCTTTCAGGCGCACATAATCGACAGCGAGCGTTGAAACACGGGCTTCCAATTCTTTGATACGGGAGTCGACATTGTCTGTTGCAGAGCTCGACCAGCCGCTCACAAGGCGGATCACGGGCAAACTTCCAAAGCGCGAGAGCTCGCCGATGGGACGGAATAAACCGGCCAACGCTAAAACCGCCACCACCACGACGGCGGCAAGAAGCCAGAGCCATCGCAAAGAACTGTTCATGTCATTAAATCGACTTTACGAGATCGGTGGCCGGGATGGCAACTTCTGCAAGCAGCGCACGGTTATCGATTAGGTGCGCCGTCCCGCGCACAACGCAATGCAGACAGTCATCGGCGACACGCACAGGCAAACCGGTACCGCGCGATAGAGCCTGATCCAATCCTCGGAGCAATGCTCCCCCGCCCGTGATCACAATGCCTCGCTGCTGAATGTCAGCGACGAGTTCCGGAGGCGTAATTTCCAAAATTGCTTTCGTTTGATCGATGATCGACTTAATGGAACGGCCAAGCGCTTCACGAATCTGGGCATCGTTGACCGAGATTTCGCGCGGAAGACCGGAGAGAAGATCGCGTCCGCGCATGGTTGCTTCCAAAGGTTCTGGCAGCTCGACAGCGGAACCGATGGCGACTTTGATTTGTTCTGCAACGCGCTCGCCTAGAAGAATGTTAAAAACGTCGCGAGCGTATTGGATAATATTTTTGTTCAATTCATCTCCAGCGATAGGAATGCTCTTGGAAGTGACAACGCCATTCAAAGAGATGACAGCGATTTCCGTGGAGCCGGCACCGAGGTTGATGATCATGTTGCCAAACGGCTCCCCGATCGCGAGACCGGCGCCAATGGCGGCAGCGATCGGTTCTTCAACGACAAGCACCTCACGTGCTCCGGCGGCGGTTGCCGCATCGCCGACAGCTTTGCGTTCTACTTCCGTTACATCGAGCGGTACGCAGATTACGACCGAAGGACGAGGAATCGCAAAAGCCTTGTCTTCGTGAACTTTTTCAAAAAAGTAACGCAGCATTTTTTCCGTGACTTCAAAGTCGGCGATGATACCGCGCTGAAGCGGACGCGTAACCTGAATATGCGCCGGTGTCTTTCCAACCATCGAGAGTGCATCCTCCCCGACCGCCATCACCTGATTGGTGCGGCGGTTAATAGCTACAACAGACGGTTCATTAATGACGACCCCGCGGCCTTTTACGAAAACGCGGGTATTTGCCGTGCCCAAGTCAATTCCCAACTGCTTGGTCAGCCGGCCAAAGATCGAAGGCCACTTCATAGTGGGCCTATCCTACCGTCCGGCTACCGAGTTTGCCACGCCCGTCAAGAGCTCAACCGCGCCTACTTTCCTGAATCGTTAAAAAGACGTATTCCAGAGTGCCTACGGCCGCCAATAAAAGCAGAAAATTCCACCAGGCGAGATAACCTAGCGATGACAGGATCAAGGCGGCTACGGCAACACCTGCGAGCAGCAACCCATGACGAAACGCGATTCGAACTTCGCGATAAGCCGTTTGCTTTCTCCCCCGGACATGGACTCGAAAAATGATTCCGCCAAAGCTTATGAGTCCCACGAGCGAGGCGTATAAGGCGATATAAAAGGCTGTGAGGCCCATGAGCCCTGCTTCATCAGGATTCACATTCACGATGACATAGACAAGCAAGGCGCAGGCCACAAGGGCCACGGCTGCCATGAGTCCAAGAAAAGACCGATATCCCATGGCAATAGGATACGTCAGCCGTGCATGATTCTCAATGTGTGTACGATTTTCCCTCCCAGTTGGCGATTAATTTCATTGCGCAGACGGACATCCCACATGCGAAGCTCTTGAACAGCTGCCGGTACATGCGATAAGAGGCGCAACTCCCCTCCGGCAAAAGAGACGGCGTCGACATGCGAAGCTTTTTCCTCGTCCCAAAGTCTTGCGAGACATTCTTTGGAGATCTCCAAAACGCGCGTCGCCTCAACTTGGCGCGAGATTCCGGCTTTTTGCACGGCTCCGGGGAGAATACGGCGGATGGGTTGGAATGCCATATCAAAGCTTCTTGAACTCGCAGATATTACGGAAGTCGCAATATTTACAGGTGAACGGTTCTGGCGTTGCAACAAAGTCGGAAGTAACGATGGCTTCCATGCGTTCCTGCAATTTACCGAGAAAGGCTTCGCGTTTCTCTTCCTTCAGAACATCGACGTCAGTTTCTACCCAATCGATAACGTAAATATACTTCATCGAGGAAACCTTGAGACCGCGTTCTTCAAGAGCAACCTGATAGAGGTGCAGCTGCTCTTTGTCTTCTGCGGATAATTCCTCTTTTGCTTTTCCTGTTTTGTAGTCGACGATGCAAACTGTGTCACCAGGGCCTTTATCGATGCGGTCAATTTTTCCTTTGAGCGAATGGAGGCCGAGAATGAGCGTGAACGGCTCTTCTACACCAACGGTATCCGGCGCTTTAACCGCGCAATGCTGCCAGAAGTTTTTAACGGCTTTTTTGCCATTCTCTTTATACTCGTCATGACGTTCACGTGACTCGTACCATTCATCGATCCAGTCTTCTTCAAACATCGCCATCGCCTCGGCGAGCGTGACACGAAAACCGCCTTCCGTTGTTTCAAAAGGTCCGGTCGTTTCACCAAAAAGTGAGCCCTGCGCGGCTTTTCCGCGCAGCTCATGTAATTGCATGATGTGCTGATAGGTATTGTGGACGCTTTGACCGAAGCTTTTTTGATACGTGCCAAATTTTGGAATGCGATAAATATGCTCGAGCTTGTACGAGTACGGGCACTTACGAAATGTCGCAAGCTGGGTGAAACTGAATTTCTTTTTGAGTTCGTAGTGAACTAAGTCGGCACGCGGGTCTTCTTCTGGTTCGTGAAGTTCGAGACGGCGGGCGTCGGCGGTGAGATCGCCAGCGATCACCGGAATCTCAAGCGAGGATTCATTGAGGAACGCGGACGGTTTTTTGGCGCGCGCTCCCCCGTAATGCGAGGCGCCGCTCAAGTAGAGAGCGTTTTTGGCGCGAGTCATCGCCACGTAAAAAAGACGGCGCTCTTCTTCCAGATGAACATCGCCTTCTGGCAAACGTTCCTTTACCAACCCATCTGGTAGCGGGATAGCGTCGGTACGGGCTCGTGTCGGGAAGCGTTGATCGACGAGAGATGCAATAAAGACGTATTTGAATTCCAAACCTTTGGACGCGTGAATCGTCATGACTTTTACGAGCTCAGGGCCGGCGTCGGGATCAAAGTCGAGACCGCCTTCTTCTCCGGAATCGATTTCTTGACGCAACTCCTCAAGAAAGCCGCGAAGCGATGGGCCGTGCGTTGAACGTTCGTAACGCTTGATGCGTTCGGCAAAACCATTCAAGTGCTGGATATATTCGCGTTTCTCGCGCTCAGGCAAACGCATGACCATGGCGAGGTAGCCGCTTTTATCGAGCGCAAGCTGGAGTACGCGCAGAGGCGTTTCACGTTTTGCTGTTTCCGCGAGGCCCTCTATATGTGAAACAAGTTTTTCTACAATGCGGGTACCGTCTTCCGAAATGTGCGCGTCTCGAACCTGTTTTAACGAAGCCCAAAGCGTCAGACCTTTACGGTTGGAGTATTGCAGCAGCTCGGCAATATCTTTTGCCGCCATCGGGTAACAGCCCAGATTGAGTGCGCGCCATACAGCTGGAGATTCATGATAGGCGTCGAGAAGAGACAAAATTGCCATGACGTCGAGTACGGCGGGCTTTCCGTATAAACCTCGAAGCGCCATGAATTGGAATGGAATGGCAGCCCGGTCGAATGTATGGATGAACGGCTCGGCGCCGTCATTGGATCGGACGAGAACGCAAAAATCGTTCCAGGTGGCTTCTGGATCTTTTTCTTTGAGCCTCTTGATCTCAGCGGCGACAGCCTCTGTTTCATCTTCGACCGTTTTCTTCCAGATCACCTCGACGGAACCGCCTTCACCGCGCATGGCTTTCAGTTCTTTGGAGAGCCCCGTACCAGCGAGTCGGACTTCCAAACGATTGGGATCGTTCTTTTTGATGAAGCGATAGGCGACATCAAGAATCTCTTTGTGTGAGCGATAATTCTCTACGAGCGCGACTGTTTTTGCTTCTGGGAAGTCGTCACGGAATTGGAGAATGTTGGCAAGCGATGCGCCGCGGAATTTATAGATCGCCTGATCATCATCGCCGACGACCGTCATGTTGCGTTCTTTGCCGCAGAGCAATTTCAACATTTCATACTGCGCCCAGTTGGTGTCCTGAAACTCATCGACCATGATGTAACGGAATTGCTTGCGATACTTTTCCAGAACGGCGGGGCGTTCGCGAAAGAGTCGAAGCGTCTCCATGATGAGATCATTCATGTCGAGACTCCCCTCCTCGCGCAGGATTTTGCGGTAGGCAAAATAAATATCAGCGAGCTCCTGCAAACGCTTGCGCTCGCCTGTGACGAATTCTGCGTCGCCGTCGAGCGTAACATCCTGGGCGAACTTGAGATACATTTCCGGAGTAACGTCCTCGTCTTTTGCACGTGAGAAATGCTGGAGCAAAGCGCGCAGAAACTTCACCGGATTTCCAAGTGGTCGATAGTGATCGAGCGGCAGCTCCATCATTCGGCGTTTGAGAAGCAGCCAAGCGTCTGTTGATGTGAGTAATCGAAACTTATTTGGTAAGCCGATTTCAAGTGCGTGTGCTTCTAGAATGCGCTGGCAAAAACCGTGAAAGGTCGAGATCCAAAAATCGTAGGTTCCGGTTTCCAGAAGTTTAAGGACACGATCTTCCATCTCCGTAGCCGACTTCTCGGTGAACGTGAGCGCGAGAATGTTCTCCGAGGAAATTCCCTCTTGCGAAAGAAGATGCGCGTAGCGGACAATCATCAAAGGTCCGTCCTTATGCATGACGGCCGAGGCTTGGGCTTCGTTCAGGCCTTCGAAGAGCGGGTCGGGGTTCATGATTACGCATCATAGTCACGCATCATGAAAAATGAAACCCCGCTCCAAAGTTTTGGAACGGGGTTCAGGCGGCTCCATGGGGACCGGATTCATCGGGGTCCTTGGACTTTTTCTGGAAGTTGCCGTGGATGACGCGGCCTTTTTTGGCTTGTCGTCGACGGATGCGAGTGAACGTTGGGCCTGGGCGTCACGCTGCTGGTTCTTGAGTTGACGCTCAAACTCGTTGCTCGTCAGATCGAGCAGCCGTTTGAACAGATACGCGACGACGATGCCGAGCGATACGGCGGTGCAGAACGCACCGAGGACAAACGCAACGAACACTTCCAAACCAAAATACATCTCAACCTCCGGCCAACCTTTTATACGCTTTTTCGAATTTTGTCCATCAGCTCGATATAGAACGCGACGTTGTTGATCGTCGCGAGGCGTTGGCCGAGCATTTCATCGACGGTGAAGAGATGGCGAAGATAGCCCATCGAGTAGCGGGCTAACTCCCCTGTTTTGCCGATTGGCTCGTGGCTGTTCTTCCATTTTTCGTTCGTAATTTGGACGGCTTCGTAGAAATCCGGCTTGGACAAGTCATCATGAACGAATCTGTAGAGTTGGCCGTGACGGGCGTTGCGTGTAGGCAAAACACAATCAAACATGTCGATGCCGCGTTTTACGTACTCGACGATTTCGTGCGGTTTTGCACCGCCCATGAAGTAGCGCGGTTTGTCTTTGGGGAGAATGTCGTCGAGCGCTTCCAAAACTTTGCAGGCTTCTTCGAACGGTTCGCCGACCGAGAGGCCGCCGATGGCGTAGCCGTCGAATCCGATTTCTACGAGCTCGCGAGCGCTTCGCATTCGCAGCTCAATATCCGTACCGCCTTGAACGATTCCAAAAAGCTTGGCACCCGGGTTTACGCTCCCCTCTCTCGTGCGTTCAAATTCTTCTTTCGATCGTTTGGCCCATTTCGTCGTCAGCTCCAATGACGCGAGAAGCGTGTCGCGTGTAGCGGGTAACGCCGTGCAGACATCAAGAACCATCACGATGTCCGAGCCGATCGTGCGCTGGATTTGCATGCAGAGCTCAGGCGTCAGCATGAGCTTGGCGCCGTCGATGTGGGATTGGAACTCGACACCGTTTTCCGAGAGCTTGCGAAGCCCGGAAAGCGAGAATACTTGGAAACCGCCCGAGTCGGTGAGAATCGCGCCCTTCCAGTCCATCAACTTATGAAGTCCGCCAAATTCTTTCATGACTTCCATGCCGGGGCGGAGCCACAAGTGGTAGGCGTTCGAAAGGATGATCGGCGAACCGATTTGTTCGATATCGAAAGACGACAGGGTTTTGACCGCGCCTTTGGTTGCGATCGGCATAAAAAAAGGCGTCTCGAGGGTGCCGTGAGGCGTCTCGAGAGAACCGCGTCGACCTTGGGGTGACGATGAAGCGAGCTTAAACATCCTTTTCAAAATCTTCCGGGCTCTTTTCCGGTTTGACCAAAATCAACTTTTTACCCCAATTGGATCGGCGGATAAAGAATGCGATGGCGAGAGAAATACAAAAGAGCACGGCAAATAGCCCCCATGTACGCGGCGAGGAAAGCGATTCGCCCAAAACAACAAAACTTACCGTCGCCGGTATGGAGCCAATGATGCTGGCAGCCATAAACTGTCGGAATGGCATGCGGGTAAGGCCAGCCGCGTATCCGATAAAATCGAATGGTAGCATGAGCAGACGCAAACCCAACACAGTCACAAAGCCCTGCTCGGACAGCAAATCGTCGTATTCTTTGACCCATCCACGCTCACTCTCGCTCACAAAGTGGCGCCCCAAATATCGGCTTAACCAGAAACTTACTGCCGCAGCGAGATTGAGCCCAAGTACCGCGAGCAACGCGCCCATCCATGGTCCAAAAAGGACTCCGGAAATCACAGAAACACCTGCGGAGGGAAATGGAATAATACTTGAAGAAGCTGCGAATGCCAGAAGCACAAGCGGCCCCCAAAACCCGGCAGCGCGCACGTTCATCTCGATAATTCCAGGGACAGTACGCAGTGGGATTTGATTCAGGTACAAGACGAGATAGATCGCGGCCACGATGGCGACGTATACGACAAGAATACCGATCTTGAGCCAATGCGCACGATCAAATGATTTCATAGGCCTATTGTAGCTGTTCCTTCTTCTCTTTCATAAAGGCCGACCATTCCTCGAGCAGATTCAAAAAGATTTTGAATGGCGCCTCGATAATGAAGTCAAAGAAGAAAATGAATACATTGAACCGCGAAAGGGTTTCTGAAAGCAAGCGTCCGACGCGTAAAACCGGAAGCGAGAAAAAATCAGCGATGATCGTGCCGATGTTATCCGGTCGCTCGACGGCGACGAACTCGCGGGAAGAGTTGCGTAGACGGAACGCAAAGAAGCTGACGACGCAAAGGAAAAATAGGAAGATAAGTGCACTCACCCAGGTAAAATGCAATACCATTAAGAACGTATACACCAAACCAAAGCTCACGAGAAAAGTAAAAAGATAAGCCAAGCTAAACATGAGCGCGCCAAACCAACCCCGTTTACGCGCAATACGGATTTCACGTCCTTTTGGCCCCTCTGAGGAAAGCAGTTCGTCGACACCACGCTTGATGCGCAGGATATTTTCCTTTGCCGGCGGACGGATCATCAGTCCTACAAAAAACATCAAAACCGGAGCAAAAAAGACATTGATCGCTAGAGGGATTTGGTGAACGGTCCCGTAAATAACTCGTTCAGAAGGTACTTCCATGATCAATGCAAATAGCATTTTTGTCGCAAAAAGATAGATCATGGCACGAATGGTGCCGCGACGAAGTTTTGACTTTGAATCTTTGATACGGCGGTCAGCAATACGCTCGACTGCCATATGCAGCTTCACAGGATCCGCAAGCAGCGCTGCGGCCTTCGGCGGGTCTTCATGTAATGCAGAGCGAAGAATATTTAAAGAAATGGACCATGGCTTTACCGCCGACAAAAATTTGTTGGAAAAACGATGCGTCAAAACACTGCGCACGCGTTTTTCTGTCTCAACGATGGTAAGCGCCATCTCTGTTGGCGAGTCTGCCCATTCTTCCGGCTTCATCCATTGCGGTTCAAAAGCACGAACGAGCTTGAAACCAACCATTTCATCATCTGCCTTTTCCAAAAGGCGATGACAGGCAACGTACACTTGAAGACGACGCTCGGTATCGTCCAGTAAATTATCGCGGACCGTGATGCGCTCACAGAGCTGCTCAAACAAAAAGTTTACAAAGGTCTTGGACTCGGAGTGATCATCTAGCAATTCTTCCAGTTCGGCAGAAATAATACCAAGCAACCATTCAGCATAAGCTTCGGAGCCTGCGTTTACACGACGGCACGCCAAATATTTACGGACGACACTACCGGCCTTGTCCCCCATCTCTTCATGAATTGCTCCGTTGGGGAGATAGCGGGCCGCAATCAATTCACGGATCAAATTACCGCCAATAATATTCGGGTCGGTTTCGAGCGAGAGCTGGCGTTTGAGGATGCGAAAAATCGCAGCCTTACGCAGTAGGTGATCATCTTTATAGTCGACCGCGTTGCGGATGCGCTCGTATAGAACAGAAAAACGGCTGACGGCCGCGTGCACGTTTACGCGAGAAGACTCCGGAACTTCCGGAGGTGTTGTCGGTTGTACGGCTTTTGCCAGAACCGAGGTTTTGGCCAACGCGTATTCAGCCATATGAAGCGTTGGTCAACATACCTTAAAATAGGCTTTTTGTCGAGACTCGGGGTCCAAAAAACCGCCTTTTGAGCGGTTTTTTGATGGTGGACGCTGTAGGATTCGAACCTACGACCCTCTCGGTGTAAGCGAGATGCTCTGAACCAGCTGAGCTAAGCGTCCCGTCTCGTTTCAGAACACGTGGTGCGGCGAGAGAGACTTGAACTCTCATAACCTTGCGGTTGCTACCACCTCAAGGTAGTGCGTCTGCCAATTTCGCCATCGCCGCCCCAAGTATTCTCAATGCTTGCGCGGGCAAGGTTATCAAAGGTTTCCCGATCCTGCAAGCATCCCCCTCCCCCTACGGCTCGTGATGATTTTAAGGGCTTTTGGTTTGATGGAAAGATCGAGGACTTCTCCTTCGATCGGAAGGCCATCGACCAAGCAAGAACCGGCTACAGAGCGTTTTAACTCGGCCTTGGTAAAGCAGAGATGGGTCTGCACAGCTTCGGATTCGTTTTTCCATGTAAAACGCCGTTTTTCTACATGAGGAATGATGAAGGCGTCGAGCTTTCCATCATGGGCGTCGCAAGCGTCACCGAGATTACGGATACATAGCGAACCATTTGGCGGAGGCTCGATTTTGAATTGATTGTCCACATGGAGCGAGATGCCGGGACCGTCGACGATGAGTTCGGATAAAAAAGCGCGGCCGCTCACCATCCCGAGATCGATGGTTTCATTGAAGCGGGCAGCGAGCGTGTCGATTGATGCAAGACCTTTTGGAAGACCGAGACTCTTGGAAACAGGGCCGCTTCCAAGTAGTGGAATAAAGCCGATCATTGGCGTCGAGTCACCGAGAGCGCTGATCGCCGTAAATAACGTTTTGTCATCGCCGACCACGACGAGGGTTTGGGCACCGGATCGAATCAAGTCGGCGACGATGTCGCGAGCATGGCGGAAGAGAGCAAATTTACCGACGCGTCCGTTTAATCCTCTGCGCGAAATCTCTGCTTCGAGCTGTGAAATCTCCCGGTCGTGCTTCCGGTCATTCAGCCGTTCATCGTAGAGATACGCGTAGCCGGATAACATGGGTCGTTTTCAGGTTTCAGTTTTTGCCGTTCTTTGACTTGTCCGACGGAAACTTTTCCATTCACTTTTGCGCCTGCTTCAACGGTAAGCGCTTCCGAAGTCAGGTCACCGGCGAGTTTGGCGGTCGACTTGAGGTCGACACGGCGCTCGACGATCACATTGCCTTGGATGTTTCCAGCGATAACAGCGTCCCCTGCTTTTACTTCTGCGTGAATAATCGCCTCAGGTCCGACGGTTAGTCGGCCTTTGGTAGCGAGAGAACCTTTTACTTCACCCTCGATTTGCACATCGCCGTCGCTGGCAAAATCGCCTTCGACTTTTACGCCTTTAGCGATAATGGTCGCAGTTGGGCGCGCGGCCGAGAGAGGTGGTTCCGGTTTTGGGTCTGCCGAGAGAATCGGCTTCAGATCCGGAACTTGAGGAGAAGAAAAGAGAGCCATAACTACATCTCATCAGGCACGCGGATCCCGAGCAAGCCCAGGCCAAGACTTAGTGTCTCACGCGCAACGGTTGCGAGGCGGATTCTTCCTTCACGCAACTCTCCTTCTGACTCAAGCACGGGGACATCGCGATAGAACGCGTTAATCGCTTGGGAAGCATCAAGACACCATTGCGCGATGATCGCCGGGCGCAATTCTGCAGCGGCTTGCTTGGTTTTTGATGGGAAGGCTGAGAGAACAAGCGCCAATGCTTTTTCTGATGCGTGGTCGAAGCTGGATGCGAGCTCGCCGTCGAATGGATTTTGCGGACCTGCTTTACGGAGAATCGAGGCGAGGCGGGCGGCGGCGTACAAACAATATGGGCCGGTGTCGCCGTCGAATGACAGCGCTTGCTCAAGATCGAATGTAAAAATTTTGTCCGAGTCCTGCTTAAGCATGCCAAACTTAATACCAGCCATGGCGATACACCAGGACACATGCGTGACTTTTCCCTCCGTCCAATCCTCGTGGCGCTTTAACACTTCTCCGCGAGCGTAATCGATAACGGAATCGCGGAAGTCTTGGAAGGCGACAATATTACCTTCACGAGAAGACATGGCGCCGCTCTTGAGCGTCACAAATTCGTAACCGATAAATTCATGCGGCACGGTAATACCCATGCGCTTCAAGGTTTCAAAGAGCTGCTTGAAATAGAATTGCTGGCGATTGTCGACAAGAATCAGCGAGCGCTCGGCTTTTGGATATTCTGCATGCTTCTTTTCTGCGAGCGCGAGGTCTTTGGTTCCGTAGAGAGAGGTTCCGTCAGATTTGCGGACGAGAAATACACCAAGCTTCACATCTTCCAAATCAACGATCATGGCGCCTTGCGATTCCTTAGCGATCCCCTTTTCCAACAACGTATCAACCATCTGCTGTCCGCGATCAGTTACTTCTGATTCCAGATATTGGCGCGTAACGTCGACGCCGAGATCGTCAAAAATTTCTGCCATCTCATCAAGAGACCAGCGGCGCGTTTCAAGCCACAACGATTCCCAGACAGGATCATGCGCTTCAAGTTTCTGTTGAACCGATGAAATTTCGTCTTTGTATTCCGGATGTTCGTCAAGCTGGCGGGTGGCCTCGGCGTAGAGTTGGCCGAGATATTTTCCGGTGCGTTGATCCATCGGCAAATCATCGACGGTCATGACGCCATTGCGGGACTTCACCATCCACCACAAACATTTGGCGACATGGGCGCCGACATCGCCGTGATAGGAAGCGGTCACGACTTCCCAGCCAGCTTTTTTCAGGAGCAAGTTTTCACTGACACCGAGCACAAGATTGCGCAGATGACCGACATGAATTTCCTTGTGTGTGTTTGGCTGGGCGTATTCCAAAACAAGCTGGCGATTGGCGCCGTCGGTTGAGTTGCCGTATTGGTCGCGGCTTACTTCAATATCGCGGATGACGCGGTGGACAGCAAAGCCTGTCGAAAGAAGGAAATTTACGTATGGACCGGCAGCAGCGACCGATTCAATATCCGTGTTTTTGATGTCGAATTTGGAGGCCAGGTCTTTGGCGATTTCTGCCGGACTTTTCCCCATCGATTTGGCGAGCTTAAAACAGCCAAAGGCGAGATCACCGAGTTTGGAATCAGGCGGAACGACAAGATCGCCCGGCTCGATGGTCGAGTCGGTTAACGCAGAGAGACGTTTTGCGATTTCTACCGTCCAGTAATTCCAAGCTGTCGTCATACGAGCTTTACGAAATGGCGTTTACCCTTCTGTACGATCGAGCCTTTGCCGATCATGGCTGCCGGATCTTTTACAACGACGTCATCGACCTTCACACCGCCTTGCTCAACTTGGCGTCGTGCGTCGGATTTGGAGGTGCAGAGTTTGGATTCGATAAGCGCATCAACGAGAGAAATTTCTTTTGAGACTTTTAGCTCGGCAATTTCTTCCGGCTTCTCCCCTTTTTGGTGGACGGTGGCGAAAGCGACGGCGGCACGCTCAGAAGCTTCTTCACCCGCGAGCCAGATGACGATCGAACGGGCGAGGTCTTTTTTGAAGGCCATCGGATTAGCCCCTTCTTTGATCGCTGTTTTGATGTCGTGAATTTCTGCGGCGGAGAGATCGGTACAGAGCTCAAAACCAGGGACAATCATTTCATCCGGCCAGCTCATGAGTTTGCCGTACATATCTTCTGGTGAATCCGTCATGGCAATCATGTTGCCTTCCGTTTTACCCATCTTTTTTCCTGATGGATCAGCCAGCAGCTTGTTGGTGATGACGAATTTTTCCTTGTTTTTTACTTCACGCAAAAGCGTACGGCCGGCGAGCATGTTGAAGGTCTGATCGTTACCGCCGATTTCCCCATCGACTTCCATCGCGACCGAGTCATAACCCTGCATCAACGGATACAAAAATTCATGAAGATGCACCGGCTTCCCCTCTTTGATGCGATTCTCAAACATGTCGCGCTCGACCATCTGCTGAACCGTGAAATGCGAGGCGAGCTCGACGACATCGGCAAAATTCATTTTGCCGAGCCAGTCATTGTTAAATTTGATCTCGACAGGGTTCGGGCCAGCAAAATCAAGAACGCGCGCCGCTTGCGATTTGTAGAGCTTGGCGTTTTCAATCACCTGCTCGCGCGTTAGCTGTTTGCGCGTAGCTGTCTTGTCCGTCGGATCGCCGATCATGGCGGTGAAATCGCCGATCAGCAAAATAACCTTGTGACCAAGCTCTTGTAGCTCCGAGAGCTTGCGCATCGTGATGAGATGGCCGAGGTGCAGCGTCGGGCCGGTTGGATCGATGCCGTAATACACGGTCAAGACCTCTCCCTTCATCAAACGCTCGCGTACGGCGTCCTTGTTGGGATAGACATTCTCGACGGCGTGGTTGAGCAACCAGTCGATTTTTTTTTGCTCCGTCGAGACCTTGGACATAATGTCCGTAGATTAGCGAAAATGAACGAAAAATACAATTACTCGCCGTGGAGATTCAGATCGGGCAGCGGAGCATTGTCGCGGACATAACGGTCGAACCATTCACGAGTCGCTCGGTTACGCTCCTCCGCATGTTCATAGATTGAATGGTCTCCGCCCTCAAATGACATAAGTCGATGAGGAACCTTCTCTTCGTACAATAGACGTGAAAGGTCTAATGAATCAAGATATGATACACGCCAATCTGCCGTTCCATGCATCATGAGGAGTGGGGTTTTCTTGTGGAATTTCTCCGGCCACTCAACCGCGGAACGCATCTTGAGATCCTGCTTGGTCAAACCGTAGCGTTTGAAGTGCTCGGCCATTTCCGGTCGGAGCTTAATTTGTCGCATCGAGTCTGCGGCACCGGCAACTGTAACGGCGCCCTTGATCCATTTTACGAGAGCCAAGCAACGATACGTCATCATCCCTCCACGACTCGCCCCATACATTCCGATACGATCGGTGTCCGCATGTGGCGTTTTTTCTAAAATGAATTTCAGATTCAAAACATCTGCTATGGTTTTTTGACCGCCAAGATCTTCTTTGCCTTCGCTACCTGCATTTCCGGAGTATTGGGAAGCAATCACGATGTAACCCCAATCTGCCATTCGCCCTAGCCAACGAAAAGCGGGCCCGATTTTGATTGAGCCAAAATCGCCAGAGCCGCCGCGGTTCCAAATAATACATGGCATCTTTCCCTTTAGACGGCGTGGCTCAGCCATGAAGCCTTTCACTTTATAGCCGTTAGACCAATATATAATACTGAAAAGACGCACCCGTTTGGCAACATCGATAATCAACCGCATGTGAGCCGGGTCATTAAATTTTGACAACCCTTTCTTCAACTCCGCATCCAGTTTGATCTCAACTTTCTCCAGCAAGGTACCGGCTTTAGGCATATCGATTAGATCCGCGACTTAATGGCTTTAACCTTCTCCTTTGCTTCCTCAAGTTTGTCCGACATCGTACGAACGACTTGCTGCGGAGCCTTACTCGAGAACTCCGCATTTGAAAGTTTAGCCTCCGTCGACTTGATGTACGTATTTAGTTGCTCCAGTTCTTTCTCGAGCTTCACGCGCTCCGCTTCCAAGTCGACGCCGTCTGCTTTGTTGAAACCGATGGTTGAAGTGCCGGATGTCGCCACAACCCAGTTATCAGGCATTGCGTTCATGACATCAATAGAAGATGTGTTGGTGAGACGCTTAATCCATTCCAAGTTATCGCCGATAAGTCCTTGCGCATCTTCATCAGCGACAAAGCCGAAGGCGATTTTTTTGGTCGCATCAACTCCTTGTTCAGCACGCAAACGGCGGATGTCGGTGACAAACAAACGGAGCTTTTCAAATTCTGCTGCGCGTCCCATTGAGTCATTAACGTACTCGGGCCATTCTGCGACCATCAAGTGACCTTCTGCGCCCATGAGCTTCCAAATATGCTCGGTCACGAAAGGCATGAACGGATGCCACATGCGGAGCATGGCGTTCAAGAGAGACTTCAAAATATCGGCCTTGCCTCCCTCGACTTTGGCGACTTCTAGATACCAGTCAGCCAAATCGTTCCAGGTGAAGTCGCGAAGCTCCTCCCCTGCCGAGGAAAACTGGAAGGCTTCGAGCTTGGAAGTAACGGAGGCGTTCACGTCGGCAAGACGGGAAAGGATCCAATCATCGGCCAATGTTCTTGTGCCGGGGGTTTTCTGCTTTTCATCCTCAAGCTGAAGCAGAATAAAGCGCGAGATATTCCAAAGCTTGTTCACGAGGTTGCGGCCAGCCTCGACTTTATCCATGTAGAAACGCGAGTCGTTTCCGGGTGTTGTGCCGCTCAAGATACTCATGCGCAGAGCATCTGTTCCATATTTTTGGATCACCTCGATTGGATCGATGCCGTTGCCTGAGGATTTGGAGAACTTGGCGCCGTGCTCATCGCGCACAATGCCGTGGATATAGACTTCCTTGAACGGGATTTCTCCGAGGGCGTACTCGCTCATCAGAATCATGCGCATCATCCAGAGATACAAAATCTCGTATCCCATTTGCATGAAGCTCGTAGGATGGAAGGTTTTGAGGTCTTCTGTTTTGTCTGGCCAGCCGAGAGTCGAGAATGTCCAAGAACCCGAGGAGAACCAGGTGTCGAGCGTATCCGGATCTTGTTCCCAACCTTCTCCTTCTGGCGTTTCTGTACCGACAAACATCTCCTCCCCGCGATACCAGACAGGAATGCGATGACCCCACCATAATTGGCGAGAAAGACACCAGTCGCGGAGATTATCGATACGGTCGAGATAGAGCTTGGCAAAGCGATCCGGGGAGATGCGGATGTGATTATCGAGGACGGCCGAGCGCATCAAATCGCGCAGGGTTTTGCCATGTGATGGGATCGGCTTATTCATGTCCAACCACCACTGCGTCATCGGGATTGCCTCGATAATATCGCCGTAACGGTCGGATGTGCCGATGCTTTGCACGATATCTTCTTCCTTTTCCAGCAAATCATTCTCCTTAAGCCAGGCCACGAACTTTTCACGAGCTTGCTCTGCGCTTAGTCCGACATAGTCCGCGCCTGCTTCTTGCGTCATCTTTCCGTCAGCGCCGATAACGGGGATCAAATTGATTGGCTCGCCTTTGGCTTTCTGCTTCTCAAACATCGCAAAGTCGATGGCGCTGTGGGCAGGCGTTACACCAAGAGCACCGGTTCCGAATTCCGGATCAACGCTTTCATCGGCGATGATTTTGATTTCGAGTGGCTTGGCGGCACCAACATCGACAGTAAATGTTTGGCCGATGAGTTTCTTGTAGCGCTTGTCGGACGGGTGGACGGCGACGGCTGTGTCGCCGAGCTTGGTTTCCGGGCGCGTGCTCGCGATGGTGATTGGAAAATCCTTGCTGTACTTGAAGGTGTAGAGCTTGGCAGGACGTTCGATGTGCTCGATTTCATCATCCGAAGCCGTTGATTGGCCTTTGACGGACCAGTTGACCACGCGATAGCCACGATAAATCAAACCGTCTTTGTACATGCGAACGAAAAGTTCACGTACAGCTCGGTTTCGATCTTCATCAAAGGTGTACGCCAAACGCGACCAGTCGGCCGAGGTTCCCATTTTTCTGATTTGCTTGATGATTGTGGCTTTGGACTCTTCTGCGAACTCGCGAATCTTCTCAACAAGTTTTTCGCGGCCGAGTTCACGACGCGGATCTTTCATGCCGTCAGCCATGAGCATTTTCTCGACTTTGGCTTGTGTTGCGATGGCCGCATGGTCGGTTCCAGGGACGAGAAGGGTCTTTTTGCCGCGCATGCGCTGGAAACGAATCGTCGTATCCATGATGGACTGCTCAAGGGAATGTCCAAGATGAAGAACGCCCGTCACATTTGGCGGCGGCATCATGATGCAGAAGGGCTCCCCTTTTTGATTGCGGTCAGGCAATTGATCGGGGTTAAAAGCGCCGGAGGCTTCCCAGGCGGCGTAGATCGCATCTTCCACGGCTGAGGCGTCGTAGGCCTTTGGCAGTTCGCGCAAATCGGACATAGATAATGCGCCCAGATTAACCGAGAATCAGCGAATGGTCGAGAGCCTGATTTTGTCAGAAAACATTGACATTTTTGTCTTGTCAGCACCTTGACACAATCGTAAAACGGTCATATATTAGATCATTAATTCAATCGACATGGCATTACTCCCTGAACAACAGGCGGTCGAGCTCATCGGCCGCAGCAAGAACATCCTCCTGACGACGCGTGAACACGCTTCGATGGATGCGATTTCCTCGGCCATTGCGATTGGTCTGGTCTTGAAGAAGCTCAATAAAACGTTTGATGTGGCGATTCCGGGCTTTGAAGCCAAGGATCTCCCCTCTTTTTTGCCTAAGGGCGTTGAGATCCGCTCGACGGTGGGTGCGATGCGCTCGTTTCATCTTTCTGTCGATGTGGCCAAGACACCACTCTCGGAACTAATGTATGACGTGAAGGATGGAAAGCTCAATATCACGATTGTTCCAAAGCAAGGCGAATGGTCAGAAGCTGATGTGAAATTGCGCGCCGGCTCTGATCGTTATGATCTTGTGATTGCGGTTGATGCACCGGATATGGCCTCGCTTGGAAATTTGTTCCGCGATAAGGCCGACTTTTTGTATCGCACGACGGTTATCAATATCGATTGCTCTGCAACAAATGAATCCTGGGGTCAGGTGAATTTGGTTGATTTGAATGCGGTTGCGACAAGTGAAGTCGTGTATGGATTTTTGTCGCGCTGGAATAAGCAGCATATTGATGCTGATGTTGCGACGGCGGTTTTGGCCGGCATGATCGCCCGTACACGCAGCTTTCGCTCGTCGAATGTGACTCCAAAGACCTTGAAGCTTTCTTCCGAGTTGGTCGCGATTGGTGCGCGCCGCGGCGATATCGTTCAGGGATTGTGGCGTAATCAGTCGATTCCGACCTTGAAGCTTTGGGGCCGTATTCTTTCTCGTCTCGAACAGGATCGCGAGAGCGGTTTGGTTTCAGCGATTATCTCTGACAGCGACTTTATCGAGTCTGGTGCTCGTAAGGAGGCGCTGGAGGGCGTGGTTGATGAATTGATCGCGTATGCGCCGGAAGCCAAGGTTGTGGTGTTGATCGAGCAGGCGCGTGATGGATTGCTCGTACATGTGCATGCGCAGTCGCCTTTGAATGCCCTCGAGTTAGTGCGTCCGTTTGGCGGAAATGGATCGCGTGACCGTGCGCATTTCAAGTATGAAGGGGCTAAAGATGTGCATGAGGCAAAGGCTGAGATTATTGGGAAGCTAGGATTGACATTGAAGGCGAAAAATGGCTAAGTGCTGGTAGGGGTTGGGACTCACTGCAACATGCCGTAAGGCTTATAGGTTGTTGTTCTTTCCCCGCACATTTTGGAAACTTGGTCGAAGACCGGACTCCTACTCTATAGTCGTAAGACTAAGCATCGAGTGTCCGGTCTTTTCTTTTGGCCTTTTGGCTAACTCTTGACAAAATATTATTTTTGTGATAACGTCACCCGTCCGTTTTTGTCGCAAGACTAGGCACGGATCGGTGCTGACACGTAGTCAGTAGCTCCTTTGAAAGGCTCCGCAATGACCGACTACATCGTGGTCCACGCTCCCAAGGGTATCTCGTTCCTGGTCGTCACGGATGCGGAGACGGGAAAGCCCGTCATCACGCGCCTCAAGAACGATCCTGCTGCTCCGGCCAAGAGCAAGGAGAAGCAGGCGTTCCTCGAGGGCATCGTGGAGGGCGATCGCGTCTTCCTCGAGCTCGGCGGAACAGCCGACCGGCTCGCACTTGCGGCCTACGCCCACGGCGCCGAGGTGCATCGCTACCCGAACTTCCTCCTCGACAAGGAGAAGACGACGGCGATCCTCGACGAGTACGGACTCGTCTGCAAGGACGAGAAGGCGACCTCGACGGAGACGTCGGAGGTGCTCACGTCGCGCAAGCGGCGTGCGCTCGCGCTCTTCGCGCTCGCCGGCCAGAGCACCGACAGCTTCTACGAGCTCTCGGACAAGGATCTCTCGCTGATGCGTCTCGCGATCGCGTGGCGCTCGTACGAGCGGTCCTACAAGGGCACGCAGCGCGCGTACCTCGGCATCCTCGGCGCGTACCGCGATCAGGCCTTCGTCGAGCTCGCGCTCAAGCGCCAGATGAAGGCCGATGCGAGCTCCGATGCGGTGCACAACCGCGTGCTCGAGCTCATGCTCGAGGACATGCTCGGCGGCCAGGTCAACGAGACCGAGCGCAAGGACTTCTTCTCGATGATCGGGAAGGAGTTCGAGGGCGGACAGTTGCCCAAGCGCGCGACCGAGGAGACCATCGCGGTCATCGTGAACGCGCTCCTCGAGAGCGACAGCTTCCGCTCGACCGTCTTCGATCGCCTCAAGGGGCAGAAGAAGGCCATCGAGAAGCTGCTCACGGGCAGCAAGAAGAAGGGCGATCCCCAGCCCGCTAACGAGATCTACAGCAAGGTCTTCGAGCCCATCCAGGGCTGCGGACCGCTCATCGCCGCGCGCCTCATCACGGCGATCGGCGACATCCGGCGCTTCCCGAGCTTCCCCAAGCTCAAGTCGTTCGCCGGGTACCACCACTTCGAGGACGGCTCGCGCGCTCGCCGCAAGGCGGGCACTGTCTCCAACTGGAGCCCGACGCTCAAGCAGGGCGTCTACCTCTTCTGCGACATCACGGTGAAGCAGAAGTCGGACAGCCCCTGGCGGCGCAAGCTCGACCAGCGGAAGGCGTACGAGCTCTACAAGCTCATGCGCGACCGCCAGCTCGAGGCGATGGGGCTCGACATCGACGTCGAGATCCTGCCGGCGAGCTACCAGGACCGCGTCATCAAGAGCGTGCTCGACGTGACGGTCGCGGACTTCATCGCGCTCTCCGCGCATCTCGAGCAGGTGCAGAAGAACGCCGGCGTCGCCTGGAAGGGTGACGAGGCGGATGACGGCGCGGAAGACGAGGAGGAGGTCGACGAGACCGACGCCAAGCCCAAGCGCGATCCGCGGCTCGGCAAGCTCGTGAAGGGCTTGAAGGGTCAGGCTCATCAGAAGGGGCTGCGCTGGCTCGGCCAGCAGTTCCTCAAGCACGTCTACCGGACGTGGCACGCGGCGGTCACGGTCAAGGCGCCGGAGGAGGCTCCCGCCCTTGCAGAGGCTGCGGAGTGATTGTTCCTTGAGGTGACTATGGGCGATTTGTCGAAAGACTACTCGAATCGTGTCACCTCTCTGTCCCGACTGTAATCGAAAGATGATGGTCGGGACTCCTATCGTTCAGCTCTCGAAAGAGGGAGGAAGAATAGGGGTAAAACAAACCTTCCCCGCAATTTGTGGCGTGACTCTCGAGTGAATGTCGAAAGACTGGTCTCCGCCTGTCACCCCTTCCCCACTGACTTACTGGTGGGGCTCCTATTCTTGGCCATGCTACACGCAACACGCGACACGCCTCATATAGAGCGTGAGGCGAGAAGCGGGAAGCGTGAGTAGGGATGGGAGGACTGCAGCTGAACTGTCGAAAGACTGGTAGTCGACTGTCCTCCCGCTATTTTCTCTGGTGAGGTGACTGACCGCCTGTTGTCAAAAGACTATCGCATCGGTGTCACCTCCCCTTTCTTGGTTCTGAAACGGTCGGAAATAGGAAAGGGGTTGGGACTTAAACGCATATGTCAAAAGACTCAATGACGTTTGTTCCATCCCCGCAATTTGTGGCGTGATTATTCGGCGAATGTTGAGAGACTGCTCCCACGTTGTCACGCCGCATTCAACTAAAAGAGGTGACTCTTGTCTTGCTGTCGAAAGACTAGTCGTCGAATGTCACCTCTTTGCCCCACTGACTTACTGGTGGGGCTCCTATTTCTCCAATCGAATAAGTCGATTTGAGGAATGGGAGGACTAAGTGAACTGTGTCGAAAGACTATGTAATGAATGTCCTCCCGCTCTTTTTCTCTGAGGTGACTACAAGACCCTTGTCGAAAGACTTGTCAGAGGGTGTCACCTCCCCTTTTCTGCTCGCGAGGAATCGTTAACAGAGAAGGGGTTGGGACTTCACATGAGCTGTCGCGAGACTCAATGGAGGTTGTCCCTTCCCCGCAATTTGTGGCGCTACTAGAGCTCACCTGTTGAAAAACTTGAAGTACGCTGTAGCGCCGCATTCAACTAAAAGAGGTGACTCTCGGTTGGCTGTCGAAAGACTATGCGCGTACTGTCACCTCTTTGCCCCACTGACTTACTGGTGGGGCTCCTATTTCTCCAATCGAACAAATCGATTTGAGGAATGGGAGGACTACCACAGTTCTGTCGAAAGACTACAACTGGACTGTCCTCCCGCTCTTTTTCTCTGGTGAGGTGACTCGTACGAGGGTGTCGAAAGACTAACGAACGTATGTCACCTCCCCTTTCTTGATTCTGAACCGGTCGGAAATAGGAAAGGGGTTGGAAACTCTACTCGCCTTGTCGAGAGACTGTTCGTTCCTTGTTTCCCTCCCCGCAATTTGTGGCGTGACTATATGACGAATGTCGATGACTAACAGGGTTCTGTCACGCCGCATTCAACTAAAAAGAGGTGACTAAACGGCTGCTGTCGAAAGACTACGAAAACATTGTCACCTCACTTATTCTGACATTCAGGGTGAAACCTGGTGTCGGAATCCCATTTTTCCAATCAAATAAGTTGATTTGAGGAATGGGAGGACTATACGTCTTGTGTCGAAAGACTACAGGCCGAGTGTCCTCCCGCTCTTTTTCTCTTGAGGCGACTATTGCACGCGTGTCGAAAGACTCCGTGAGCTATGTCACCTCCCCTTTTTTGCTCGCGATGAATCGTGATCAGGAAAGGGGTTAGGACTACAATCGAAATGTCGCAAGACTTTGGCGGTGTTGTCTTATCCCCGCAATTTGTGGCGTGACTATACGTGAATTGTCGAAAGACTAATCTGTTGCTGTCACACCGCATTCAGCTTTCGAGCTCAGCTAGAACCGAGGTGACTACAGTTCACATGTCGAAAGACTAGGCGTTGCATGCCACCTCTCTGCCCCACTGACTTACTGGTGGGGCTCCTATTTCTCAAATCAAATAAGTTGATTTGAGGAATGGGAGGACTATCGGTCGGCTGTCGAAAGACTTGGGTGCCCATGTCCTCCCGCTCTTTTTCTCTGAGGTGACTATTGCACGCGTGTCGAAAGACTCCGTGAGCTATGTCACCTCCCCTTTCTTGGTTCTGAAACGGTCGGAAATAGGAAAGGGGTTGGGACTCGCCACGAGTTGTCGAAAGACTCTTCTGACACTGTTCCATCCCCGTAATTTGTGGCGTGACTTATGAAGCTGTGTCGAAAGACTTCACCAGGAATGTCACGCCGCATTCAACTAAAAGAGGTGGCTTACGGCCAGTTGTCGAAAGACTTAGATTCACGTGCCACCTCTTTGCCCCACTGACTTACTGGTGGGGCTCCTATTCTTGGCCATGCTACACGCAACACGCGACACGCCTCATATGGAGCGTGAGGTGAGAAGCGGGAAGCGTGAGTAGGAATGGGAGGACTGCAGCTGAACTGTCGAAAGACTGGTAGTCGACTGTCCTCCCGCTATTTTCTCTGATGAGGTGACTTACCCGAGACTGTCGAAAGACTAACTGTTGGTTGTCACCTCTCCTTTCTATCTCATGAAGCGTGTCGCGAGATGCGTGAGGCGTGAGCTGGAAAGGGGTTTGGGACTGCTCGCAGGTTGTCGAAAGACTTGAGTGTCGATGTTCCTTCCCCGCAATTTATGGCGTGACTGTACGAACGCTGTCGTAAGACTCGCACACAACTGTTACGCCACATTCAACTAAAAAGAGGTGACTATCCAACTCGTGTCGAAAGACTTTATGGAGCATGTCACCTCACTTCCTCCCCACCACTCGTCCGAGCTTTGCTCTGCCGGGTGGTGTTTTCTTTTGTCTTTGTCGAGACGCCTCGTACAACAGCAACGCCGCGGCGACAGACACGTTAAAACTCTGAATAAATCCCACCATCGGAATTTTGAGATTGATCGTCGCTTTTTTAGCGAGCGCTTCACTTACGCCATCTTTTTCATTTCCGATCACGATAGCAACTGGTTTTTTGAGATCAACGGAAGCCGGGTCAACCGATTTGTCCGATAAACGCGTGACGGCAATCGCGAACTTTTTTCTTTTCAAATAGGCCGCGAGTTTGGCGACAGAATCCCATTTGGTAATTTTTAACCACTTTGCCGCAGAAGCAGCGGACTTGGATTTTAAATCGCGGTTTCTTGGCGGCTTGTTGATCGTGTAAAGCAAATGCACTTCTCCGACGCCGAAGGCATCACATGAACGCAAAATCGCGCCGACATTATGCGGATCATCGACGTTTTCCAAAACCACCGCCAATGTTGATTGGCGATGGGACATAACCTGTTCAATTTTTTTCTTACGTTCCGGCGTCATGCTTCAAAGGTAAATCCCTTGCGGCGGAATTTCTCCTTATCGTTGTCGAGCTCGAACAAAATCTTTAATGCCTCACTCTTCATCTCCTGCATGTGTTCTTTCACGGCACGATAGGTCTCGCTTGATTCCTTAGGGTCGAGCGGAGAGTCGAGCTCGATGCCAAGATCCTTGGTAATCGCATTGATCTCCGACCATTGCATGAGCGTATCTTGCTCCTGCGCTTTTAATTGTTCTACCGACTGCTCATCAACGCTCTTTGGGCGTTCCGGCGTCGGTGAAAATCCCATGCGTTCCATCGTAGGCATAATTAGTTGGACTGAAGTTGATTGTGTATCCAATCGATGCGGGACTGACCTTGTCCCGGAGCTTTTTCTGCCAAGTCCTTCATGCGCTTCACCTCGATTTTGAGGTGCTCGATGCGGGCCGTAACATCATGCGCCTTTTGGCTAATCGCAGAGAGCGTGCTCGCGCGATGTGTGATCGGCGACGAGGAAAGCTGTCTTGCGATTTTGTTGGACTTGGCTTGCATAACCGCGTGCATGGTAACGTAGAGGTATGTCCATGTCCATTGATGTCAATAGCTCCTATGTTGCAGCTGTGCACGATAGCGTCGGCAGCAAGATGTTCCGGCACTTGTATGCCGTTGACGAGCATGGTAGCCGGACGGATATCCTGCAAAATGGCCGATTATCCTGCGCGTATTTTGTTGCGTTTATTTTGTATCATTTCCAACTCATCAAAACTCCACATGCAACAGTTTCATCGACCGTAAAAGACCTGGAAGAGCATCACTGGACGGTTGTTGATTCGCCAGAAGTCGGCGATGTGTTGGTTTGGGAACCGTCGACCGCGCATGTGGAAGATTCACTGCATGAACATATCGGTTTTTACATGGGCGATGAGCGCGCGATCAGCAATAGCTCAGCAACCGGAGAGATTGTCGAGCATGATTGGACTTTTGGTGCTGATAACGAAGGCAATCCGAACCGGAAGATTATAAAGATTTTGCGGAGACCGTAGCCCTGTTTTTTTGTCATTGCGAGGAGTCCGACGACGAAGCAATCTTGAGCGCATGAATTGCTACTTTGTTTACATCATGACGAATTCAGGGCATACGACGCTGTATGTCGGCGTTACAAATAACTTGGAAAGAAGGGTGTCCGAGCATCGGGAAGGAAAAGCAGGCTCATTTACTACTAAGTACAAAATTTCCAAATTAGTCTGGTATATAGAAACGAGCGACGTGACCTCCGCAATACAAGAAGAAAAACGTATTAAGGGCGGCTCACGACAAAAGAAAATTCAACTCATAGAATCGCTTAATCCTAAATGGGAGGAGCTGCTTCCGACCTAGGCGCGGGATCAGGATTGCTTCGTCGCCTCTGCTCCTCGCAATGACAGTATGCGGGCTACAAAGATTTTGCGGAGACCGATTGTTTAAGCTCCTTCCATAGAGCTGTTTCTCCCATTTGTTGCCAGGAAAGGCGGAGTAGGAATGGTGCTTTTGCTTGCCGCATCAATAGACGACGATCCTCGGCCAAGGTATCCGAGGATTTTACGTTATCCGTAAGATCAGCAATTTTGATTGCCCAAGCATCTTTATCGTCCGCATCGATCAGGCCTGCCATCATCTTGATCCAGCGTCTGTCCCCTCCCTCGATCATGTCATCATGCGTGCAAAGCCGGACGAGCTCGATGATGCGTTCAGAAAAACCAAACCCACGCAGGTCGTCGAGCGACGTCGCTCCATCCTCGACAATGTCATGCAACATTCCAGCGATGACGACTTCTTCTGAAAATCCAAACCGCGCGAGCGCATCGCTCACGCGGGTGGAATGGATATAGGCGGGCTCATCGGAACCTTTGCGGGTTCCGGGGATTCGTTCCGCGACCAGAAGTCTGGCTTGTTCAAGCGTACCGGGCATTTACTGTTTTGGAGCAACTTCCGTGGCTGCTGGGTCGGCGACGCCTCTCATGTACATGATCGGCGTGTTGTTGGTCTGGAAAGCGGCGTCGGCGACAAGCGGGACAACCGTGTAGTACTTCTCTGGCTCGGTTTGATTTGGCGTACCGCGATCGATCGTGCCTTCTGCGAGCAAAGCTGGCAAGAAGTAGGTCTTCATCGTGTTGTTTTCCCAAGAGTCGTGGCGCATCCAACCGAGTTTTACCGCGGAGATAGTGGCGCGCACTTCTTTCACGCCGCTGCCGTCGTACCAGCCATAAATTGGATTGTTACCGCCAGCCATCAAGCGCTTCATCGCTTCTTCCGAGGAAATGAGCGGATAAGCCGAGGAGTCTTCATTGGACGGAAGCATAACGTTGCCGCCGACAATGCTGTTATTGGAAATATCGATCTGAATGCTGGCTTTGCGCGAGGCCCAACCGCCGGCATCAACTGTGCTCATATTGTCGCGGACGTCCGGATAGTAGACGGTGACTTGGATCGGGTAACCGCAAGGGCTCGGCCAAATCATCATTTTGGAATCGACGATTTTGTCGGCTTCCGGAGCGACCGGGTTCGCTGCTGCCTCGCGAGCTTCGGCCATCAACGGACATGGAGCTGACTCGCCGCGCAACAACGGCATGATCATGGGTGTTTCTTCAATAATTCCTTTGCCGACGAGATCGCTAAAGCCGTGGTCGCGCAAAAAATTATCGGCGGCGGTTTTTACGGCAGCCGCATCGAGCTTAGGATTGTTGTTTGCTTCTGGCTGGGTCTTGGAGTAGTCGACGTTCTTCCACCAGTTCAAGTTGCGGCCTGGCAAATCGACATTCCAGATGAAGCCGGCAGCATCACGCCAAGAGACGTTTGCACCCTGAATTTCCGTTGCGCCTCCGGAGACCTGTGACGGAACACCGGCGGCATCGGAGATTGAACGGGCAACCGATGTGCTCACAGCCGGCTGACGAACGCGATAGACCGTGCCATCGGCGCTCCAAGTTGGAAGTTCACCCTTGATGTCGTAAACGACTTTTGCTTCTTCAGGGAGCGTTGGTGCGCGGACAGCTACGGCTGGCTCGCTCATCGCAACACCGGCCATCATTGGAACAGGTGCGATGCTTGAGAGCGCGGCGTCAGCTGGTCTGAAGCTACGGGCTGCTTCTGTACCGAGGCTGCCGTAGCCCAGAACCGGAGGGAGCATTCCAAAGCCCTGGACGGCGGCTGGGCGGTCGGAAGACGTGTCAGATGGGGTTGGGGCTGGCGTCTGATTACAACCGGCACCTAAAAGAACTGAGGCGAGTAATATCGCCGAGAGTGGCATGCGTTTATTCATAGTATTTGTGATAACGCGACGTTTACGGAGTTATGACAGGCGCGGTCGACATGCGGACAAGGCGATCCTGGCGAAGGACCGGCAGAGCATTGCGAAGCTTCTTTACATAATCGATCGTTTCCGGCTGCAAGCGGGCACGTCGAAGAATTTCATGCGGCTTCAATACGCCATTGATTTGGTCTTCCCAAATCTGGATCGCTCTTCTGACGCGGCCATATCCGCCATTGTAGCCAGCGGCAATATATTCAAATGTTTTGAAATTCGTGTTCGCGGCACGTACATCCGCGGGAAATTGCGAGAGAATAATATCCATGTAGATTGCGGCGGCTTTCATGGCGTTCTCGTGATCACGCATCCCATCTTCAAAATTTTGTTTGAGGCCGTACCCTTGTTTGGCGAGCGAGTTGTACGTGGAAGGGATGAACTGAAACAAACCGAGCGCACCCGCAGATGAACGGGAATAGTTGTATGCAACGCCCGGATTCAAGCCGATGGTTGCATAAACACGCTCGACGGCCGCTGCTGGATCACGGCGCAAAGCAGAAGAGTCGGTATGCTCAATGACGGCGATCGAAGTTAATAGCTCCGTATCGATCACATCGGCAACCAGCTTATCTGGCTGGGCACGCGACTTAATGCCTCGCGTACGCAAATCGGTGAGTGCGTTGGCAATCAAATCGTCTACAACTTTCTTTCCGCGTGCGATAATCTCCGGCTGATGCAGCGTCGTTGAGTAGGGCGTGTAAACGACTTGCTCGGTTTCATACGCAATCACTTTTTTTCCTTCTTTGATCTCGTAGTGGATCGGATAACGGACCGCAACAACGAGATGCGTCGGATCCTCGCTCTGATAATCGGAATTGATCCAATTGGACCGCTTTATTGAGATATTGGAAGGGCTTGGGGAAGTAAGTACCAGCTCTTTCCCTTTTTTCACTCCCCGAACGAGATCGGTGTTGCCCGTTTCCTTGTCCCAAACGGCAAGCGTCACTTCACGCGGAGCATCTTGTCCGATGACTGGCCCGCGAATACGCCCTTGCAGACCTTGCGCAGCAATTTCATCGCGAAGCATGGCTTGGCCCTTATCAATAGCTGCGATGAGCGGCGGGAGCACCGGTTCTGGAGCTATGACAATCGGATCCGGAGTTACGAGCGTCGACGAAACAGAAGAAGCGCCCAGCATTTGAAGCAAAGCTTCTCGTGTAGGCGCTGCTTTTCCGCTCGTAGGGTTGTAAAAAGAACCGTCTTTCATTTGCAGAATTAGGACGTCTTGAGCAGAAGCTACGGACGCCAATCCGGCAAAAACGGAGACGCTGATAAACAGCAAGGATATCCAAGGTCGCATGAGGAACAGGATAGCATGCGAGCATCAAATGTGTCATTCCTGCGGGGGCAGGAATCCAGCACCAACTAATCCGAACTTTTGTCGATTTACTCAGCTGGATCCCCGTCTTCACGGGGATGACAGATAACTACGTAATGATTCTCGGACGGCGGGATCGGAAGGGCTGTGGATTGTTTTGCGGAGGACGTTGCTGCGGGCGTGATTGGATCTGCGGAGTAGCGCCAAAACTGGATGGATTTTTCGCAGAAAATCCGCGCGTCTTGCGCTCTTCGTACGAGATGATGCGCAGGGCTTTGGAAAGCAAGCGATCGAGGTTGCGATAGCCGTTGGCGTCGAAGACCTGATGCGCGCGCACCCACTTCCCTTCCCAGATACCGCCTTCACCCGTGAGTTTTTCTTTGGCCGTCAGCGGAGCTTCAAACAAGAAAAATAACACCGAGCGGTCGATGACGACGCCGTTGCGGCGGAAGCTGAATTTACTTTGACCTACTGGCGAGATGACGCGCAGGCCATCGAGACCGGTTTCTTCTTTTACTTCACGGATGGCGGTTTGGGTGAGATTTTCTCCGGCTTCGCGTCGACCTTTGGGAAAGGTCCAGCGCTGATACGGATCTTTGATAAAGAAAATCTCCACGTGCCCAGCGCGTTTGCGATAGATAATGCCGCCAGCCGCGAGTGCGGCGTGGTAGTGGCGATTACCGCCCTGTTGACGTTGGGACCCCTGGCGCCGATCCGGTCGCGGACCCATTGAGGATGCCGACGGCGCGGTCGAGTTGGGGGTCGAGGAGTTTTTCATAATCTTCGGGGGTGCGGTCGATGGAGATGTCCGGCTCAAGTCCTGTCTTGTTGATCGTGCGTTCTTGCGGGGTGAGCCACTCGGCGATGGTGATCTTGATGGCGGAACCGTCTTTCAAGTTGGTGTAGTCCTGTACCGAGCCTTTGCCGAAGGTTTTCTTGCCGACGATGGTTGCCGCTTTGTAGTCCTGCAATGCGCCGGACACGATTTCTGAGGCGGAAGCTGAACCCTCGTTCACGAGGACGACGGTCGGGATGCCGGCGAGACGGTTGCGGCCCGTGCCTGGCAATTGCTCGACGATTTGTCCTTGCCGACGTTCCTTTACGACGATCTGATTACCGACCCACTCGCCTGCCATGTAAGCCGCTGTGTCGAGGAAGCCGCCTGGGTTGTTGCGCAAGTCGAGGATGATGCCCTTCACGTCCTTGGCGAGCATGTCATCGATGGCTTTGTTCAGACCGTCGACGGTGTCGGTGTTGAAATTTGTGATTTCCAGATGCGCGATGCCCGGCTGACCCTCGACCCACTTGAGACGAACACTCTTCACTTGGATTTCATCGCGAGTGATCGTGAGATCAAATGGCTCGGTTTTGTTCTTGTCATTGGTGCGAACAATCGTGAGCACGACCTTGGTGCCTTTATCGCCACGGATTTTGCTGACGGCTTGCTCTACCGAGAAGCCGTTTGTTTCCGTACCATCGATTTTTGCGATGAAGTCTCCTGCCTTGATACCAGCGCGTTCTGCCGGCGTATCAGGCAATGGCGCGACGACCGTAATGATGCCCTCGCGCAAACCGATCTCGGCACCGATGCCGGAGAATTTTCCGGAAAGCGCTTGCTGGAATGCTTCTGCGCCCTTTGGTTCAAAAAAGGTTGTGTACGGATCGCCGACGGAATCGGCCAAGCCTTTCATGGCACCGTAGAACATTTGTTTGTCCTGAACATCTGGCGATAAATAATACTTATCTTTCAACAATTGCCACGCTTCCCAAAACAAGCGGAACTCGACATCTTGAGCCTCGATATTTGGCGGCGGGTTTTGGCCCTGGCCAAGAACAAAGCCGCTCGTCGTGCTGGAGGAGCTTCCACTGACTTGCGAGCTCGGTGATTCTGCGCGCGTCCAGCCGCGGCCGACCAATATGCCGATTACGAGACCAACCATTAAAAAGACGAGAACGGCGCGCTGGCTTTTCTCGTTATTTTGCGGGCGATACACCGTTTCATTGTCCATATTATTCATTAATACGCGTAATATCGGCGCCTAATTCACGGAGACGTCCATCCAGATCCTCGTAGCCGCGATACACCATCTCGGCATCGTGGATGATGGTCTCGCCTTGTGCGGCAAGTCCGGCGAGCACCATGGTTGCTCCGGCGCGCAAATCGAGAGAACGAATTTCTGTTCCTCGGAGCGGTGTCGGACCGGTGACGATCGCGCGATGCGGATCGGCGATGATGGCGTTGGCACCCATCTTGGTCAGCTCATTGATATAGCCCATGCGCGACTCAAACATCGGATCATGCAAAAGCGTTGTGCCGTGGCATTGCGTTGCAAGAAGACCAAAGATGGCTTGAAGATCTGTCGGGAAGCCGGGATAGATCATTGTTTGAAGTTTGAACGAGTCCATGCGGCCGATTCCTTGTACTCGGAACGTATCGCCGTCGATATCGTGACGGACGCCGACGCGAGTGAGCGCGTTGCGGATGGCATCGAGGTGCTCAGGAACAACTGGCGACATTTCAATGTCGCCCTTGGTGAGAGCGGCAGCAACGGCAAAGGTTCCAATCTCGAGCATGTCAGGAACGACGGGCCAGGCTGTTGTTGGTGCTTTCAGCGATTTTACACCGTCAATTTCAATGTCATGCGAACCGATGCCTTTGATTTTGGCGCCGCATTTTACGAGGAAACGGCAAAGATCCTGAACATGCGGCTCGGAAGCGGCGAGACGGATCGATGTGTGGCCCTCTGCCATGACCGCAGCCATGATCAGGTTTTCCGTGGCTGTAACCGAGAATTCCGGAAGCGCGATGTACGCGCCGCGCAATTCCTTGGCCTGCATGTAGAGCATGCCGTCGGCGTCGTCTGTCTCGATCTTGGCTCCAAGCGATGAGAGCGCAAACAAGTGCGTGTCGATCGGGCGATTGCCGATGGAGCAGCCGCCTGGTTCATTGACGGTGATCTTCTTGAAACGCGCGAGCATCGGACCGAGCAAGAGAATCGAGAAGCGCATGCGCTTCATTTTTTTCTTGTCGAGCTTGGCGGGATCGATGTTGGTCGTGTCGATCGTGAGCTCATGCTCCCCTGTCCAATCGACCTTAGCGCCCATGTCGCGGATGATTTCTAGCAATTGCAAAAGATCCGTGAGTTTTGGCACGTTCTTGAATCGAACTTTTCCCTTGAGAAGCAAGGAAGCGGCGGCCAAAGGCCCGATGGCGTTTTTGGCGCCCAAGATATGGATACGGCCCGTCAAACGACGGCCGCCCTGGATGTGCATCTTCATAGTGGCTGTGGAAGCCTGATGAGGCTGGCCTCCGAGTCCGAGCGAGTGTATCCTGTACGTTGATACATGCCAAGATCGGTATATGAGCCTCCTTTCCACAGGCGTATTGCGCCCGTGATTTTTGCGTTGATTTTCCTGATCAGCGCGCCGATTTTGATTTTTTATACTTCCGGCTATCGATTTAATCCAAACAAAGTCACTATCGAGAGAAATGGAACATTGATTGTAGACTCGGTGCCTCGGGGAGCAACGGTTTTTTTGAATGATCAGGATATTCGGGACGCGACGGCGGCAACGCTCCAGAACTTGGCGCCGGGGCCGTACAAAATCCGCGTGACGAGAAATGCGTATCTACCATGGGAGAAGACGCTTGATGTGCGTGCCGAACAAGTCACTTTTGCCAATAGCATCCATCTCTGGTTCTCGGCGCCAGCGACATTAATGCGCCAAGGCTTCTATAGCCGCATCACCGCTAGCGCTGATGGCGATACGATTGCCGCACTAGATGCGAGCTCGACCGAAATGCTCTTTCTTACAACAGACAATCGATTGATCTCGCGCGTACGTGCGCCTGAATCGGATTTGATTGCGCAAGCGCCGATTCGCTGGAGCTTGAATGGAACATCGCTTTTGATGGGTGGAACAAATGTAGGCGAGGAAGCTTGGTGGACAGCGCCGGATGCTCTTTCACGAGAAAGCGGCGTCCTGCCTCCAGGACAATTCTTCTGGAACGCCAATGAACTCACAGGCTATGACGGAGAACGACAATACACACTCAATCCCCGCTTGCGAACTCTCACGAGCGAACGCTTGCCCGCTTCACAGCTTGGCGCTTTGGATGGATTGACGCTGGAGGTGAATACATCGACCGGATTTTTGAATTTGCGCTCGCGATCGATCTTGCATCAATTATTCCAGCTTCCGCGCGGTGATTGGCAGTTTGCGGATCAACAAGGTGCGTATACGCTTTTGAAAGATGGGAATCGCTGGTTGGCGGTGCGTATCCGTGTCGATGGAAATCGCGCAGAAGAAGTAACGGGCGATTGGCCGCGCTGGCTCCCCTCCTCGGAAATTCCGACGGCGCTGTTTTTGAATCAGAATGAGATTTGGACTTGGGAACTTGGGAGCGCGCCCGTGCTGATTGCGCGTCAAAGCGAACCGTTTGTACAGGTCGCTTGGCATCCGGATGGACAGACGATTTTTGTCGCAGGCAAGAATGAGTTGTATGCGCTTGAACTTGATGATCGCGGCGGACGACAAAAGACTTCACTTGCCAGCTTCGACATGATTTACGACATGACGTATGCGGATGGGTCGATCTTTCTCAATGCGGAGATGGGTGGCGTGAGAGGGATGTATCGCAGAATTGTTGATTAACCACCTCACCCTTCATCCCTCTCCTTCGTAAGGAGAGGGAGATATGGATTAGATTTTTGGAGGACGCGGCTTTGCGATGCGGGCGAGGAAACGATAAAACCCGTTGCTCGATTGTTTATCGTAGCGGGTCGCGCAGCCTTTGCAGGCTTGCATGATTTCCGGTTTACGAAACTTTTCGCAGCAAACGGGTTTTACGGTTTGGATTCTTAACAAGACAAGCAAGTTAAAGAACCAGCGATGCGGGCGATCTTTGAAATCGGTGGGGAGATCGTTGTACATCGCGATATGGTACCACCTCACCTCTCCCTCGGTCCTACGCTCCACCTCACCCTCGGTCCGGGTAACACCTCACCCTCAATCCCTCTCCTTCGTAAGGAGAGGGAGGTTATGATTAACGGACTACGCTGCCTACGTTGATGAATGGCGTGGCGCCAGAACCCATGACGGATGGGAGTTTGCCGTCCCACTTTTCCAAAGCGCGAAGCTCGAGAATTTGCGGAGATGACTGAAGGGCGGCGGACTCGATGCGGAGAGCCTCGGCTTTACCGCGAGCTTCTGCGATCTGCTGCTCGGCCTCAAACTTGATCTGCTCAAGCTTGTTCTTGGCGGCGAGGGCGGATTGTTCTGCGGTTACTTTTAATTCAATGGCGGCGTCAAAGGAGGCGGAGAATTGGAAGTCGACGATGTTGAAGTCATCGATGAGAATGCCGCGCGGCTGAAGCTTCTCAACGAGATGGGCACGGATGGCGTCGCGGACTTCCTCGCGGCGCGTGATCAATTCTTCTGCGGTGTATTTGGCCGTTGTCGACTTAACGGATTCCTGGAGGGCTGGGTCGATCAAGCGAATATTATAGTTGATGCCGATCTCCTGATAGATGTTGGCGACGCGGGCCGGGTCGATGTGGTAGTTCAAGGCGACCTTGCTCTCGACGGTTTGCAAGTCCTTGGAAGCGGCGGTGGCGATGACCTCTTCTTTCTGGATTTTGACGTCCATGATCTCGATGCGGTCAGCAAACGGAATGCGGATATAAAGGCCTTCGTTAAGCACTTTTCCGGTCACAGCACCCCAGCGGAGCTGGATACCACGCTCACCGGCGCCGACGGTGCCGAAGGGCCAGACGAGGATGAATAGAATAGCGGCCAGGATGATCGCGACGATCAGGCCGATGGAGAGGTTTTTCATATGGAGGGGAGGTTAAACCAAGCCGAGGGGGAGGGCAAGCGAGCTATTCGCCGCTCCAATCCTTACAAAGCATCTCCGCCTGCTCAAGAACGGTCTTGGTTGCGAGCTCCTGCTTGTCAGGCGGATACTGATATTTCCTCAAAAGTTTCTTCACCATTACGCGCAACTTCGCCTGTACATTTGCCTTTAGCGTCCAATCGATAGATGTATTTTTACGGAGCATTTCTACTAGTTCTTGTGCGATCTTTTTGAGCGTATCATCGCCTAGCTCATTTGCCGCGCTCTCATTTTCATAAAGCGCATCATAAAATGCGATCTCTTCCGGTGAGAGCTTTAGGTCTACCTCTCTCGCCTGTTCTGCTTTAATCTTTTTGGCGAGTTCGACAAGTTCAGTAATGACTTGCGCTGCTTCGATTGTTTGATTTTGGTATTTACTAATTGTGTCCTCAAGCATCTTGGAGAATGTGCGCGACTTGACCAGGAACTTCTTCTGCATTGAACGAACCTCGTCGTTTAATAATTTCTTTAAGAGCTCTAATCCCAAATTCTTGTATTTCAAGTTCTTGACCTCCTCCAAAAATTCATCAGAGAGGACCGAGATATTTGGCGTTTTTAAGCCAGCGGCTTCAAAAACATTAACTACCTGATCGGAGACCACAGCGTTTGAGACGATTTGCCGAATAGCATGGTCGTAATCTTCTTCTGACGGTCCCCCGCCTCCACCTGCTTGCTCGAACTTCGCCAGAATCACGCGGACTTTTTGGAAAAATCCAACATCATCACGAATATCTATAGACTCTTTGCTGGGCACGGCTAATGAGAATGCAAACGATAAATCTGTTACCGCTTTCAGGTAACGATCTTTCCCCTGCTCTAAACCCAAGATGTAATCCATCGCACCGGACAAGATGCGCATCTTCCCCGTGGATTTATCCTCAAAATACGAGGAGTAGTCGAAACCGTGATACATCGCTTTCACGATCTCGTATTTTTCCATCATCACAGCAACAGCATCCTCCTGTTGGACCGTCGGATTCTCACGATCGGTTTCAGCGTATTGAGATAAGGCTTCTTTGAGAGCAGGTGCGATTCCAAGATAATCCACTACTAAGCCTCCTTGCTTGTCCTTGTAAACACGGTTTACGCGCGCAATAGCCTGCATAAGGCCATGACCCTTCATTGGTTTATCAAGATACATTGTATGCATCGAAGGCGCGTCAAAGCCGGTCAGCCACATATCGCGAACAATGACGAACTTTAGTTCGTCTTTTGGATCCTTCATTCGTTTGGCGAGGCTCTCGCGTTGTTTTTTGGTGTATAGATGCTTTCGCCAACTTTCCGGGTCGCTTGGCGAGGTCGTCATCACTATCTTTATAGAACCCCTGTCAAGATCATCGCTATGCCAATTCGGTCGGAGTTTAATGATTTCCTCGTAAAGCTCAACCGCAATACGACGACTCATCGCAACGAACATCCCCTTACCATCAATCGCTCCTAGACGAGCTTCAAAATGTTCAACAACATCTTTCGCAATAAGACTGAGACGCTTCTCTGAGCCTACCATTGCCTCTAAACGCGCCCACTTGCTCTTTAATTCCTCTTTTCTTGAAGTCTCCTCGCCTTCTGTTATCTCTTCAAACTCAGGATCGATCTTAGGTTTCTCGGCTTCTGAGAGTTGGATCTGAGCTAAACGCGCCTCGTAGTAGATAGGCACCGTCGCATGATCCTGAACCGCTCGGTTAATATCGTAAATATCGACGTACTCGCCAAAGACCGCGCGAGTGTTGGCATCGCGGAGTTCAACAGGTGTGCCAGTAAAACCAATGAATGATGCATTTGGCAATGCATCGCGCATGTGGCGAGCGAAACCATCGATAAAGTCGTATTGACTGCGATGCGCTTCATCAGCGATAACGACAATGTTCCGACGATCAGATAGTGGTCCGGCTCCAAAGGGATTCTCAAAGTTGAATTTCTGAATTGTTGTAAATATCACGCCACCCGCAGCAACGCTTAACAGTCGCTGAAGATCAGATCGGTCTTGCGCCTGGACTGGTGACTGACGTAGCAGCTCGGAGCAATGCGAGAAAACGCCGAACAGTTGATCGTCGAGATCGTTTCTATCCGTGAGAATAACGAGGGTTGGGTTATCCAATACCTGAATAATTTTGCCCGCATAGAATGTCATAGTCAGACTCTTGCCTGATCCCTGCGTATGCCAAACCACACCGCAACGGCGATCCCCTGTTTCTGACGTTGCGGCCAATGTGCGTTGAACAGATTTGTTTACTGCATGGTATTGATGATAGCCCGCAAGTTTTTTGATCGTGTTCTCCCCGTCCGTCTCAAATACCGTAAAGTTGGTGATAATATCCAGCAACCGTTCCTTGGCGAACATTCCTTTCAAGAGCACTTCCATCTCTGGAATTGAAGTAGGCGCTACATCGTCACCATCGATTGTTCGCCACTTCATGAAACGTTCAAAATCAGCCGTAAGCGAACCGACTCTTGTATCGATGCCGTCACTTATGATGCAGAGGCCGTTATAGGTAAAGAATGATGGAATTTCAGCCTTGTATGTTTGGAGCTGATTGAACGCATGGCGGACTGTCGCGTTTTGGTCTGCTGGATTTTTGAGTTCAAAAACTGCTAACGGGATACCGTTCACAAAGACAACGACGTCTGGTCGTCGGTTGTGATTATTTTCAATTACGGTGAACTGATTTACCGCTAACCAATCATTGTTGGTCAGATCTTCTAAGTCGAAGAGCTTGACCTTATCACCGGCAACCGAACCGTCGTCACGGCGATACTCAACATCAACGCCTTCAACCAACATTTTATGTAAAGCGTGGTTGGTCGTTAAAAGACTTGGGCTTGAATAGGCTACGTTGATGACTTTCTTGATCGCTTCCTCTCGAGCGTCTTGAGGGACACGGGAATTGATTTTAGCGACCACCGAGCGGAGTCGTCCGATCAATAGCACATCCTTATGCGAAAGACGTTCAGGCGCTTCGCCATCGGGAGCGATACTTGGACCGAAAACGACACTATAACCAAGCTCCTCGAGCCATTCGAGTGTTGCAATTTCGAGGTCTGATTCGGTGAATTTGGAGGGCATGTTTATGGATTGAGTATAATGCCGATCATCGCTTCGATCGAAGTTCGTAATTCTTGAGGCGAGAAATTAGACTGCTGCATAGACTTGTTTTCGGGATGATGAATCTTGTTCCGAATAAATATCTGGAGTGGAACATCCTTCTCTCCTAAAGCCTGTCCGCCCCTTTCTTGGTTCCACTTTTTGGTATTTGTTTGTTGTTTCGTATTCAAATAAGCAATCATGTCTGACTCTAGGTATTTTTGCTGCATTTCTTGTATATGTCCATAGAGCTCGTCATGAAATTCAACTGTAGCCAAATTGAAAGCTAGATAGTTTATTTCATTTGATGAGAAATATGGCAGTGTCGCAGTTGATATTGGCACGAGCTGCGGCGTCCCGCTGTTTTTACGGAGGATTTGTACGACTACACTTTTATTGGTCATCAACTGCTTAACAAGTAACGGTGAGTGAGTTGCTAGAACAACTTGTGCGACTTTTGAGAACGCTAATAATATCTCGATAAACTTTTCCTGTAGTGAAGGGTGCAGGTGTAATTCAGGTTCATCGATTAGACAGATTAATTGTTTCCCGCTCTGTTGCGAGAGGTAAAAAGCGATAAGAAATGAGAAGATCATCTCATATCCAGATCCCAACATACTAAGCGGTACCTGCTGATTATTTGGTTTTTTCACCGCAAGGAACCCTTTGCTAAATGGACGCCAATTATCAATTAAGTTCAAGCTGAGCTCATCTCCGCTTATTTCTTTGAATTTAGTGATTGCTTGTTTCAAGAATGCATTCTCTGCCGCGTCCCTAGTTGCGTCCAGGTGCTCGTGAACATTTGGGACGGAGTTCTCGTCACCAATGTGTTGAAAATCAAAATCCTCCATCAAACGATCAAATCTCGTCGGATTATAAGCTCCTAATCTCGTTTGAGAGGTACGACCCTTGTCCAAAATAAGCACATCATTTTCATCAAAGCGCCGGCCCTTAAAAGGGTTATTGACGCTCACCCTTAGATCAGGGCTTCCATCCTTCGGCTTGGCTGGATCAACTTTAATATATTGCTGATCGCTGACTACAATTGATGATAGGTATGCCTTAGTGGCCTTGGAGCGTACGTTCGCCTTAAATAAAAATCCATTTGCATTAAACTCGCCTTTTGGCATCGTGCCTGTGACTGAAAATTGCTCCCTTGATAGGAGCTTGATCTCAGCTTCTTTGGTAGGGTCATTAAAATCCTGAACGTCAAAGCTATCTGCTTTATAAGAAACTATCGGAAGCGCAATAGCTTCTAGTAAAGCCGATTTGCCACACCCATTCTCCCCGACGAAGACAGTTAATCCGCTACCATCATTCTGACCATCGGGTGCGTTCAGCTCAATCTGAAAATCGGTTTGAGCTGAAAATAATCGAAAATTTTTTATTTTTACAGTCTTGATGAACATAATGCGATATTTACGGCTCTAGAGCTTCGGGTCAGCCCTGCTTGCTCAGCTTATTCACAATCTTTTGGTTGAGCGCTACTTTCTTTTTCGTCTGCTTATCACTCAATACTCTCTTTCTCTGGATATCAAAATAGAAGTCTCGTTCCCATTGATTGATCCATGATTTATTATACGCGAATTCAATCGTTTCTTTGTTAAACGATTTATCAATATCCTTTTTTACCTTGGCAATAGATCTAAAAATCTTGTCTGATTTATCGATAAACTTCTTTACACAGCAATTACCTACTCGAGCTACGCTACTCGTCTTAATATTTCTTATGAGGCAGATCTCGATGATCGGAAAATGGCCGCACATGCAGGTTTCCGGTTCATCAGCACGAACAACATTATCAAGGTCCCACTCCTGTTGAGCTTCAGCCCACTTCTGTGACTGACTCAATTTTAGCAACTCGGTGATAAGTCTATATTCAGACATATCAAATCAAATCGCCCTTATTCTCCCGCTCATTAAACGCGGTAAAAGAGAATCGCGGATGGCCGACACCGTAGACATCTCCTGCTCATTACAAGATATCGCTTGTCTGATACCTGAACACACTCCACTGAACTTCTCCAAGACATGAGCATTCGGAACAATGACCTCAACGCCATACGCCTGGTCTCGGTTCAATCCCGGAACAACTGAATCCCCGTTCACAAAAGATTGCTGTTTCAAAAGATAGTAGCAGTAAACAAGTGGAAATCTTGATTCCACATAATACGTAGTGTCAATTGGGTAAAAGTCTCCGTCCACCCAGAAAACACTACCTACATTCCCCTTTCTGCCAAGAACTATGCCGGGTCCATCAACAAGCTTCATGTTATGCGTGCCCACATAGCCGCTGGATCCGTAAACTTTTATTACTCCCTCTGAGCGATCTTCGGCCTTAAGTGCCTTTCCATAATGTAATTTTAATACATTGCCAAGACTCTCGATTTTCCACCCTTCTGGCACCTCCCCTATCTCCGTCTCCACCATCTTCCCTCCACTCGATTTATAAGACCTCCCCTCCTCATCCGGAAACTCAAAATCTACAAACCAACGCTTGAACAACGTACTTGCCATCTTTTCAAGGTTGGTGTTGATCTGTCGGTTGAGTTCGATTTTGTCGTCGAGAGAGGAGAGAATGGAGGCAATGCGGTGCTGTTCTGACGCTGTTGGCAAGGGAAGTAGAATCGTTTTGACTTTTTCTCGCGACAATTCCGTCTGGCCCGTGCTTCCCTCAGCGAACGATTCGATCAGGGGCTGTATATTGCGGAGAAAATATCCGACAAAGACTGGATCAATCTCGCGATGATCCGGTCTTACAATTGTTAAGTGAGAATCAGCTGTTGTTTTTTGAAGTAGCTGTTTCACCTGACCAACTCTTCCCAGAGTGCCCTGACCAGTCGAATTGATAAGCACGTCGAATGGCTCCAGGTACTTATTCGATGGAATTTTTTGGGCTACTGGATCGGTGAGGCGCGCTTCTTCAAATCCCACTCTCCCATCTCTCACGCATTTTTGATTTAAGACGACGACGTCACTTTTTTCCGTATAACTCGGAGTCACACCCCTCGAAATAAAGCTTGTTACTTTCTCCAAATTCACAACCTCCCATTCTTCCGGAATGAGTCCGATCTCGGTTTCTTTAAAGTTTTGGGTATCCAAAATTTTCATAGGATGCTTAGAATCCAATTCGTTGGAAAACGGAGAATACTCTGTAAGCAAGGTATGCGAAAAGTATCTTTACCATATGCCATAAATATGGGAACGGATTTCCTGTCTTTAAAGTGATAAAAGTGTTTGGAAGTGTCCACCAAAGATTTATCAGCTTCTGGCTCCTTATTTGGCCTTTGTCATCGAACAATACCTCGTTGACATCCTTGAAAGTCAAAGTAAAATCGTGCTTGGGCAACGTGAATATGGAGCCGGCTTGTGCGGGCTTACGAGCCCGAACAAGGTCGTAAACGTGACTGCCAGTTAGACAGACACTAAATTTAATTATCAAATGCTTTCCTTCTTTTGGCTCGAAGAGTATGGGCAAAGACAGCTTCTTTTCGTTATCTGCAGCGGTAAAAATTTCCGCGCCCATCCCTTCAGCTAAAGTTCTCGTTCTTTTTTTGTTGCCCCAAATTACATAAAAGATCTCTGTGATCGAGTTTTGCTCGTTACTTTGATTTTTCACGTAGCCGTCAAATGCAATGTCGTAAAAATCTAGACCGTTTCTAGTTTTTACGCTACCAGCGGAGCCACGGAAATCGAACTTAAATTTTGAACGCTTTTTTATTTGCTCTTTCAACGTAAATAGTAAAGAAATGAATCCTGCGATTGATCCTGAATCCAAAAGGATTCGTCCCCAACCATATCCTGCCAGGATATCTAATGTGCTAGACACCATAGAGTTTGATGCGCTAATTCAAATCTTTTGCCTGTGCAAATAACTCCAACTTCAACACTCTCCATTCTTCCGGAATAAGTCCGATATCAGTTTCTTTGAATTTTGTTTTCTGGGTTTTCATGTAATCTTGCGAGTACTTTCACGTCTTGACCTGTGGATATTTTCTTGTTATATTCTATTTGTAGTGAGTAATCACTGCGATTCACGCGGTCCCGCTCTCAAGGCGGGATTTTCGCTTTTTGGAGGATCGCTGCGTTTATATAACTTACCAATATCGATGAATGCGTCCGCTATGCGGAATAATTCACGGGACACGGTACCACGAGCACCTACGACGTAGATCTTTCTTCCCCTGAGCTTGAGACGTTCCAGCGGTGCGTAAAAATCCGAATCGCCCGAGAAAATCATAAATCCGGAAGCTCGATCAGCGTCGTCCATGAGGTCCATCGTCATCTCAACGTCAAAATTGCATTTGGGTTCTTCGATGAGTGTGCCGGCGGATTGAACGGACTCCACAACACTTTTCATGAGTGTGGTCGTTCCAAGGTCTAATTGGTTCAATGTCATCTTTTTAAAAAAGATCCCCAAGTCTACCGTTTTGCGAATGAACTTAACGGGCTTTGTACGTAGAATGGCACCAGCTTCCATGACATCACTGTTAAATGCTTCTGATTGTGATAGCGATCGTTCATTCGTTCCGTAGTACGCCTTTACTTCTCGAACATTTTGCAACGCTCTTAGCTGTTCCACGAGACGAACGACACGGACCTTCCACCCGAGCCTCTTTTGCCAACCAATAATATTAGCCACGTCTAAATAAGCCATTATGGCTGTTTCTTTTTCAAGCATTGAGCGCCAGTCAGAGCTCCCACATATCGGCCTGGGGTCAGGACAAAGCCGTTCTTCTCCACCTCAGAGATCTTGGCCGCCTTGGAGAAACCTTTAACATCAGTATAGGTGCAATCTTTCTTTCTCCAGCAATGATATGCTTCGGAAATCTTCTCGATGTCTTCAGCCGTAAGCTCGCGGTTCTTACGACTGACCATGGTCCCCATTTTACGAGCGTCGATAAACAGAATTTCATCGTGACGATCACGAAACTTGTGATTATGGCGGTCACGCGAGACGAACCAGAGACAAACAGGGATCTGTGTCGTGTAAAAAAGCTGTGTCGGCATCGCAACAATACAATCGACCAGACCGTTCTTAATTAAATTCTTTCGAATTTCCCCTTCTCCGGAGGAATTAGACGAGAGCGAACCGTTAGCCAACACAAAACCAGCGATGCCTGCAGGCGAAAGATGATGAACCATGTGCTGGATCCAGCCATAGTTCGCATTTCCAGCAGGAGGAACGCCGTATTTCCATCGGACATCATCTTTCAAACGCTCCCCTCCCCAATCGCTAATGTTGAACGGTGGATTTGCGAGAATGTAATCAGCCTTCAAATCTTTATGAAGATCGTTGTGAAATGTGTCGGCGTGATGGGGGCCCAGATTTCCGTCGATTCCACGGATAGCAAGGTTCATCTTACAAAGTCGCCAGGTTGTTGGGTTTGATTCTTGCCCATAAACCGAAATGTCATGCTTGTTACCGCCATGAGCTTCGACGAATTTCTCACTCTGAACAAACATGCCACCACTACCACAGCAGGGATCGTAAATGCGTCCCTTGTAAGGCTCTAGCATCTGAACGAGAAGCTTCACTACGCATTGCGGAGTGAAAAATTCCCCACCTCCTTTGCCCTCGGCGGAAGCAAAGCGACCCAAAAAATATTCATAGACCCGTCCCAGAATATCTTTGCTGCGACTCTCCTTGTCTCCAAGACCAATCCCGCTAACCAGATCGATCAATTCTCCCAATCTCACCTTGTCGAGATCAGGACGCGCATAGTTCTTGGCTAGCACTCCTTTTAAGCTCGTATTGTCTTTCTCAATCGCAATCATCGCATCATCAACCAATTTTCCAATCTCGGCTTTCTTTGCATTGTCTTTAAGGAATTGCCATCGTGCATCAGAAGGCACCCAAAAGACATCTTCAGCGAGATAGGCGTCCTTATCCTCTTCTTGACCTTCGTAATAATCCTTGTCTTTAAGGATACCTTGATACACCTCGTCAAAGGAGTCGGAAATATATTTTAAAAAAATTAAACCGAGTACAACGTGCTTGTACTCGGAAGGATCCATGTTGTTGCGCATCTTATCGGCAGCAGCCCAAAGCTTTTCTTCAAAGCCGATATTTGCTCCGGAATTCTTTATGCTTTTTTTAGCCATAATCATAGACATTATCCCTTCCCCGCCTCCACTTTACAAGCTACCCTTCCCCTCATGCCCTCCCTCCTCCATTTAGGTTCCAAACGCGGCTTCCGCGATCACGACTGGCTCCAAACCGCCCACTCTTTTAGCTTCGGTAACTACTGGGACCCCAGCAAAATGGGCTTCGGCCTTTTGCGTGTCTTGAATGACGATACGATTCAAGGCGGCGTCGAGTACGAGGTTGGGAATGATAAACCGCAGCGATTAGGTTTTGGACTGCATCCGCATCGCGATATGGAGATTGTGACCATTCCCCTGTCGGGCCGAATCGAGCATAAGGATAACTTTGGCCATCACGGCATTATCGGTCCTGGCGATGTACAGGTCATGAGTGCGGGAACGGGAATTACGCACTCGGAATTTAATGCGTCGGAGACGGAGCCGGTATCTTTGATTCAGCTTTGGGTTGAGACGGATGCGCTCGATCATGAGCCGCGTTACGAGGATCGAACGTTTCCTAAGGCCGAGCGTAACGCGTGGCAGCTGCTCGTCTCCCCTGACGGACGCGAGGGGTCGCTTTGGATTCATCAGCAAGCCTTTTTCAATCTTGGCGAATTTGATGCGGATCAATCAACGAAATACGTACTGCGTGATGCCAAGCACGGCGTTTATGTTTTTGTGATCGAGGGCGAAGTTGAAGTCGATGGCAATACGCTTGGTAAACGCGATGCGATCGGGATTTGGGGCGAGAAGGAAATCGAACTCAAAATCAAACAGGACTCGAAAGTCCTGTTGATTGAGGTGCCGATGAGCTAGTTTATTTGACCGGGCCAAACATGTAGACGTTCAACGACTTTAATCCGGTAAGTACGAGCGACTCTTCATCCGCTCCAACGGCCATTCCATCGGACAAATCCGCGGCAAAAGCCGACTCCACCTCCCCTGGCAAACCTTCACAGAACATCAGCGTGGAAACAACTTGCGGGGCCGAGAGCTTACCATCGCTGATCGTGTAGCCGCCGCTCATGTTGTTACAAATTTTGGCTGCAAGATCGCCATCTTTACCAAGTCGGAGCGTAAAATTTAATGCTGAAAGATCCTGCTGCTTTTCTCCTTGTGCAGGCTTTTTGAATAGCATCATCTTCCATGTCCCTTGTCCGACCGTGGATGTCGTTGGTTGCGTGGGTTTGACTTGCGTACCGTCACCATATCCTGGAATCGGTGCGTTATTGGAAGGAAAGGAACAACCAGCTCCCAAGAGAGAAACAACCGCCAACAATCCGAGAGCGCGCTTATACATAGGGAAGAGAACGGATTAAACGATTAGTACATCTTGCCGTCCTCCGTGCCGGAAGCGCCGTCGCGCTCAAAAACGAAGACCGCTGCCCCTTGCATCACGAGATTCTCGCCTTGTTTTGAAATGGTGTAGTTGGTCGTGAAACCGGATGTAAAGGCACTCTCAACTTCTCCAGGCAAACCTTCGCAGAACATCTTGGTTTGCATGACGGCGCCAAACTTCACCAAATTATCCTCGACGGTGTACGGTCCATTCATCGTGTTACAAATCTTTCCATTCATCTTTTCACCATCAAATTTGGCCGTGAGCCCCAATGCAGAGACGTCTCGCGCCTGTCCGCCGACCATCTGAATCGATTTCATCTTCCAAGAACCGGTCATAAACTGACCCATCGACATCTTGCCTTCAGGAGCAGCCGGCTTTTCAGCGTTCGGCATTGGCGATGGGGTTGAAGCGGCACAGCCGGCGCCCATGAGCGCGACCATCGAGACGGCGATGAGAAGTTTTTTCATATGTGGAGGATTATAGCACTTGGCGAATTTTCTCACCGATCTGCTTTAGCGATTCTTGATCTTCCGATTTTCCATGCCAGAGCTGATAACCATCGTCAGCAAAACGCGGGATGACGTGGAAATGAAGATGGAAGACTTTTTGCCCGGCTGCCTCGCCATTGTTTTGGTGGAGGTTGATGCCATCGGCGCCTGTCGCCTCTTTCACGGCTTTGGCGACTTTTTGCACGGCCTTGATGACGTGAGCGAGAATCTCCGGATCCGTATCGAGCAAATTCTCTGACCAAACTTTTGGCACAACAAGCGTGTGGCCGAGATGCACCGGGGTAATGTCGAGAAAGGCAAAAGCGTAGTCGTCTTCATAAACTTTCTCGCAAGGAATTTCTCCGGCAATGATTTTTGAAAAAATAGTTTCCATAATGTTATCGCATAAATACTGAAGTCTCGTCGATTTCTATTCCGTCATCGGTGATGGTGATTATCTCCTCACTAATCACAACCTCCCTCTCCTTACGAAGGAGAGGGACCGAGGGTGAGGTGGTGACCAAGGCTATCGTCGCCCCCATCAATGCCATCGCTAGCGCTCCAAAAAGCATCAGTCCGGATGCCGATGTTCCAAACATAAACCAAGCGTAAGCGAGCAGCAACGCAAAAATCGGGATTAGCAAGATGATGCGTGTTCGGCTCTTCTCTTCAATCAATGGACTGATAATGGCGATGACGAGCGTCACGAGGACGAGAATATGCAGATTGAAATACGGGAGAATCGATGATGGCAGCAAAATCTCCGAGAGCAGCAAAAGCATGGTCACGAGCACGAGTGCGGTCGCGATTTGGCGGAATGCAAAGCGGAGCCAGGCGATTACCATAGTCTTGAGAGAATCGCGCTTGCTTCACGACGCAGCGTCACCATCAATTGTGGAATCGATAGGGCCGGACGGCGATAGGTGATGGTGGCAGCGCGAATATCAAAAGCGCCGCTACGCGATACAACACCCGGCAAAGCAAGCGAGAACTTTAAATCGTCCGGTGCTCTTGGGAGCGTAAAATCGGCTGAGACGCGCCACCAATCGCTTCCGAGATCCGTTGGCTTCTCATATGGCGTGAGGACGGCTGTGATGCCTTCTGCGACAGGATTTGTATCAGCGGTGAGACGGCGCGGGCGAGGGAGAAAGGCGGCGCTTTGGTCGAAGGCGAAGAAGCCATCGCCGATGACGCGCACATTCCCCTTCCCTGCCGACAATGTCTTCCAGCCGGATTGTTCCGATGCACTGCGGCTTAGCACGAATGGCGTATGTGTTTTGTCGATTTTCAACGATGCGTTGCCGAGCGATACGGTTTGCATTCCTTCATTGTGAAATGTGTCGACAACGGTATGAATCGAGTTGGTGTATACAGCGAGCGGCGTCGAAGTTGCACGGTAGCCGACGGTATCGCCAACGTAGAGACGCGGACCAATGACCCAGCGTTTGCTGCGCGTGGAGATTGAGCGGATAAAGAAGTCGTCGTCGGCGACAAAGGAGAGTTTGTAGACGCCGGGAGCGAGATCGCTGACGCGGATGGTTTTTTCTACCGGCTCGCTCATGCGTGTGTCGATGACGCCGCTCACGGAAACGGATTCTGTGTAGAGAATGTCATCGCCGTGGGTTAGGCGGAAGGCGGCGGTGTTTTTTGGATCACGGGAACGGTTTACGTCTTGGATCAGGAATTTGTATTCGATAACGCCGTCGGCAGGGACAACGTGAAAATCGTGGCCGCCGCGTAGGGAGATGTCGAAGCTTTTCCAAGTACCAGCGGAATCGCTTAAGATCGGCTCGCTTGTTGTTGCTTGCCAGACGAGGAGTTTTTCAAAATTGTTGGCGAGGAGTTCGCTGTCAGCTAGACCGTCTCGAACGAAACCTCGCTTATCGCCAAGAGCGACCGGATGCCAGCCGCGGGATAGCGCCTCGCTCCACAATGGTTTTACTTCAAAGGCGAAACTGGCTTCATCGCGGAGAATGCCGAGCTCGGCGAGCGGTTGGCGGGTGGTGCGGATATCAAAAGAGATACCGACCGTGTCATAAGCTCCTGGTACGCGAGCGCTGCCGTAAACCGGCTCTTGAAGGATGCGCTGACCGATCCAGCCTTCTGGCTGTTGTCCTGGCGAGGTTACGCGTTCTCCGGGTTGAAAGGGATTAAACCAAGGGCTCCGGCCGTCAAAGGCAAAATTGAATTTGGCGATACCGTCGAGAGGAAAGCGCTGCGACAAAATCCAGCCCGCGAATAAAAGCGCCGGGATCCAAATAAGGATGATCGCGATCAACCTCGACCAAATTGGAAGCTTCATGGTTTTACGGGTTGAAGACGGTAGAGTTTTTCGCGGCCAAATGAAGCGAGCTCAACTGGCTCTAGACCAACTTTGCGCCACAAATCTGCTTGCGCTTGGGCCATGGGACGCACATATAATCCAAGCCCCGTCCCCTGCGCTACGGCTGCGGAAAGAAGAGAGGCTTCATCGATTGGCGGCAGAGGCGAGACGGCGCGATAAACGGGAAAGAAAATCTTGTCTGAACGTTCGGAAAGAATGACGTCGCCCGGCTTAAACCATTGGCTCATGGCTTGGCGAATCTCGGTGTATCGGACCAGCTCTTTGCGGCCCGCGATCAAACCTTCTTCATCGGCAGCGTAGGCGCGCCAAATTCCCGTAAACGCGAGGAGAACGGCGATAGCGATAACAACAGGACGGCCGTACTTGGAGATCGATGCGAGTCGATAGATCCACGCGAGAGAAAGCGCGCTGATAAATCCGATCGGCATGAGGTAGCGAATATAGGAATTGCCGATGGTTGCATTGCCGTTGATATTATCGAGATAGCGGCCGTTTCCGTAATACAAGACGAGGAAAGAGAATGTCCAAAGCGCGGCGAGGAAATACTTGCCTCGCGTGCCTGAAACAAATTTCTTGAGTCTTGCCTGCCAACTTGGCTGGGAATCGTCTTTCACGATACCGATGGTTACGAGCGCAAACATGATGAGCAACGGCACCATCCACGGGAATAGTGTCATTCCGAGGAAGGAGTAGGCATTGGCCGCGATCGACTTAGGATGAATGCCGAATGGGAACAATTCTGGAGAGTAGATATTTTGTGGAATTGGGGCCGTGGTTGTGATGAGGCTATTCCCCTTCATCCAATAGCCCGCCTTCCAGAAACCGCCGTATGCGACTTGGGCTTCCCAGGCCAAGGGAGCCAACGCGAGAAAAAGACCAAGAACTATCCACAGAGACTGTTTTAGCGATGGGCGCCAATTCCAACCAAGGACGATAAACCAAGGAATGATCCAAACAGACTCGACGGGACGGATCGCGAGCATCAAACCAGATAAAAGACCAAAGAGTATAAATTTGATTCGATCTGGCCATGCATCGGACTTGGCCGGAACGACGAGATCGCGGAACATCCAGGCGCTCCAGATAGCCAATGCAATGATCGCAGCGTTTGGAAACAGCGAACGATTTCCATACAACAAGAATGCAGGCGAAGTTACGGCGATGATAGTGCCGATGAATGCTGGTGCTTTTCCGATGGGACGCATTAAGCGATACATCGGATAGATGCACGAGAGGATAATAAGCATCGCACCGATCGGAGCTGATGAAGTACCGAGAATTCTAATGAACCATGAAATGATCCATGGCCAGCCGAGGAAGCCGACGGGAACGATCGCCGCCTCATGCGAGATCCAGCTACGCGGATGTAGCCATGGGATCGAGGTCGCGAGATTCTCATCGATAATCGCCTTCCCCTGTTCTGCCCATTGTTTGGCTGCGACAAAGACGCCGGTTTCATCCGGAGAAAGGAAGACGTTTAGCCCAGAAAATGGCAGATATGACAGCAATAAACCCGTGACCGCAAAAAGGGCAGCGAGGCCTAGCCATTCGCGTTTTTCCAACCGTTCCATACATGCTAACCTTACCTCATGAGACGCTTTTCTTCCACGCTGGCAGTAAGCCTCGGCTTACTGGCCATGCTCGGCCAGCCCCTGGCCCTGTTTGCGCAGTCTGATGATGCTTATCAAATTCCGGCAGAAGATGCCGCCAATGGCTTTGATCCAAATGCTATTTTGGATGATCGCGATATCTTTGATCTCGGCACAATGGATCTCACGGCTCTTAGAAGCTTCCTTAATCAACGCGGTGCTTTAGGCCGCATGAAGATCGCCGATATTGATGGTGTAGAAAAAGAACCGGCCGAGATTATTTGGCGCGTCGCAACGAGCTACAAAGTTAACCCTAAGTATCTCCTCGCTCTTCTTCAAAAGGAACAGAGCCTTGTTGAAGATACGAGCCCGACGCAGCGTCAGCTTGATTGGGCCATGGGCTTTGGTGTTTGCGATAGCTGTTCCAAGGAAGATCCTCGCATTCAGGCTTATAAAGGTTTCGCCAACCAAATCGAGTACGCAGCCAAGCAGCATCGCGAACGCTATCTCTTCCAGCTGCTTGGCAAAGGCACGACAATTTCCGGATACGCGCCGGGAAAGCTTGCCGTTGTTGATGGGCAGAATATCAAGCCGGTAAATAATGCGACGGCGATGCTTTATACGTATACACCGCATATTCATGGCAACTTGAACTTGTGGCGTATTTGGCGCCGCTGGTTCTCCCTTTCTTTTCCAGATGGAACCGTTGCCCAAGGAAAGAGCTCCAAAGAAATTTACTTGATCCGCTTTAGCCAGAAGCGTTTGTTCAAGAGCAAGCTTGCGGCAGCGAGCATTATCGATCCGTCAAAGATTGTGCAGGTTGAGGATAGCCAGCTCACGGCTTATCCGGATGGAACCCCGATCAGTTTTCCTAATTACTCGATCGTCGAGACGGAAGATGGAAAGCGTTATCTGATCGATGGAAATGCCAAGCGTTTAATTGTTACCAAGGAAGCGTTCCGCCGACTGGGCTTTATTGAGGACGATGTGATCGAGGCAAAGGCAACGGAACTTGCAAGCTATGAGGATGGCAGGGATCTGACGGTTGCTTCCCAATTTCCGACAGGACAGCTGGCAACGGGACCGGATAAAAAATTGTGGTACGTGGAAGATGGCATCAAGCGCGAGATTCAGCATCCAGCTCTCATCAATTTGTATTTCAAGGGACGCAAGTCAAAGAGTCTAACAGAGAAACAGCTTGATACTTTCCGCACCATTGAACCGTATCTTTTGCGCGATGGTGAACTTGTGAGCGGAGATAAGGGAACGACGGTTTATGTCGTTGAGAATTCTCTTTTGCGTCCGATCCAGTCGGGAACGGTGTTTGAAGAGCTTGGCTGGCAGTGGCGCAATGTCATCAAGGTTCCGCAGGCTGTTATCGAATTGCATCAGGTTGGCGCTGTTGTGGAATTACGTTCTGCGCCAAAGCTGATTGAGGAACATGATCTAGCAACCGAACTATGATTGTCCTTGCCGCCATTGTCCCCCATTCCCCTTTGCTCGCGCCGACCATCGGCAAGGAGCATCGCGAGAAGTTGAGCGACACGCTCAATGCTTTTGAAGAGCTTTCGCAATCATTGTATTTGGCAAAACCTGACACGATCGTGATCCTCTCGCCGCATGCGCCAATGTATCCGGATGCGTTCAGCGGCAACATCGCGCCAACCTTCAAGGGCTCGCTAAAAGAATTTGGCGATCATGGCACCGAGCTTCCAATTAAGGCGGATTTTCTTTTGCTCGACCATATCCATCGCCATATGCGCGATCATGGGATGCCGTTCACTATGACAAGTGCTGAAGAACTCGATTACGCAACAACCATTCCTCTCCTCTTTCTCAATAAGAACCTGCCGAATGTAAAACTGATTCCGATCGGAATGTCGGGCTTGGATATTCAGAAGCACTATGCTTTTGGCGAGGAGCTCAAGAACGTTTTGCATGCCGAGTCGCGCCGAGTCGCAATTATTGCATCGGCTGATCTTTCCCATACCGCCAGCAACAGCTCGCCTGAAGGGCTTACGGAAGAAGGTATGCAGTTTGATAAGACGATGCGCGAGAAGTCGCTTAGTCTTGATGCCGCAGGAATGCTCTCGATGGATGCGGGCATGCTTGAGAAAGCCAAACAAAGCGGCCACAAGCCGATTGTCACGCTCATGGGCTGTTTGAAAGATATGAACTGCAAGGCCAAGGAACTTTCCTACGAGGCTCCTTTTGGCGTCGGAATGATGACGGTTCGCTACGATCTCGCTTAAGAATATGTATTGCAGGGTGGTGCCGCTCACCAGAACGCCGCCTGGTGTTGAGGTATTTGATTATCGAGTACCGCCGACCCTGAAACTTGAGGTCGGTGATTTAGTTTTGGTTCCCTTCCGTAGGAGCAAGATGCCAGCGATCGTTTTAGCCAAGATGCAAAGCTCACCCTTTGCGAGCAAGGCGCAGGATGTGATTGGCTCCTACGCCGACATTCGATTCCCCTTGTCGATTGTCGAGCTCTTGTCGCATGTCGCAACTACGACGTTTACGAGCAAACCAGCCGTGTTGAAAGCGTGGCTTCGAAGTTTGCCAAAGCGTATTCCCGATGTCATTCCAGCGAATGCTGGAATCCAGCGTAAGAAATCCAAACCAAGCGTAACGGCCAGCTGGTCCATCGATCACGAGTCCAAACTTATCGAGCGGGCTCGAGAGCTTTTAGCCGACGGGAAACAGGCTCTCGTACTCACACCTTGGAAAGCCCGTTTGACGATGTTCGTCGAAGAGATAGGCCAAGGCTCGATCTATTCCTCCGACTTGAATGATGGTGATGCTTTCCGAGCTTGGAGCCGGTTTTATTCAGGAGAGTCCCGACTTGTGGTCGCGACGAGGCTTGGGGGCTGGTTGTCCCCGCTCGCTGATGTCGTTTTGCTGGATGAGCCGGAGAATGATGATTATAAGCAGGATGAACTCGCTCCACGCTACGATGCGCGCAAGTTAGCCATTTGGAGTGCTGAGCATGCATCTACGGTGGTTGAAGCGTATGGCCTGACCCCTCCACTCCATTCCGATGAGGATGCGCCAGCCATCGAAGTTGATCTTGAGGTCGTGATTCGTCACCCACAGGGGCGCGGTGCTATCCCGATGATTCAAGGAGAGGCTTTGAACACGTTACGTGAACATGAAGGCGCGCGGATTATTATCCATCCAATCAAAGGAGATGTCGCTCGATTAACGTGCCGCGACTGCGGACATCAAGTCATCTGCCCAAAATGTGATTTTGTTTTGGCGGCTGATGGCATGCATGCGCGTTGTCGACGTTGCGGTTACAAGGGAGATCTACCTCTAGAATGTCCGTCATGTCATGGACCAGATCTGGGAAAATCATTGCCAGGTATCGAGCGGTTGAAATCCGCGTGGAAAAAACATGAGAGCGATATAGAGGTCGAGTGGCGAGGCGTATCCAATGCGGATTTTGAAATGCCGATTCCGGAGCATGCCTGCGTACTTGTGACTGATGCGTCTCTGATAAGCGGGGGCTCGGAAGATGTCCGACGACTTGAGAAGCTCGCCGTAACATTCCGACGATTAGCGCATGATGTCGCGCTCTCGAAAGGCAAGCTTCTTATACAGACGGAAGAACACATGGCTGATTTTTGGACGCGTGTTCTATCGACAGAAGGCTTCAAGGGATTCCGCGAGCAGGAGCGGGCAGCAAGACACATGTTTGGATATCCGCCAGCGAAACGGCTTATCAAGGTGATTGTCGAATTTGAGGATGAGAAGCCTCTTGCTCCCATTAAAGCCTTGGCCGAAGTACGCGGACCCTACCCTATTCCGTATCGGGTCAAAACCAAGAAAAACAGGTATATTTGGCATATCCTGCCTAAAACCAATACGGTTAGCCGGGAATTGCTGGATGCGCTCTCAAGCCTATCCAAACAGGCGCTGATAGATCTTGACCCAATCGCCTTTTTGCGCTAATATCAGCCTTCGATATGGAAACCTTTCCAATTGTGAAAGACCCAACCCCAAGCCTGCGCCAACGTTCGCAGGAGATTGAGGTATCCGAAATTCAAACCCCGGAATTCCAGGCTTATCTCGATAAGCTCACCGCCACGATGCTGGTTGAGGATGGCGTTGGAATCGCCTCGCCGCAGGTGGGACGGAATATCCGTGCCATCGTCGTAAACATGCCAAAGGGCCCGGAGTGTTTCATGAATCCGGAGATTACAAAGAAGTCCGAGGCGACGGTTGATAGCGATGAAGGCTGTCTCTCGGTTCCGGAAAAATACGGCGTTGTTCAGCGCCACAAAAAAATCACCTTGCGCGCCTTGAATCGCCATGGCCGTCGTATTGAATTTGAAGCAAAAGCTTTTCCGGCCATTATTTTCCAGCACGAGATCGACCATTTGGATGGCGTCTTGTTTATCGACAAGGCCAAGAACATTGTGAAGGCTTCAAACGGCAAACATATTTAACATGATCTCCATCGTCTTTTTTGGAACGTCCGAGTTTGCGGTGCCATCGCTCAAGGCTCTTTTGGGCGATCGCGAAGGCACGTTTGGTGCAGGGACTCCATTTAAAATCGTTTCCGTAGTCACGCAGCCGGATCGACCTGTTGGACGACATGCAAAATTAGAAAAGCCTCCAGTGAAAATCGCGGCTGAGCATTTTGGTATTCCTGTTCTCCAATTTGAACAAGTGAAATCTGATGAAGCGTTTGAAAAACTGAAGGCCTTAAAAGCGGATGTAGCAGTGGTTGCAAGCTTTGGTCAGATCATTCCGCAACGAGTACTAGATTTGTACAAATATGGAATGGTGAATGTCCACTCTTCCCTACTCCCAAAATATCGAGGCGCATCCCCCATCCAGGCAGCGATCGCCAAAGGCGACGAACAGACCGGAGTCTCTATTATGCTTATTGATGCCAAAATGGATCATGGGCCGGTTTTGGATAAATGGTCGACGAAGATTGAGCCAACAGACACGACAGCGACACTAACCACTCGATTGGCCGAGCTCGGTGCCGATTTACTCGTCCGTACACTTCCGGACTATATCGACGGTAAAATCGAGCCTGTTGAACAGGATCATTCTCAAGCAACGATGGTTAAGCTCTTGAAACGCGAGGATGGACGATTAGATCCGGTCACAAAGAGCTCTGCAGAACTTGAGCGACTCGTGCGCGCCAATGATCCTTGGCCTGGAACGTTTATCGAGATCGAGGGTGAACGCTTGAAGATTTTAAGCTGCGAGATCGATGGAGCAACGGATTTGGCTCCTGGCTCGCGTTATCGCGTTATTGATTTACCGGCTATCGCCTGTGCCGATGGCGTTGGCCTTGTTTTGACAACGGTTCAACCAGAAGGAAAACCGCCCCTTGAGGGAGCGGCTTTCTTGCGTGGAGCTCGGAACTGGTCTTAATCCTCGATTGTTTCTGCTTCCAAAAGGAAGGCGTTGGCTCCGGTGCCGCTTACAGATTTAACCAAACCAACATCTTTTACATACCAAGCTGTGCTGTTTGATGTGGTGTTGAATGGGCGGCCGGCGATCGTCGATTCAACCTGAATGGTTTGCTCGACTTTAAGGGCTGTGAACGTGCCTGCCGGGACTGTGACGCTTTCTTCAGCGGTTACCTTGTTTGTGATTTTGGTCGAGCTAATGCGGCCATTCATCATGCTGCCGATCGGACCCGTATCGGTGGTTGTTATCTTTACCTTGCTCGTGTTCACCCATTCTTTGCCGACGCGCATGTCTGCCGGAAGAATTTCACCGCTCATCTCAAGAACTTCGTAGCTGACATCGAATCCAAGGAAAGCACTCGCAAAGTCAAAATAACCCTTACCTTTGACCACGCCGCCAACACATTCAAGCTCGTTAGTGATTTTTGCGTTGCGGCCGCGTACTGTCATATCGTATTCCAACTTGATTCCGTTGGCATCATGCTCGATAACGCTGATCTTGAACGGAACTTCTGTTCCACCATTAACGCTTCTGTAGGCAATCGAGGAGCCCGCATCCAAGGGATAATAGGCGTTCAAACAGCGGCCAGCGACCGGACGCGACGGTGTCGGTGTTGGCGATGTACCTGTTGGCGATGACGGAGCAGCTCCACAACCAGCGCCTAAAAGAGCGATCATGGACGTGGCAGCAAAGAGGCGTTGGAGTTGTTTCATATGGCAAAATTCTATCAAGCACCCAGCAGGAGAACAAGCAAGCCAAGCGGATGGTTTAAATAGGGAGTAAAGACGTGAACAACGGCCAAGGTCAGAATAACAGGTGCCAGGAAAGGTCGTTTTTTGATTATCGACGCAAGCAGCCAGAGCATGACCAGCGGACCAAGAATACCGAACTTGATCCAAAGATCGATCCAGCCCCATTCAAAGGCGTACGTCGTGTAGCGTCCGCCGGTTTGAGCGACAACACGCGGATCAGCACTCTGGTATGTCACCGTCGCGCCAAAGCCATGACCCAGAATTGGCGATTCTAGCGCTTTATCGATCAGAATCGGTAGCAACTCCCAGCGGCTGGTTGCTGCGCTCTCCCCCGCCTCTACACGGGCTGTAAACCAATCAATGGGATTGCCTGCTGTCGATGACGGAAATGGAAACCAAGCGATACCAATAAGCGCGAGCACCGAAAGGATTCCGGCTACGAGCATCCCTTTTATCCAATGCCATGTCTTGCGTCGCAAAACGTAGGCGATACAAGAAAAAAAACCAAGGCCGAGAGCGATCCAGAAACTGCGAGAAAATGAAATGAGAATCACAAGCACACAAAGTGCGAGTGCCGACCATTGCTCCCTGCTTACGCGACGTCGTGCCGCATCCGAAGCAAGCCAAACGGCAGCAAGCAAGGGGTAGATTTGTGACTGGATAAAGACGCGCGCAATTCCACCCTCGCCCAACAATGTGATCTCCCCTACTCCGGTACGGCGAATCCAACGATGAACGGATTCCAAAAATGATGGGTCGAATGCATGTGAGAACAGATAGAATAACGCTATCGATTTTACGATCAGCCACGCCACACCAACCTTTGCGACGAGCCTCAGCGTCGACCAAAATTCTTGCGATTCATGCTTTGCTAGATCGATGATCGGCAAGATGAGCAGCAAAACACCCCAGGCATTTGCATCGGCAAAAACAAATGGTTGATTCATCGCAAAACCGAGCCAGACGGCGTAAGCAACCAAGGCTGATAGTGCGAGAATCGTATTAGGAATTTGGAAATGACTTTTTCTAATGCGAGCAACAAACCAGCCGAGCATGAAGGTCGCGAATAAAATGATGCGTAGCGAGATGCCGCCGTCATTAGCCATGTCTGCACCGTAGACGAGAAGACGACCTTTGGAACCGATGAGGAACTCGAGCGCGAGAATCCCAAAAGCCAACGTAGGCTTTTTGTAAGCCAGCATCAGCATCGCGATACCAGCGGCGAAGGCGAGGCGGAATTTAAATCAGGATTCCAGGCAGCAGGAATCGAGAGAGCCTCGACGAGAAGGACGAGGCCAGCCAGCTTTAAAATGCCATTCCCGCGGAGGCGAGAATCCAGCTGATGGAGATTATGCTTCTTTCGAATAATCGCTTCCGCGTCTTTGTATTTTTTAACAAGCTTGGGCATCCAACCAATCTTCTCCCATGGGAGCTTGTAGGCGAATGCAGGCAGCCATTGGCTCATGCCGGTTTTGCGCGGCTTAAGCGAGAACAGGACTTCATCGATCCAGAAACCAACACTCCCCTTTTCCACCATCGTCAAAAACAAATCCCAGTCCTGGAATTTCTTAAGTGATTCATCAAAGCCCGGAAATGCGTTGCGACGGATGAGGGCGCTTGTATGGATGTAATTCTGTTTTTTGAGTGCCTCGATATTGAAGGGCTGGCCGGTAAAAATCGTACGGCCGAATTTAAATGACGGATAGACAAAATCTACTTCCGTATGTTTTTCCATTGTCTCGACCATTCTTTGTAGCGCATGCGATTTGAGAATAGCATCAGCATCGAGAAAGATGACGAAGTCGCCTTTGGATCGCGCAAAGCCGGCATTACGGGCGGCGGGAGCGCCGAGGTTTTTATTGAACGTTATTAACTGGACTCCAGCGTTCTCTGGAATGACGGGGGCTACGTCTGAACCGTCGTCGACAATGATGACTTCAAAATCTTGTTCCGTCTGTGTTTGGAGGGATGCAAAACAGGCTGTGAGTTCGTCACCGTGATTGTAGACCGGGATGATGACGGAAATTTTTGGCATATTACTCATCGAGCCCCTCCAGGATCTGACGGAAACGCTGGGCGCGGTCTTCCCAACGGAAGTCGCGTTCTGCGCGGAGTTTTCCGGCGTCTCCGAATTGTCGGCCGATGTCAGGTCGATCGTACAACGCTTTCACAGCTTCTGCGATCTCGCGCGGATTGTGCGGATCAACAAGCAAACCGGTGACGCCGTCGACAACCGCCTCTGGCGTTCCCCCGCTCTTTCCGGCGATGACAGGTAATCCGGCGAGCGCTGCTTCCAAGAATACGATACCAAAACCTTCTACATCGGCCGGTTCTTCACGAACAGGAAGGATGAAGACATCGGCGGCGGCGTACCAGAGATTGCGCTCGAGATCGGTAGCGGCGGTGAGGAGGCGGACACGATCGCGGAAACGCCAAGACAAGGTTTCAATACGGCCGCGATCCGGACCATCGCCGATAATGACGAGACTGATTTCTTTTGGCAGAAAACCCATGGTCTCAACCAAACGATCCAAGCCTTTGCGTTGGACATGGCGCGAGACAGCAAGAAGAACAAACGCATTTTCCGGAAGTCCGATGACACGACGTGCGTCACTACGCGTCGGAAGCGTGAATGGCTCGGCGCCTGGCGTAACAACCTTGGGATAGATGGTCGGCTCAAAGGCATTAATTTCTGCGGCGATGGCACGCGAGTTGGCGATGACATTGGTTGCACCGCGCAGAATCTGGCGAGCAAGCCACGTTTTGCGACTATTACTTTGCGCGAGGCGGAGATCAAGACCGTGAACGATGATCGAGTACGGAAGACCGCCTAGTTTATTGGCGATCCAGGCAGCCGTACCAACCGGCAAAAGATGACTGATGAGCAATTGCGAGTATCCGGCTTTTCCGAGGCGGCGCATGAAGCCGATCATCGGACGCCAGGAGAATGGTCCGCGGGCCAACAATCGCACATGCTCAACGTGACCCGGACCTTCTGATGGGTGGCCTTGATTTACAAAGACGTCGATCAGGCCTTCCGAGCCCGCGACGAGATTCCCGAGATACCGCGCAACTCCACCGCGCTCTGGCGGATAATCGAGCGTTACGAGCGCAACCTTGATACTAGGGTTTGTCATGGAATTCTTCATCCTCCGTCGGCGGAGGCGAGATGCGGCGTCGGAGCCAGATGTAAGCCGTCTGTACATCATTCACGAGCAGCAGACGGAATAAGAATAAAGAGACGAGCGAGATCGCGCCGGCGAATAGGATCGCGAATATTGGCGTCATCACCGGCGTTAAGAAATAGACGGCGAGCCAAGTAAGTCCTGCGGCGCCTAGACCTTGTGCGAGCAGCTTGGATAACCAAGGCGAGTCGATGTCTGAGCGGGCAAACCACCAGCCGAGCGCAAAGAGTATCACAAAACTCACAACTCCGGCCCAGGCAGCACCAGCGGGCCCCATCGACGGAATAAGCAAAGCGTTGGCGACAACGTTCACGATCATCGTCACTCCCATCGCGAATGTTTTTTGCGCGGCGCGATGTGTTGCATTCAAAAGCGAGCCGATCGGGAAATCGAGGAAAATAGGAATCAACACCCAAGGCAAAACCATGAGCGGCGCGATGGAGCCTTCAAATTGTTTTCCGTAGAGTATCGGAACAATAATGTAAGCAAGAGACGACAAGAGCGCCGATAACGGAACAGCCGCGATCATCATCAAGCGAAGCGAGCCCTTGAGCAGGCTTGGCAAGGCGGCGCGATCATTTTGCGCCGCGTTACTCATGCCCGGATAGAGGGCTGCGACGAATGCCAGCGGGAGAAACTGGAGCGCGTATGTTAATTTGTACGCAACGGCATACTCCCCTACATCGACAGAACCATGCAGGCGCTGAAGCATGATGGAATCGACGTAAGAATAAATTTTTACGAAAATTCCGGCGAGACCAAAAGGAATTGCTGCCTGCAAAAGTTTTTGAAGCGGAGCAGAACCAGATTGCGGATAGAGTCCGAGCTTGAGTGCGCGTGAAATACTCCAACCGACATGCCAGGTACTGCCGACCATGAGTGAGAACACTAGGCCGAGAACGCCGTAGCCAAGATACGCGGCGCTAATACCAATGATCGCCGTCAGAATTTGGCCGACGAACATCCCCGCGGCTTCATAACGAAGCTCGCGCTTGCCGCGAATAGCTCCGTACCAAATCAGGTGGACGGAATCAGCGCTCATGACGTAACAAGCCATCGCCACAGCGAGGAATGTTGTTCCGGTGATGCCGGTGAAAAAAGCGTAGGCAAGCGTTGCGACGACGGTGACCGGGATCAACAATAATTTAAGTCGCAGCGCTTGGCCTAAGACATGGCGTCCGCGCGATTCGTCAGCAGCCATTTCTCGGATGACAACGGGGGTCAAACCGAGGTCTTGGAAGACAACGAAGATCGAGGTGATGGAAACGGCAAAGAAATAGACGCCCGTGATCTCCACGCCGACGAGGCGAGCGATAATCGTGAAGGCGATGAAGGAGACGGCTTTTTGAGCCGTATTGGCGATCACGAGCCAAGCCGCATTTTCAGCGATTTTTTTGGCGTGGGACATGGCGATATCCTACACAATTCTTGACAATTTAGCCAAATTCTGGTATTTTAATGCGTCGCTCTTTTCTGGGGCGATAAACCCAGGGCTAATGGCCCGTCCCGACGAAAGTCGAGATTAACCGTCATGAGGTGACAAGTGTTCGACGAATATACGGCTCGCACCAAGGCTCTTCGTATCCCCGTCGTGGCGAGCTATGCCTACGAGCTCGTCAATCAGATCATTCCGCTCAAGGGTCTCCCCCTCTCGGTACACACCGAGTCGGTAGGAGGCAGCGGCGATCGGACCGACTCGGCGCGCTATCAGGTGAATCGCGCGCATCTCAACTTCCATGACATCCGCGTCGTGGCAGAAGTGCGCTCGTGGGAACCGAAGACATGGGAAGGCAACAAGCGCCGTAAGACGCTTCAGGGACTCAAGATCGAGTTCAAGAAGCCCGGCAACGAAGCAGACGGGCTTCTCGCCAGACTTCAGGCAAAGTTTCCGCTCACGGTCATCATCAAGAGCGAGACTTCGCCCGGAGCAAGACAAGTGATTGAGCTCGATCTTCAATGGATGGTGGCAAACAGCCCTGAGCTTATCATCGCTTCCTAACCAGGGCGTGATGCCCGGTTCGACGCAAGTCGGACTTTTCCCCCACGTGAGGTGGTTCATGAGTACGTTGAAGATTCGGATTCCCAAGGACATCCGAGAGGCGCATCGCATCCTGGTCAAGAAGGTTTCCGACGTGCCGAGCGATCTTCCGCTCGACATCGAGGTCACACCGACCAACATCAGGATCGGCGATTTTGCGGGTGCTCCGTACACCCTCGAGCGGATCAAGTACGGATGGCCTGGCTTCCGTCTCGAAACGCACATCCGCAAGTACGAGGATGGCAAGCGCTCGATCGATGACATCACGGTGAAACGATCCAAGGATCGACCCAAGAGCTACAGCAACGCCGATCTCTCTGATCTGCCAAGCTGGGACTCCTGACCTACTGACTCCCCCGCCATTCCATTCTGGAGTGGCGGGGTTTGTCGTTTCTAGAAGGCTTGACGATAAGCAAGATAGCTGCTATTTTTTTAACCCGTTCTTTTTTCCAACAAAGGAGATGTCTTTGATGATCGAGCTGACCAATGGATCGCGTGCCAAGATCTCCCCTGCAACGAACATCGATCTCGAACAGGTCCTCGCCGTCATCAGAATTTTCCTGAACCTCGGGAATACCGCGATGCTCGAGCTGGGAAGTTCATGTGAGAGCGATGGGTGCGAACCTATTCTCGGACACCATCAAACCATCGCAATTTGGTACCGATTTCACGAGCTGCGCATTGACCTCCGCGTCCGTTCCTGGGAAAGGCCCATCGACTCTGAAGGCGCCTGCAAGAGACTCGACTTCATGAGAGTCACCTATGGTCCGGAAACGAGACCACAGGTGTACCGCGACCAGAAGCCTGCCGCGCTGGAACTCCTCAGCAAACAGCTCTTCCTCAAGTCCTCCCGTTCGCCCTCCTGACACGGAAGGATCAGGCCCTTGCACGCGCCACGCGTCATGGGCCTTTTACATACCCCGCTTTCTGGTACGAGAGATATGCGAGAAACATAAAACATGTAGCAAAAAAAACAAAACCCCTCCAATCGGAGGGGTTTTGTTTTGCGTTGATCGATAATTAACGCTTTGACCACTGCGGGCTGCGGCGAGCTTTCTTGAGACCTGGCTTCTTACGTTCCTTGGCACGCGGGTCGCGCATAAGGAAGCCGAGTTTCTTCAAAGTCTTGCGGTAGGTCGGGTTGAGCTCGATGAGAGCGCGGGAGATACCGAGACGGACCGCGTCGGCCTGGCCGAGCTGACCGCCGCCCTGAGCCTGAACGCTGACGTCGACCGAGCCTTCAAGACCAGCGGTCTTAATTGGCGAGTTGACCATGTCGCGGGACTCGTAGGTTGTGAAATACGATTCCATCGGCTTGCCGTTGACCGTGATCGTGCCTTTGCCGTTCTTGATCAAGTAGACCTTGGCGATCGCCGTCTTGCGGCGTCCGAGGGCGTAAATGTAGGAACCGCCGACCAAGACTGGGTTCTCCGCAACTTCCGTTGCAGCTTCCTTTTTCTTGGCAGGAGCTTTCTTGGCAGCCGTCTTTTTTGCCGGCTTCTTGATTTCCGTGGTTTCCATAATCAACTATTAGGCAATAATAAGGCGCTTCAAACGCTCGTTCTGGGTGCGGTTCTTTGGGAGCATGTACTTGACGGCGTGTACCAAAATTTCTCCTGGGTTCTCCTTCATCAAACGGCTCATCGGGGTGGCCTTCACACCGCTTGGGCGGTTAGAGGAGCGGAAGTGGACTTTCTGTTCCATCTTCTTACCCGTGAGGACGATCTTGTCGGCGTTCAAGACTTTAACGATCGCTCCGGCATCGATGTGCGGAACATACGTTGGCTTGTCTTTGCCGATGAGGATCTTGGCGATATGCGTTGCCAAACGGCCGACAACCTTGCCGGTTGCGTCGATGGTGACGGTTTCGCGCTTGATGTTCTTGATCGTGGACATAATTATTTTACAAGCTGGATCTGGGCGATTTCAGCACCATCTCCCTTGCGCGTACCAAGCTTCACGATGCGCGTGTAGCCGCCCGGACGGGTGGCGTAGCGCGGACCGAGTTCCTCGAGCACCTTGTTCACAGCCGACTCGCTCATAAGAACGGCGTTCAGCTGGCGGCGGGCGACGAGGCTCTTGGCCTTGCCTTTGGTAATCAAACGCTCGACAAACGGGCGGACGGCCTTGGCCTTGGCCAAAGTCGTGTTGACGTTCTCGTAGAGAACAATCGAAGTCGCCAAACCGCGCAGGAGGGCCCGGCGGGCACTCGCGTTGCGATCCAATGTCTTTCCTACGCGGTTATGTTTCATAAGATTGAGATTTAAGCGGTTTCTTCTGAGTAGGTCAAGTCCTTCAAGACGGAGATGTTATCCATCAAAATAACGATGGACTGATTGACGGCGTCGAGCGGGTCGAGGGTGCCGTCGGTTTCAACGCGCAAAACAAGCTTGTCAAAGTCGATTTTCTCTCCGACGCGGGCCATCTCGACCTTGTAGGAGACGTTCAAAACCGGGCTGTAGAGGGCGTCGATGGCAATCGTGCCCAACTCGGTCTTTTCCTTGTTGCGCTCTTCTGTGGAGCGGTAACCGCGGCCAGGGGCAACGGTGACTTCCATCTCAAGCGTCGCGGACGGGTCCGTGAGGGTCGCGATGTGAAGATCGGTGTTCACAACTTCAACCTGCGCGTCTTTGACAAAATCCTTGGCCGTGACGATTTTCTCGCCTTTGACGGACAAAGAGATCTTGATCGGCTCTTCCGAGAAGAGCTTTACGCGCAAAGCCTTGAGAGCAAGGATGATTTCCAAGACGTCTTCTTTGACATGCGGGATGGTCGAGAACTCGTGCTCGGCACCCTTGATGCGGACGGCTGTGACAGCGGCGCCCGGAAGGGAGGAGAGGAGAACGCGGCGCATGGCGTTGCCAAGCGTGGTGCCATAACCCTGTGCGCAAGGCTCAACGGTAAGGACGCCCTCATTAGGACGCTCACCGCGGTTAAACTTGATTTTGTTTGGGAGGAGGATCGATTCCATATGATGGCGCTATGGATTAAAAAGGACAGTTGGTTAGCGAGAGTAGAACTCGACGATCATCTTAGCGTCGAATGGCTGCTGCAACTCAACGCCGGTCGGGCGGCCAGTGACCTTGGCGGAGAGCGTCTTTGAGTCGATAGCCAACCAGGAAAGATTTTCCTTCTTTGCCAATACTTCCTCAGCACCCTTCAAGTTCCCCTTGGCCTTCTTGTTGTCGCGGATCGCGATCACGTCTCCCGAGCGGACACGGTAGGACGGGATGTTGAGCTTCTTGCCGTTCACGATGAAGTGGGCGTGCGAAACAGCCTGGCGAGCGGCCGGGCGTGTCTTTGCAAAACCAGCGCGGTACACGACGTTGTCGAGACGCGCTTCAAGTTCCTGCACAAGCATTTCTCCCGTGTTGCCCTTCTTCTTGGACACTTCGTCAAAGAGGTTGGCAAACTGGCGTTCATTCAAACCGTAGAGACGCTTGGCCTTTTGCTTCTCGCGGAGCTGCTTGCCGTAGTCGGTCAAGCGGGTACGGCTTTCTGGGCCGTGGGCGCCCGGAGCAAATGGGCGACGCGTAAGCGCACGGGCATGCTTGGCAGCATCCGTGAGCGGCACGCCTTCGCGGCGTGACATTTTGGCGGTGACTTGGAGTTTCTTCATAGCGTTGGGGACAATTCAGCCTAGTGGAAATTGGTGGCGATTAGACACGGCGCGGACGCGGCGGGCGGCATCCGTTGTGCGGAATCGGGGTAACGTCCTTGATCATGGCGATCGTGAGGCCGTTGGCGTTGAAAGCGCGGAGAGCACCTTCGCGACCCTGACCAACTCCGCTGATGAAGACGTTCACTTCTTTCAAGCCTGTGTCCGCTGCCTTCTCGCAAGCATCTTTCACGATGAGCGAAGCGGCGTACGGGGTGGCTTTCTTCGGGCCCTTGAAACCGTTCACACCGGCGCTCGACCAGGAGAGAACGTTGCCGTTCAAATCGGTCAAAGTGACGATCGTGTTGTTGTAGGTGGCCTGAATATGAGCATTACCGACCGGCACTTGCGTGCGGGCCTTCTTGTTTTTCTTTGGCTTGGCCTTGGCTGCCGGCTTAGCGGCTTCCTCGGTTCCAGCCTGCTGTTTCTTTTCTTCAGACATAGAGGAGATTACGTCTTTTCAAGCTTACGCTTACCCGAGCCCATCGTCTTACGAACGTTGCCGCGGATGGTGCGGGAGTTGGTCTTGGTGCGCTGACCGCGGACCGGCAAGGACTTAATGTGGCGGAGACCGCGATAGGCGCCGATTTCCTTCAAGCGCTTGATGTTGGTCAACACTTCACGGCGGAGGTCACCCTCGACCTTGTATTCTTTTTCAACCGCGTCACGAAGCTTGTTGGTGTCGGCTTCTGAAAGATCCTTTACGCGGATCGAAGCATCAACGCCCGTCTTCTTGACGATCGAGAGGGCGGTCGTACGGCCGATGCCGTAAATATATTGAAGCGCGATGTCGACGCGCTTGTTTGCAGGGAGGGTTACACCGGCGATACGTGCCATAAGATGGATAGAAAATTAACCTTGGCGCTGTTTATGCTTTGGGGTCGACGTGCAGATCACGACAACACGGCCCTTCCGGCGAAGGACTTGGCAGTTTCGGCACATGGCCTTGACGGAGGATCGTACTTTCATAGCAAGCGTTCGCAAAAAACCGTTACGTTTAGTGGGCTACAACCTATAGGTAATCCGACCCTTTGTCAAATCGTACGGGCTCACCTCGACCTGGACATCGTCGCCCGGGGTCAGACGAATGCGGTTCATGCGCATTTTTCCCCCAAGATAGCACAAAATTACCTGTCCATTTTCCAATTTTACCTTGAATGTGGCTGATGGCAGGTTCTCCTCAATCGTCCCCTTCATGACGAGAAATTCCTTGCTGGGAGACGTGTTTTTACCGGCCATAGGTTGTAGAAATCATGGCCGCATCATAACAAAGCCAAAAAATATGGTCAATTAAGCGGCCTTGGGAAGGGGCTTGGCTGACTTGGGGATGACGCGAATCTTTTCCGGTTTTTCCGGGTCGTAAGGGTGAGCGCGCTCAAAGTCGAGCGGGAAGACGGATTTGAGCTCTCGGCCATTGAAATTGAGGAGGAAGTCTTTGATATACCAAGGTTTGTCGATTTTGAGCGCTTTGCGGTAAGTCTCGGCGGTTTGCCTGATCAGGCGCTCGGCTTGGACTTGGGCTGCCTCGATCTCCCCTGCTGACCAGCCTTCATCGATAAGTTTGTCCCAGATGTCTTGGCCGGATCGGCCTGGGACATATTCCATCATGAGAAAGTCAGCATTGCCGGCATGCATCATCCCGAGCGGCTTGGGAGCCGGGAGTCCGAGCTGATGAGCTTTTTCCAGAATGTGCAACTCATGATCCGGGTGAGGCATTTTGCCTGGTTGATTAAGCTTGAGGACGAATGAGTAGCCGTCTTGGTCGGTCATTTTCCAGACGATTTCATTTACGCCCTCGCTACCTGTGTCCGTTTTGCTGGTGTGCTTAAGCTTTTTGCCGTTAGCAAGCGCAAACTCGTAGGCTTTGTCGATGAATTCCGGCGGAAGATCGTCCTTGGCACCCGGTAAAAGGCGGAGCGTGTAATTTTCACGTTCGATACGGGTCTTGTTCTCGACAGGTTGGGCAAATGGATTTACCTGCTCAAAGGACATACCTAAGCAGAATAGCAAATCGCCCCCGAAGGGGCGATTGTTTTACATTCCTGTCACTGTTGCTTTGATGCGGCGAACTCCGGCTGATACAGCTTCCTCTTTTTGAATCTTGAAGCTTCCAAGTTGCGCCGTGTGCTCGACATGAGGACCGCCGCAGATTTCTTTGGAGAAAAAGCCTTTTTCATCGTTACCGACAAAGTAGACATTGATCTTGCCGCCAAGCTGGGCGTACTTATCGTCAAACAAACCGATCGCTCCCCTGCTCTTGGCTTCATCGGTCGTGAGCTGCTCGCAGTGAATCGGGAGATCGCGCTTGATGGCGTCGTTCACAAGCTCTTCAGTTTTGGCGATTTCTTCCGGCGTCATCTTTTGACCGTGGCTGAAGTCGAATCGCAAACGTTCGGCGGTGATATTCGATCCCTTCTGCTCAACATGGTCGCCGAGGACGGTGCGCAGGGCTTGGTGAAGCAAGTGCGTTGCGGTGTGCAAGCGCGTTGTTTCTACAGAATGATCGGCGAGACCGCCTTTGAAGGTTCCAGCGGATGCCGAGCGCGAGAGTTCTTGGTGTTTCTTGAATTCCGCAGCAAATACGGAGCGATCAACAGACTCGCCTTTCTCACGCAAAATCTCTTCCGTGAGCTCGAGCGGGAAACCGTAAGAAGAGAAGAGCAAGAATGCGCCCTCGCCGGTGATCGGGCCTTTGGACAACATCTTCTCGAGTTCCTTCATTCCTTTCTCAAGAGTTTTTCCAAATTTCTCTTCTTCTTTCTTCAATTCATCGACGACCTTGTCCAAGTTCTGAGTTAGCTCGACGTAATGACCGCCGTACTCGCCGACATAAACTTGCGCGATGAGATGCGTGAACGACTCGAGGATTCCCAAGCGGCGGCCTTCGCGGATCGCGCGGCGGAGCAAACGGCGGACGATATAGCCTTGGCCGACGTTGGATGGAGAAACACCGCGCGGATCGCCAATGATAAATGTCGCGGCACGAAGGTGATCCGCGATAATGCGGAAGGCGCGCTCGTGATCTTTGTAGGATTTGCCGGACAGTGAAGCGATCTTATCGAGGGCTGGCGTAAAAGCGTCGGTTTCGAATACGGTCTCGACGTTTTGCATGACCGCGACGATACGCTCCAAACCCATGCCTGTATCGACGTTTTTCTGGGCGAGAGGCGCGAATGTGCCGTCGGCTTGCTTATCGAACTGCATGAAGACGTTGTTCCAGATTTCGACGAAGCGGCCGCAATCGCAGTTTTGATGACACTCTTCTCCAAAAGCCTTGTCATGGGCTTTTCCGGTGTCGTAGAAAATTTCCGTGTCCGGACCACAAGGACCCGTAAGTCCGGCGGGGCCCCACCAGTTCTTTTTCTTTGGGTAAGCGCGGATGCGATCGCCGAGCTCGGCTGTAATGCCGACGGTTTCGTAGAGCGCCTGCCAGATGCAGATCGACTCTTCATCGCGCGGAGCATCGGCATCGCCCTCGAATACCGTGACGTAAATCTTTTTTGGATCGATCGCGAGCCAATCTTTGCTGGTCAGGAACTCGAATGACCAAGTGATGGCTTCTTGTTTGAAATAATCGCCGAGCGACCAGTTACCGAGCATCTCAAAAAACGTGAGGTGGCGGTTGTCGCCGACTTCCTCGATATCATCGGTGCGGACGCACTTTTGCGAGTCAGCAAGACGCTTGCCACCTGGATGCGGCTGGCCCTGAAGATATGGGACAAGCGGATGCATGCCGGCGGTCGTAAAAAGAACCGTCGGGTCGTTTTCAGGTACGACAGAGGCGGAAGGGATGATGGTGTGGCCCTTCTCGCGGAAAAAATCCAGAAATTTCTGGCGGATTTCATTGGTCGTCATAGCGGATAGACTGCCTTTAAGCGGCGTTCTTGGCAAACTGGCGGGTCAGCATTTGGGCTTGGTTCACGAATACCTTGAGGAGCGAGACATCGATTTCCTGGATTTTTTCGGCACCATCCTCAAGATGCAGAAGAAGGAAGGCCTTGGTGTCGTCTGCATGATCAGCCGGGACCACAAGCAGCTCTTTTCCATCCTCTGATCGGATAAACGCGTGACTGGAACGATTTTCATGCAGATCGCGCAGATCTTTGTTTGGAATCTTGAAAACAAGATCTCGGCCGGTGTGATGAACGTACTCCCCTTCCGTTCGCATTTTAGAGACAGAGAGGACGCGCAGCATCGCGGATAAGGCTCCGGCGGATGCGCAGGCATTCATCGCAATTGCGGTATAGAGCTCTTTAGGAACTTTTGAGGACGGGTCGATTGTCAGCGATGTGTCATTGGCTACTTTTTTCAGCAATTCAATTTTACGATTGACCGATCCGATATACGCATAAGACTCGATGAGCTCTTGTTTGGCGCGTGCGTAACCCGTTTCTACGACTTCACGCTCTTTCTCGCGGCGCTCCATAATGCGTTCATAGGCGGCGAAGGTGGCGAGTCCGGCGATTCCGAAGGCAAAAATCGATAATTCCTCCAGACGCTCTTCTGGCAGTCCAAATCGATCTTTGCTGTGGATTGAGGGCGATAAGACGGCAAGGACGAAAAATAGGAGGTAAACAAGCGAAACCCACTCCAATTTAGGGACTTTCATCATGCGCCCGAGTCTAGCCTGTTGTCCGCAAGAAAGCCACCTCCGAGACACACTTCTCCGTGATAGAAGACGGCCGATTGGCCCGGAGCCATGGCCCAGACGGGCTTTTGGAACGTCATCGTGCCACTCGCATCACCCGTCATATTTATCGTCGCAGGAATCGCTTCTGAGTGATAACGGACAACAACGTTGATGTGACCGTCTGACGGGAGCTTGTTTAGTAGATGAATATTTTCTACCTGAGCCGAATGGGAATAGAGAAGCTCATGCTCGCGATCCGGGACAATAATAATACGATTCAGATCTCGATCTTTTGCCGCAACATACCAAGCCTTTCCGTCTTTTGAGACATGAATACCGTGTCTTTGGCCGATGGTGTAGCCGTCGAGGCCATCATGTTTGCCGATGATCTCTCCTTCCGGATTAACGATGTCGCCGGGCTTTGGCGGATTCCGCAAACGCAAGAATTGATGGAAGTCGAGCTTGCCGACGAAACAGATGCCTTGGGAATCGGGTTTGTGCGCGACAGGGAGATCACGTTCCGCGGCCATACGTCGAACTTCATCTTTATGGAATTCGCCAATTGGAAAATAGCTTTTGGACAATGATTCTTTGGAGATACGGTGCAGAAAATAGCTTTGGTCTTTTGCCGGATCGACGGCGACCAAGAGCTGATGATCATCGCCCTCATGGCGAACGCGTGCGTAGTGGCCGGTTGCGATACCGTCGAAGCCGAGTTTCATTGCAGCCTCGAAGAACAAACCGAATTTAATTTCTTCATTACAAAGCACATCCGGATTCGGTGTTACGCCTTGGCGATACTCGGCGAACATACGATCGAGTACGCGCTTGCGATACTCCTCTTCAAAATCGAAAGTAAGCAGCGGAATACCGAGACGTGCGGCAACACGCAGCGCATCGCGGCGCTCGCCGCGCCATTCACACTCCCCCGTCCACAAATCTTTGGAGTCAGACCAGTTCTTGATAAAACCACCGGTAACATCGTGGCCTTGCTCGACAAGGAACGAGGCGGCCACGCTCGAATCAACCCCGCCAGACATACCGACGAGGATTTTCAACTTCTCTTTTTTTACGAATGGATTATTTGGCATTTTGGCGGACGCGCTTGATGCGTACGGCCTCAAGTCCCTGTTTTACCTGGCCGTCTTCTTCCTGTACGGCGAGCTGGCCGCAAGCCGCATCGATATCTTCACCGAATGTCACGCGATGCGTTGCGGAGATGCCGCGCTCTTCCAACCAGTCGACAAAGGCAATGCGATTCTCGCGATCCGTCGGATCAAAAGCTTCGGTTGGATGGTATTTGATGACGTTTACATGCGAAAGACGATGATCATTTGCCAAGAGACGCGCGAGCGCGTTGGCATCGGACTTGTGATCATTAATGCCCTTGAGAAGCAGGTACTCGAACATGACTTTGCGGTTGGTCTTTGCCATGTAGACATGAACTGCGTCCATCAACTTGGCGAGCGGATAGGCTTTGTTTACCGGCATGAATTTGTCGCGCACTTCATCGGTACCTGCATGGATGGAAATCGCAAGGTTTACCTGGAGAGGTTCGTCAGCGAGTTTAAGAATTCCCGGAACAATACCGCATGTCGAGATACTCATGTGACGTGCGCCGAGATTGAGGCCGTCTTTATCGTTCAACTGCTTTAAAGCGGCGATGACGTTGTCGTAATTATGAAAAGGCTCTCCCATGCCCATCATCACAAGATTGGTGACGTATTCTCCTTTTGGTTTTAGCCAGCGAGAGAAGTAGATCACTTGCTCGACGATTTCCGGAATCGAGAGATTACGCTTCAAGCCCATCGTGCCCGTCGCACAAAAAGCGCAGGCCATGGCGCAGCCGACTTGGGAGGATGCGCAGACCGTGTTGCGGCCATCTTCATGACGCATCAATACCGCCTCGATCTTTTGGCCGTCGGCACATTCAAATAATGTTTTAACCGTGTCGCCTTTTGGGGAGACAATCGTTTTCACCTCTTTCAAGACATTCCACGGGATAGCTTCCTGACAGGCCTCACGCAATGGCTTGGAGTAGGTTGTGACACTTTCCCAGTCGTTTCCAAGTTCAACAAAAAATGCACGCTTGGCCTGAGCCAAGCGATACGCGGGCTCGCCACGTTCCGCGAGCAGAGCTTTTAGGGCTTTGATATCCATATTCTTATGGCGCGAGCTCGAGCAATTTTGAGCGCGTCGCCGGACCAACCACTCCATACCCCGAATTTCCGGCTTTGGCAATACCTTGATCCACCTGGAACTTCTGAATGGCCGCTCGGGTTACGGGGCCAAAATAGCCGCTTAATGGCTTGATATTAAGCGCTTCTTGTACCCAACGGACGTCTTCTCCTGTCATGCCTAGCACAAGGCTGCGAGCCGGTACCGGGTATTGGCTAGCCTTTTTGAAATGCTCTTCATCGGACCAAGCCCATTCCGCCAAGCGCTTCGCCGAGTCCATCGCAGCCTGCGTCGACTTGGAACCGAGTACAACGACAATCACGTCCCTTTTTTCTACTTTGGATTTTCCATCCGCAGCCAGTGGAGACATCTGAGCAGCGTAGTTGTACATCGACTCGGGCAGATACCCGGTTTTTCCGCCCACAAGATAGACATCCGGATCAGCGAGCAGCGGTGCATTCGTATTTTTAATCGTATGTGTATTCGTGCTTCCGGCAAGCGTGAACGTGTATGTTCCACTTTGTGATGCACTGACGACTTTTTTCTGCTTGAATGCATCGCGAGCGATCAGGGCCATGTCACGAGCTGTCGTCATGTTTTTTGGATTCATGCCGGACGGATCAAAAAACTTGGACGATACGGCCCCGATCGCTTTTGCCTTGGCATTCATCTTGGCAACGAAACTCGATACGCCCGGTCCGGCAAAACGCGCGATCGCGGTTGCGGCGTTGTTAGCACTCGAACCGATGGCGGATTGCCAGAGGTCGGCCAAGATGACGCGCGAACCGGCGGAAACGCGCAGACGCCCGCCGCCGACCTCGTCAGCCGAAGACATTTTTACTGCCGTGCCCCAATTCCAATTTTTATCGAGCATGACGAGCGCCATCATGAGCTTGGTCAAGCTTGCTGCCGTATGCGGTGCGTCAGGCTTGAAGCTATACAAAATCTTTCCATCCGGACGCATCACAACGGCAGAAGCGAACTCGTTGGGAACCGGGACATACTCGGATGCATAGGCAATAGATCCTGCTCCTTGGAGCAGGATTACCATAGCGCAAGCAAGCGCAAAAATATGTCGTTTCATTCTTTATTTTTCAATGATAATTCTTGTTCCTACTGGCGCCCAGTCATACATCTCCTTGGCAGCGCCTATGCCCATACGCACGCAGCCGTGGCTTGCTGGCTTTCCGAGATGACTTGCTCCCTCTTTTTTTCCGCCCGGCCACTCAGGCAGCTCGTGTAAGCCGTGGCCGCGCGTTGTGAAAGCCATCCAAAATGGCATCCAAAGTTTTGCGCTTTTTGACCAGGCGCGCGGGTACTTGTTCAGAACCTTAAATTCTCCTACCGGCGTCGGCGTGCTTGCAAGACCGCTCGAAACTTTAAATGCCTTGACCGCAACACCACCAACGCGCTTCTCCATCGTCTGTGTTTTAAGTTTAATAAAAATGGATTTTTCCAAACGGATCGGCTCAGAACTTGTTGGCGAGTAGGCCATCAAAATTTCGAGGCCATCTTCAAAACTGTCGCCATCCGTATCTTTATTATGAATATCGGTTCCAAACTTTCTCTCGTGTATATCCAAAAGACCATCACTATCCGTATCGAGCGTATCTGGCGTAGAAGTAGCCGCGTGCGTCGGTAGCGCAACAACAAGTAGCGTCGCGCTAAGCAAGAGCCAGAACCACGAGCGCCAAGACCAGGCGGTAGATGACGAAGCCGTCGTAACGGTGTTTGGCAACATAAGAGACAAGGAAACGAATGGCGAATAGGCCAAAGCCGAGCGCCGAGATAAAACCGACGACAAGCGCGATCACTTGATCCGCGGCGATCCCCTGCTTGGTCACACTGATGAGACCGTGAAGTCCGGCAGCAGCTGTGACCGGAATCGAAAGGAAGAATGAGAAGCGCGCGGCAGCCTGACGCGTCAAACCTGCAAGCAGCCCGGCGGTAATCGTGATACCCGAACGGCTGGTACCTGGGAACAAAGCGAGTGGCTGAGCAAAGCCGACAGCCAATGCCTGCGTCCATGATACCGATTCATACGCATCTAGGCGACTTTTCTTGCCCTCGCTCCATCGATCAGCACCAAACAAGATGAGACCAAAAAATACAAGATCAAAAGCGACAATCCAACCTTGGCGGACATTTGCCTCGATCCAATCGTTCGCAAAGAATGCGATGATGAGGGCTGGAAGCGTTGCGACGACGACTTTCAACATGAATCCCCAAGCTTTTTTTCGAAACAAGCCGACAATATCTTCACGGAAGAACCAAAGCAGAGCGACAAGCGTACCGAGATGCAAAACCGTATCAAACGCGAGACCCTGGTCTGGCCAGCGCAGTAATACCGGAACGAGAATCAAGTGACCGCTGGATGAAATCGGAAAAAACTCCGCCAAGCCTTGTACCGCTCCGAGCACGAAGCCGCGGACCACATCGAACAGCGTATTCATATCTACGTATCAAACATGATGCGCTCGCCCGGAGCAACGGAACGACTTGGCGACGAAGAAGGCTGCGGCGAAGGAGCGCTTGGTGCAGCTGAACCATTTTCTGGTTTTCCGCTACCAGAGCGTCGGCGTCGGCGTTTCTTTTTTTCACCTTCTGATGAAGAAGCGGCTACAGGAGCTAGCGCCGAAGTTGGACGCGGAGGAATGGTCCCAGCGCGTTTTTCCAGCGATTGTTTATGCATGTCTACAGCACCGCCTTTGGCTTTTAAGATTTCCGTCAGCAAATCTTCCTCTTCTGGTACTTGTGAAGCAGGGACGACTTGAATCTTGGAAGCTTGTGCCGGCTCTTGAACCAAGCGAGGACGATTTGGTGCGACATTGCGCGGCGCAAAACCAGATTCGCCGACTTCTGCCTCCCCTACTCCTTCAAGCGGGACTGGAGCGCGCTTGGCCGACTTGAAACCGCTCGACTTGTTCTTGCGTTCTTCTGCGATAATCGGACGGCACTCGGCGCAATAAACAGGACGTGATGTATCGAGCTGAATGGCGAGCTCGAATTTTTTGCCGCATCGATCACAGGTGTGAGCAAAGGCTGGGCGCTTCTTTTGCTGCTGAGGAATGCTTGCCTGAATAGCCGCCAAACGCTCGGGACGGATCGTCAGATATTCCGAAGCATCGCCCTGATGCTCGAGATCGGACATGGTTTCTTTCACGGTTTCTTTGGCTGCCTGCTCCTCTTCCGTCATGATCGCTGGATACTGGATGGTTGGCGCGGTTCCAAGCGGACCTTCCTGAGTGACAGGCGTTGAAGTTGTCGCTACAAGAGTTGCTGGTGAAAGAGTACCGCCGCCAGCAGGCGTCGTTTCCATGCCGGCCCATTTCAATACTTTTTCTTCAATCACCGGACGAGGCTCGGCGTAACGCTCGCGGCTTACCGCGACGACTTTAGCCTGGCTGTCCGTACGCGCCGCGATCGGCGGGAGTGTGTTGGCGGAGAAGGGCGGCGTCGCAACACCATCGACCATGAGCTTGAGGTAGATTTGGAATTTTGTGATGTTGACCAAATCTTCCGGCGTAAAGGTCGGAGCAAATTCCGTTTCCATGGCGAGCGCATCAGCTGCACCGACGCGCATCGCGATAATTGTTCCGACGTTACCGAAAATAGCAGCAGCAACTTCTTCCTCCAATTGCTCAATATATTGATGCGCGACGATCAAATTCAAACGGAACTTGCGCGCCTCAGACAGAATCGCGGCAAATGACTCGTTAGCGAAGTTTTGGAATTCGTCGACGTAGAAGTAGAAATCTTTACGCTCCTTCTCCGGCATGTTCTGACGCTCTTGGGCTGCAAGCTGAATCTTGGTGACGATCATTCCACCAAGCAAACGCATGTTATCTTCACCAATACGGCCCTTGGAGAGGTTGACGATAAGAATTTTTTCATCGTCCATGATGCGGCGCAGATTGATGGTCGACTTTACCTGCGCGACGATGTTACGAATGACAGAGGACGATAAAAATTGTCCAACTTTGTTTTGAACTGGCGCGATGGCTTCTGTCGCGTATTTCTCCGACCAAGAAGCAAATTCTGCAATCCAAAATGTTTTGACGATCGGATCGCGGATTTTGGCGACGACGCGTGCACGATAGTCCTTATCGACCAAGAGACGGTTGATGCCGAGCAAGGTAGCTCCCGGATAATCAAGAAGCGCGAGTACGCAGTTCATCAAAATGTACTCCATGCGAGCACTCCAAACGTCCGGCCAAATCTTTTTGAAAACGCCCATCAAACCGGAAGCGATCAATGGCTTCTGGTCATCGTTATCTGTTTCAAGAATGTTGAAACCGACAGGAAAATCCGTGTCAGCCGGGTTGAAGTAGATGAGATCGTTAATGCGGTTTGGCGGAATGAAGTCGAGGAGTTTCTCGGCCGTGTCTCCGTGAGGATCGATCAAACAGCAGCCATGACCCTTGATAATATCGGACAAGATAAGACTTTCGATGAGCGTCGTCTTACCCATACCGGTTTTACCGATGATGTACATGTGGCGACGACGGTCATCGGTCTTGATTCCAAAACGGCGCTTGGCATTTCTAAAATTCGTTTCCGCGAAGAACGTAATATGCTCAAGGTGATCCTGACAATTTGCTGATGCCATAGATTAGCCAAATGGGATATTGGCTGGGGCCTCGGACTTTTTGGCCTCGATGCGGCGCAAGCCAGGAGCTTTGACCTGGATCAAAATCGGGAAATGCCAAAGCGTCGCCAATTCTTCCGAAGACATGAAAAACTTTGGCAAGCCAGACCAGCCGCTGCGGCTGCGGTATGCACGAACCATTTTGCTCTTGCGTTCATTGTTGCGGCGGTCCTTGAACCACCAAAGCGTACCGTTCACGCCGACTTTGGAAGACGGTTTCAACGCCTGCATATTGAAGGTATTCACCTGCTTGATCGAACCGATGAACGGTTGAACAGCTTTGGATTTTTTCATGACCTCTTTCTTGGCGACATACAAGAAACGAATCTTGCAGTTGAATCCGATCTTGGACGCTTTGCGCTCAACTGCTTCAAGCACCAGACGCTCGCCTGGCGAGAGCTTGAGAATTTCCGGCGTACCGTCTTTCTTTTCTTCTTTACCTCCCCCTCCACCTAATGCTGAACCTAAAATCAAATTAGCGATCTCAAAAAACACATTTAACGGAACGCTCACTATTTGCTCCGCAAATGAAGGCTTGGGCGTTTCTTTAATACCCTTGATCTTCTTTACGAGAGATTCGGCGCGTTTACGGAAATCGCGCTGATCGGTTGGCTGGAGAATAATTTGATACCAAGCTTGCTCGCCAGGACCAAGACGGGAGAATGTTTCCAAAAATGCGGCCATCGGGCCTTTGAATTCACCCGAAACCTTATCCTCAAACTCCGTGTAGGTTTTGAGCGGGTACGGGTCTGGCATGACATTGGTCATTTCCGTACACCAGACATCCCACTCGTCATTAGGATATTCCGCCGGGACTTGGCGCGCGTAATCCTCGACTTCATCGATCTCTGCATCCGGATACTGTGCGTACACCGCCGCCTCAACAAGATCACGAAGGCCTTTTAGGCAAAAGATATAGTAACTAACCTGGCCGTCGATAGAGGCAATCTCAATCGACATGACGGCTTGCGACGCGCCCTGAAGCCAAGTCTCGGTCCAAGAAGGCGGACTGTGGGCCCCGGCGAGCAAAGCAAAAAGGTTTTCAACAGCCTTTACGGTTTGTTCACTCGCCTTTGGAACGCTGATGCGGAGAAGGATCCACTCGCGCTTGGCCGCTGCTTTGTTTTGTACGTATTCCAGCCATCCGTTCTTGATCATGAACCAGAGCACCGGAATCAGTATAAGCCAGCCTCCGCTCAGAAACAGATAAATCATGGCAGAAAATGGATCATTTCCGGCCACGTTTAAGAACGCGTCGACATTAAAATTGAGGAACGGCAAGTAGCCGATGTATTCCTCGAACATAAGACCATTATAGCACAACAAAAAATCCCCCGCATCCGGGGGATTTTTCTTATTTTTTGAAGCGTTGTCCGAGCTTATCAATGGTGATAAGCAGCGGGGATGCAATCAACATGGAGGCGAAGGTACCGACCGTGATACCCACGATCAATGGAAGCGTGAATTCATCCAACGTATCCCCACCGTAGAGGAAGATCGCGACCAAGGTGAGCAAGGTGGCCATCGAGTTAGTAATGGAACGGACGAATGTCTGACGAATGGACATTTCCACGATTTCCTTGAATGTTCCTTTGGCTTTTTGGAGGTTTTCACGGATGCGGTCCATGACAACGATGGTGTCCGTAATCGAGTAACCAATAATGGTCAGGATGGCGGCAACGAACGGCGTACCGATCTCGATACCGTACTGGTGACCCAAGAAGGCGTAGAGTCCGAGCGGAATCAAGACAACGAAACCGGAAGCCAAGATTGTGACGACACCGTACTTCCAAGATTCAACAGGGGCTGAGACTCCGCGGAAAGCGTAGGCAATGTAGATCAGAATCGCCAAAAGGGAGATTCCGAGACCGTTCAATGCTTTGGAGCGGATTTCATAACCGATCGAAGGACCAATGGCGTCGTAGCGGAGCTCGGTGACTTCACCGAAGCGTTCGCGGAGGCTGGTCAAAATCGCCTGATGCTTTTCTTCCGAGACGGTTTTCAAACGGAACTGGATATCTTTTTCACCAGCCGGCTGAATCACGATGGAACCGAGATCATCGGCGACATTGCGCAAAGCGGCGTCAGCATCGGCGATGGAAGGGCGCGTTTCAAAGCGAACAGCCATCAAGGTACCTCCGGTGAATTCAATCCCCTGCTTCAAGCCCCAGGCAAAAAGCATGACAAGCGATGCGAGTGCGAGGGCGCCGGCGATCGCGTACCAGGCTGGGCGAAGATTTACGAGCGTTGTTTTCATAAGATTATTTCTTTCCAGAAGCAAGGAATAGCCACGGCCATTTTGCGAGCGGCGTCTTGGCCAAGGCACGCAATACCGTACGCGTGGTAACCGTAGCCGTGAACAAAGAGATGACGGTACCGAGCGCGAGCGTGAGAGCGAAACCCTTGATCAATGACGAGGAGAACCAGAACAAGACGGCACAGGAGATCAGAATCGAGACGTGACCGTCGCGAATCGAGGTCCAGGCGCGCTTGAAGGCTTCTTCCAAGGCCGGCTCAAGCGCGAGTCCTGACTTCAATTCTTCCTTGAGACGCTCAAACACGAGCACGTTTGAGTCGATCGCCATACCGATCGAGAGAATGAAGCCGGCGATACCGGAAAGCGTGAGCGTAATCGGTACAAGCTTGAAGGTGGCGGCGTTCAAGGCGGCGTAGATCACAAGCACGACAACGGCAGCCATACCCGGCAAGCGGTAGATCAGGATAGCGAAGATCGCGATCAAGAGGAATGCCACGAGTCCGGCGTTAATCGACTTGGTTAGCGAGTCTGCACCGAGCGTCGGGCCGACGGATTGCTGGGCGACGAGCGTAATCGGCACTGGAAGCGCACCTGCCTGCAAACGGCGGGCAAGAAGCTTGGCTTCCTCGAGCGTGAAGTTACCTGTAATCACGGCGCGACCGCCGAGAATCTCCTGGTTCACAACCGGGGCCGAGAGCACGTTTCCGTCGAGGAAAATCGCGACCTGCTGGCCAACGTTTTTCTTCGTAAGTTCAGCAAACAACTTGCTACCCTCGTCATCAAATTGGAGCGAGACCTGGATGGAGCCGAGCTGTTGGTCAAAATCGACCTTCGCTGACTGCAGCTGCTTGCCGGTCAAAGCGGTGGCTTTCCACTCATCAACAGGAACGAAGTCGGTTGGAACGGAGCGGTTGATTTCAATCAAACGCAAGCGAGGTTCCTTGCTGATGCGCTCACCGAGTTTCCAGACGAGGTGATAACCGAATTCTGTTTCAATGACTTCGGAAATGGTTCCGGAAGCCTGGGCAAAGACTGGCGTCTCGAATTTTTCTACCATGTCGCCCGTTCCGAACCAGCCAAGGTCACCCTTTGTTGACGTGGCGTTTGGTTCATCGGAGTTGGCAGCGACGAGGCTGTCGAAGTTTTCAATCGTGGCCTGCTTTTTAATGTCTTCGATTTTTGCTTTAGCTTCTTCTTTGGTACGCGTTGAGAGACCGCCCTGAGCACCCTGATATCCGATCAGCATGTGGTGCGCGTTCACTTCTTTCGGACCGTCCTTCAATTCTTCCATCTTTACAACGAGATAGACATTGTCGGTTTCAACGACATTCGGGAACACGGCGCCTGGCGCGAGACCGCCGACGGTGTCGAGAAGATCCTGCAAATCCTTGCTACCAGCGATGGTCGCTGCAGACAAAGCACCCGTGTCTCCCCCGTCAATTTTACGAGCGGCGTTTTCTGTTTTGTTCTTGGCGAGTTCCGCAAAATCCGTTTCCGGCTTTCTTGCTTCATCCAAAATAGCCTTGGCACGGGCAAGAGCATCCGTATTGCGCTTATCCATCTCATCCTGCTCTTCTTTGGTGAGTGGACGCGGTTTTTCCGTGTTCTTTTCCTTGAACTCAAGGATCGGCGTTTCACCGATAAGTTTGATAGCCTGGTTGACGTCGCGGATACCGGCGAGCTCCACGTTTACGCGCCATGCATCACCAGCTTGCGTAACCTGGATAACCGGCTCGGAAACGCCAAGCGAGTTGACGCGGCGCTCGATCACATCGCGGACGCCATCCATGGCTTCACGCTGTTCTGACGGCGCAACCTTGGAAACATCAGCCTCATATTCAAGCGAGGTTCCGCCCTGAAGATCAAGGCCGAGGACGAATGGCTTGTTGATCGTCGGAATATTGAGACCCGTGAGTTCGTTGACTTGGCCAACGACCCAGTTAGCAGGACCCGGGTAGGAAAGAGACCCTGCGGCAAGCAGAAGCAAGGCGAGCCAACCGAGGCGCGACATGACTGTTTTGCGGGAGGGCGTGGTTTGTCGGTTCATTCGAGACATATCGGATCAGGGGAAAAATGCGGGGCAAGTGTAGAAGAATCGGGATCAAGGAGCAATGATTGTCAATTCCCGAGCTGCGGCTCCATCTTGGGAGGCGTGCGGCGCATGACAAGATATTGCTGGGCAACGGTGAGCAAGCTCATTACGAGCCAGTACAAGGTGAGACCACCAGGGAGTGAGAAACCGATGACAGCCGTCATGATCGGCATCATGTAAGTCATTTGTTTGTTCATGATGGCGGTCATGCTTTCATCCTGAGCGCCTTCTGTCTTGGCGACTTCCGGCGGAGGCGTTGCGACCGTGGCTGCCGGCGGCTTCAAAATCATCTTGGTCTGCCAGAACTGGACGAGGGCAGCAGCGATCGCCAAGACGTAGTTTGGTTTGGTGAGATCAAATAATCCGAGGAACATCGTTTGGATAGTCTGCGGATTTGGGACAAATGGGTAGAGCTGGTTCAAGCCCTGCGATGCAAGACCAACAGACAAGGCGTGATAGAGCGCGATAAAAACTGGAAGCTGGACCAAAAGCGGCAAACAGGAAGCGGCCGGATTCACTTTCTCGCGCTGATAAAGCGCCATGAGCTCCGAGGCCTGCTTTTCTTTATCGTCCTTCAAACGAGAACGAATCTCCTCGATCTTAGGCTGCAATTCCTGCATCGCGCGCTGCTGCTTGATCTGCAGATGCGTCAACGGATAGAGCACGATCTTGATGATGATCGTTAATACGATAATGGCGATACCAACATCCTGTCCCGGAATCGTGACATACAACCACACCAACAAATTGAGAATCGGCTGGAAGAAGATGGTGTTAAAGAGAGCTTGGATCGCTTGGAACATAGATTATTTTATTCTTTTGAATCGCTTCCCTGCTCGGCTGCAACGACCGGCGTCTGCTCGGAATAGCCTTCCATCTCTTTGGCTTCTGCCGGCTCGCCATCAAGCGGCTTGTCGGCTTCTGATTCCGACTTAGCATCGGCTTCTGCGGCAGATTCTGGCTTGTCGTCCTCGACTGGAGCGCCGAACTCCCCTTTTTCCGAATCGGCGACCGGTTTACCGCCCTGCTCGACGACCGTGATCTTCCAACCTGTCAGTTTAGCGGCGAGGCGAACGTTCTGACCGCCTTTACCGATCGCGAGCGAGAGCTGATCCGCCGGAACCGAGACAACAGCGAGGTGTTCATCTTCACGAAGCTCGACATCGATGACTTTGGCCGGCGAAAGAGCCGCTTTGATGTATTCGATCGGCTGTTCATTCCAGAGCACGACATCGACTTTTTCACCGCCGAGTTCACGGATAACCGACTGAATACGCGTACCGCGCTGACCGATACAAGAACCGATCGGGTCTACGGCGTCGTCATTGGAAGCGACGGCGACTTTGGCGCGGCTGCCAGCTTCACGGGAAATCGCTTTGATGTCGACCGTGCCGTTACCGATTTCCGGAATTTCTTGTGCGAACAATGCCGCAACAAGCTGCGGGCTCGTACGCGAGAGACGAATCTCTGGACCACGCGTCGTCATCTCGACGGAACGGAGCAAAGCCTTGATGCGCGTTCCCGGGAAGTAGCGTTCCGATTCAACCTGATCTTCCGGAAGCATGATGCCCGTTGCGCGGCCAAGGTCGATCAAAACGAGACGGCCTTCACGGCGTTGAACCGTGACATTCATAAGCTCGCCTTCGCGACCCTTGAAGTCGGAGAAGATGACGCCGCGTTCTGCCTCGCGGATCTTTTGCAAGATAACCTGCTTAGCGGTCTGGGCGGCCATACGGCCGAATGCGGCAGGAACGCCAAGCTCCACGCGGATCTCCTCGCCGACTTGGGCGTCAGGCTTGAGGTCGCGAGCGTCGCTCATCATGATCATCGTCTTTGGATTGAACTTGAATTCATCCGGAAGAACTTCTGTCGCGGCCGGATCAGGGCGTGGGGTCGACTTATCAAAAGGCTTGTCCTTTTTAGGCGCCGTCGCCGCTTCAAGACGCGTAAAGTAGTCCTCGTCGAGAACCATGTCTTCCACAACGGTCTTTACGTCGAATACGCGAATACCGCCGGTCATACCGTCGTACTTTTCCGGGTCAAACTCGACACGGAGGTTCTGGTTCTTGTTGCCGAAGTCCTTGCGATAAGCGGCGGCAAGGGCGTTTTCTACGGTTTCGAGCACTGATTCGAACGAAATATTCTTTTCGTCCGCAATCTGTTTCATCGCGGCGGAGATTGGGCTAGCCATATGTCTTAGTCACGCATCATGGTCATTGTAAATAATGACCAGTTAGGCGTGAACGTTAGGAAATAATTATGTTTATGATGCGTGTTTATGTATAAAACAAGCCCGATCATCCAGATCGAGCAATGGCAAGAGGATAGCAGAATGAACAGAGGTTGACAAGATTGGGTTTTTGGCTTAGGTTGGAGCACTGTCCTTCCCAAGGGCAAGCCGATCCGGCGGTAACCGGATGTACCTTTAAAGGAGAGAGAAGATCAAGATGAAGCCCGCACTCCCGACCCAGATCCCCCTCTGCGGCCGCCGTCCCCCCGTCATCGGAGCGCTCATCAACGCGATGCAGCTGCATCAGCGCCCCTTCGTCCTCATGATGCAGGAGGAGGATCGGCACGAGCTCGTCGGAACCATCAAGATGATGGCCGAGCGACTCGGACTCGTCCCCTTCCTCATCGCGGCGGATGACACCGCCACGCAGGAGCTGTACCTGCTCGACAAGGAGAGACATCTGCTCGTGATCGTGGAGACGCCCCAGTCGCGTATCCCGATCGGGATGCAGCAGTTCATCCTCGAGCGGTACGAGCCGCCGGCGCGGAACGAGCACAAGATCGCCAAGCGCATGCGCGATGGCGCATCGCAGCGAGAGATCCAGGACAGCATCCCCAAGGCGCATCCGCCGGCAGGACTGCTCGTCGTCACCGACACCGATCCGGGCGAGCTGCTCGTGCAGAATCTCTGGACGAAGCCGTTCACCGAGCTCAAGCAGTACACGGTGCTCTGGGACAAGATGCCGCAGCGTCCCGACGCCTACACCGGCATCTTCCGTGCCGGCCTCACGCTCGCGGCTCGCGAAGCCAAGATCACGCTCGACGGCCGCGTCGACGAGGAAGCGGTGGCGCGGTACGCCCGGGTGCAGAAGATCCTCGCGAGCCACGCCCGCAAGGCCAGGGAGCGCGGAATGAGCCTCCAGGCACATCAGAACGCCGCCGAGGTCCTCGACGCGGCGCGAGACTGCGTTCTCTACATCAGCCACAAGGCGGATCGGCGGATCGACACCAACGTGATCGAGGCGCTGGTCTTCAAGGGGGTCACGGAGTCCGCCATCAAGACGACCTTCGGGCTCGCGGAGCGCCACAGCGCGCGCAAGTCGCGGCCGAGCTTCGGTCCCGACGCGCCGTTCATCGGCAAGTCCATCGCCGTCGGCGAGTAGCAGCTCCCCTCTCTCTCTTTCCCTTACTCTTCCACCCGCCCCATACCGAAACTCGGTGTGGGGCGTTGTGTTTTTAACAACTTTTTATCTAAACTTTATCATTTATTTGACTTTAAATATAGAATTTGATAATTAAATATGTTGCCTGTGTTTAGGCAACATGTGTACAAGCGTGAGGCGCACCTTGGAAAATACGATACTCATACTCACACATGAGAAAGATGATTGCGCTAAGCTGGTCATTCAGCAACTTGAACGCATGAGCGCAGACTTCGTGCGCTTCAACACGGAGCGTTTTCACACCGAAGTCAAACTATCCCTGAGGCTCGACAAGGACGGACGCAGCGAAGGCAGTTTCCTCTTCCCTGATCGACGCGTACGCATGCCTCATGTAGGCGTCGTCTGGAACAGGCGCGTCCATCTACCTGAACTCCCGAAGCTATTTCCAGATGAGCCCGAGCTCCAGGAATGGATGCTCGAGGAAACCAAGTGGGCCTTCAGCATCGCGATCACGATGTTGAAATGTCCTGTGGTAAATCCCTGGGAAGACAACGAGCGTCTCAAGTTCAACAAGATGCTCCAGATGCGGAGAGCCGCCGAACTTGGATTCGAGATCCCCGCAAGTATCCTCACCGACGAGCCCGAGGCCATCCGGCAATTCTGGGACGAAGGCGGGGGCGAAATCATCATGAAAAAGATTCGTAAGGGCCTGATTCACATGAAGAGCGGGAGGCGCGTCCTCTTTCACACGAGTCGCATTCCTCCTGAGGTGCAGACGAACGCCGCTCTGGAACGCCTGCGATTCACACCGAATCTCATGCAGACGCACATTCCCAAAAAGTGATGCATTCTGTCAGTGGTCGTCGGTGACCAGGTCTTCACGGTCGCGATCCATTCACAAGACGTACCTGAAGGTAAGATCGACTACCGTACAGCCGGCCTGCTGGGCAAGGCGCGTGAAATGAAACACGAGATCATTGATCTCGGTCGCGAGGCCAACGAGCGCCCCTCACTTTATTTCCTTGAATCCAAGATGCTGGTATGCGGGTAGCTGCGAAATAACGTGGTTGAGTCCCTGCCAAACAAATAAATTTTTGTCCATTTCTTCAAAAATACGCAAAGCATTTTCCATCAAACCAAAATCTCTTGCGAGATTAATGCAGACAGCCGCTTCATTAGTTACATATGGACCGTTGGTCGGTTTCTGCGCTTCAACAATTCTCTCTATTTCAATATCGACCTCAAATATCTGATCAAAATTATTAAAATTAATTACACCAGCCTCCTGTAAATAGTCTCGAAGCACTTCAAAGCAAGCGAGGCCGCTCTCTGCAATCTGATATTGGCCACCGATTGAACCCAAGACTTTTATCAATAACTCTTTCTTTTCGATACCGATTCTTCCGTCTTTGGCGGCACCTGATAGGAAATTTAAAAACGCCCAACCTGCAAGTGCTTTTCGATCAGCGAATACCTCTATAGCCAATGAGTTAATTCTTGCAAACGATGGCTCGATATTAAAAAAATTAATTCTTTCTTTCATCGCGATATCAATGAGCACGGCCTGTTCCCCTATTCGGGATATAGAAGCGTCGAGCATCTCCTCATCATTGTTAAGCTTATCCCCCTCCAAGCAGAGGACGAATCCCCGCTCTGAGCTTTTCAAGCTGTTTTTGAATGCTATCCCTAAGTCTAAAATTTGCCGATCATCTGGGTTACGCGTGTGCTTAGTTCCAGCTAAGACGATTTCACGCCCTCCCTTTTCAAGTACAGACAATGAAAAATCAGACTTTGCTTCGCTGATTGCTTCGTAAATATTGCGTATGTATGGGGCGAGCTCCTTATGCTAAGCATACAATCCTTCGATTTGCCTTTATTTTAGCTTACTTTTTAAGCTCTGGCTACACCCAAATATCTGTCACCGACTATTGACATTTTATTAAAAATGTGGTTAGCTCCGGTTACCTGTGATACGATTTGTGCAGGCCCAGAGGGAATGGTTCCCGATGGAAACCTGTGCACCTTATCTCAAGTGGAGGTTCGTCATGGAGAAGCTGCGTTTCTTCCTTGCGGCCGCCTTCATGGCGGCTCTCACCGGGTGTCCCACGCCCAACCCCATGCCCGACAGCGACACGGGTACGCTGCCCACTGGAGACTCCGGGCCGGACGTCGACAGCGGAACGGATCCCGTCGATGCCTACGTTCCCCCCGGGGAAGACGGCGGCGTCGACTCGGGTACGATCCCGAACGTCTGCGAAGACGTCGACTACGTCGGCATCGAGTGCAACCTGCCGTTCGGCATGGAGTACAACCGCGACGGGTTCATCTGCGCCGACGCGATCAACAACGACCTCTGGGTCTGCGACACGTGCTCCTCGCCTGAGCGTGAGCTCACGCATGAGGAAGGCGGAATCCTGTACTCGTTCCTCCGGTTCGCTCGCGCAAACACCGGCATGTACATGCCGGCAGGAACGGCCATGGAGTTCACCTGCGGGCCGGAAGGCCGCTGCTGGCTGAACTGGCTCAACCCGGACTCCAGCTACTCGCACTGCCGCGTCAGTTTCCAGTCCGCCTCCGGCGGCATGGGATGCGACATGGCAACAACCGAATGCTGGATGCCTGGGTCTGCAACCCCGGTCGTCAGCACCGCCGCCTACGTCGGAGAGTGAGCTCACGCTCCTCCCCGCCCCTACCTGAAAGCCCCCGAGTCTTGCCTGACTCGGGGGCTATTCAGTTTCTGAGATTTGACTGCCTACGGAGCTGTACTTGTTGACACTACATTAGCTCGAAGCTGTAGCGAGCCCGGATAGACAATCCAAGGTCTACTTGTTCGGCTTGTAGAAGGTACGGGAACGGTTGGAATCGAATCCAATATATCACCCTTACACTCACTAACAGGTAGAACCAAGTTAGCTACGACGTTACTAAGTGATGAACTTGTATTGCTTCTGATGTTAGGATCTCCACCAAGAGTAGATCCCGCCCAGCAGCCACCATTTGGATGACGGACTGTTGAGGCGGTCGGGCCTACGGTGACGTCATCTGGCTGACCTCCTGTGAGACCGGCGCGGCATTCGCCAGTACACCAGCCGAAGTTGTCTTGAATCATGACACGTGGGCTAAAGCGGCAGGTGCGGATTTCTTCATCGAAACATCCGCCGACTGGAGCCAAGCCTTCGAGACAGATATCGCCAGGAGCACATTCTGAGGTAGAGCCTGGAGTGGTACAGGTGCGGTTGGTATCGCGGGAACAGCGAGGCGAGTTGGAACAGGCAGGCAAGCCAGAGCCATCGCGAGTCGTTTGCTGCGCGCCACATGTGTACAAGTGGGCGTAGTCAAAGTAGTCGGACTGACAGGCTTCCGTGCTGTTACCGAACATCGTACGGATGTTACAGGTGTCGCGTACACCGCCGACCGTACAGTCAGTATCCTGAGAACAGGAGAGGTTGGCATTCTGTGCACAGGTTCCGATCGCCACACAGGTACCAGCACCGGCAGGACAGTCAGCGTTGGTCTGACAGGTTAATCCTGGGGTCAAAGAACATTCGCGCTGGACTCCGCAGAATGGCTTGCGGTTCTTCATGCGTGTGTCGTCGACGCGCTGGGTTGAACCATCGCCCCAATCGATCACAACTTGGCGGAGCGGCATCTGGTTATGAGCAGACCAAGCGTAGAAGCGCATGGTCGACTTGTGCGAACCGCCGCCTACGTTGATGACGCCGTCGGTTTGACCGTTGAAGGCAAAGGCATCGACGCGTGAAACAGGACACTGACCCGGAACTGCGCAGTTACGCGTGTCCGGAGCGGCCAAACGAGGCGGACGAGGCGTGTAGTACGACATGTAGCGGAAGGTTGCTGCGCCGACACCAGATCCCGTGAAGCCGAGGAATGTCGGCGTGTACATACCGAGCGTGTGGTCGGTTGGTAACGGATGCGGACCGCTCGGATCAAGTGAACCATCCAAGCTGCGATCCGTGATGCGATAAGCGATCAAACCGCAGAATTCATCAGCCGGGTTAGGACAAATATCGATACGCGGCTGATAACCGCCGGAGTGCGTACAGATATTGTTGTCTGTATCCGGGTTGTCCGAACGATTTGGTCCGGTGTCGCTGCTGCCAGGGACGCGACAGACCGCGATCGGAGTAAAGTCTGGAGAAGGACCGGAGACTGGAATACAGGAGTTGCGGGCGGCCACTTCTTCACCGGCAGGAAGGTTCACTTCACAAGAACCATAGGTTCCGGCGCGCGGCATTTCTACACGGCCATCCGGGCTCGCGCGGTAGAAACAGACCTGCGTATCACGCAAACCTCCGACACAGCGACCGAGCCAGCCTGGATCCGGAGCCGCACACACCGTGGAGGCTGGGACCTCGGTGAAGTTACAGTCGCTATCCGCGCCACAGGTGTTGCGAGTTTCATCTGCTGTGAGTCCTGTTGTTGCAAACGCACTACACTTTTTGTCTGGCAAACACGTTCTTCCTTCAACACGAACCGGACAATCAAAGCTAGCGGCTTCCGGTGCGGCACAAGTTGTCGCTACGTTCGGCCCAATATTTGTCTGACATCCGAAAGCAAAGTGCGGAGCACGCCCTGCCAACTCGGTTGAAATCGGTGCTGGTAATGGGCTTGCCGTTCTGTTCCAGAATCCTGGAGAAACTTCCGTCCAGCCCACCGGGGCGCAGGCGTTAAGTAACGATGCGATTGTGCCATCTTCCTTGGTGAATGAAGGAGCCTTACAGACATCGACGCTCTCTGCACAGGAAAGCAAACGGCTGATTCCACCGCGACAGACTTTCTGCGCGATATTTTCATCTTCCGTAAGCGGCAAGGCACAGGCGCCATCGACAGAACAGGATGGCGATGCCGTCGATCCAGTAGCTTCTGGCGTACAGCGTGTTCCTTTGAACGGACCGTCGGTACAGGCACGATCAACCTTGGAGACTGGGAGGAACTGGAAGCGATAGACGCGATAGATACGCGCGAACAAGTTGGAGAGATATGCCCACTTGTCACCCGGGACCGTGTTTGGACGATAGTAGGTCTGTGATGGCGGGGCCAAGAATGTTGGCGGATTGAGCGGCGAGAATCCGGTAATTTCCGATCCGCTCTGGAACAGCGGCTCGATGCCGGCCGGGCCCGTGTTGATTGCGCTCGAGAATGGCGAGGCGCTATCAGAATACTGGAGACCGGTTCCTGGCTCGCGGAAATCGCCACGGCGCCAGACGCGATCCGTGAAGGCGGCGTCTTGGTTGGAATTCTTACTGCGAACTTCCGCCAATTCCTTACATACGCTCGCGGTTCCGACTTCCATGTTCATGTAGATGTAACGCTGATCGCCGCCAGTGTCGCCGCCACAAGCTGAGACCCAGAAACCAACGAAGCGCCACGGACCAGCCACATTGTCTTGGGTCAAATCAGATCCGGTAGCTGTCGTATTCTCTGAACGAGATTCGAAGACGGCACGTACAGCAAAGTATGGCTTGCTGTTTTCACAAACGCTCTGGATCGGATCGCGGCGGATATCGAGCAAACCGCGGACGATGATGTCGGTTGGCGTACCGTCTTGGCCAGCGCGCTGGAGACCAACGAATTTCTTTTGGTTGGTCGAGCGATAGTCGAGCTCCCAATACTTGATGTAACACTTAGCGTTTGGATCCGGATTTCCAACGCACGAGACCTGGAACGGACGACCGCCGCGCGAGGAGTAAATACCTTCCTGTCCGCGCGTAAGATACGGGTTGTAGTTCTCGTAGAATTTATCGCGCCATTCCGTGTCTTTTGGACGGTTTGATCCGGCATCATCGTAATTCACGCTGCCCAAGTTATCGACCCAGGCGGCCTGATATCCACATGCGATGCGGCCGTGAGGGCCCTTGATCGGATCGATCTTGAAGTACGAGATCGTGTTGTCGCTCAATCCTGATTCAAAGAACTGCGTGCGGCGTGCGCGGAATGCCGGATCGCTGCTCATATACTCACTCGTATCCTCTTCTGAGCCATCTACACTTCCGTCAACGTTGCCCGGTTTCGGTGCACCAAGCAACTGAAGCTGTTGAGCGAGGTTATCGTCATTGGTGCGCAGGAAGTATTCACCGTATCCAGCGCCGGCGTCGACAAGGCGGATGCCGTAAGAATCGTTTTCATTGGCGCCTCCGGAAATTTCATCAAAGGACCCATCATCGTCTTGGTCATCGTCAGCCAATTCACAATCGGTGGTTGCCGTGTAATACGACTCCGGCTTTGCTCCAAAGATAGAAGCAAAGTAGTTTTGATCTTCACCAAGAATACCGCTGTTGTCGGCCGAGACCCAGTCGTCACGATAATCAATTTTTGTCATCCAACCAGCAAAGAAGCGCAGGCGGCCACGACGATCTCCGCCAAAGATACTACCCGGACCGTGATCCCAATCATCATCACCCGCGTAATGCATATTTGCCGGTTTCACCTCTGCGTTTCCGTCACCAGGTCCGTTCTGCGGACTATTGAATTGCGAGAACGAGGTCCAGATGAAGCGGGCCTTGGTCGGCTTCTTCACCGGAGAAACACAGTAGTACTGACCGGAGTTTTGCGGCGGCAAGTAACCAGAAGTTGGTTGATAGTGGAACGAGTCTTTATCGCCAAAGAGAATTGGGGTTGGATTCCATGTCAAACATGGCTTGTTCGCCTGATCTTCACCGATAATGCGCGTTTCATCGCGCTCCAAACACTGGCCAAATACACCGCGGATGATTTCAAGCTTGTTGAATGCGACACAGCGACCGCCTCCTTCTGGCGCGCCACAAGTCTGCGCAGCATTGGAACCTTCCACGCCCTGCACAAGCTCTTGGGTTTCAGTTCCACCTGAGCTTGCAGCTGGAGCTGTGCGGCCGCCTTGCGTTTGAATCTGGAAGATGGTTGCCGGCAAGCAAGCTTGACCATCGCGAGGACCGCCCTGACAGATTCCTGGCGGAACATCTTGGGACAATGAACTGAAAAATTTGCTGAAGGCAGTTGAACCGTACTGAGCACGCTTATAGTTACAGACGCAGTCTTCTCCGAATTCACAAGTGTTGGCGCTGTTGAAACCTCCAAGCTTGCTGACTGGTTTTGGCGGATTCGTCGTGAGATCCCATTCTGTCACGTAGCTTTGACCAAATGGAGAATCTGCTTCCGGATTCACACGACACTCGGCCGGAGGGAAGGAGTTGGTCAGAGTCGGATCGACGCGCGGATCATCGAGAGAGAAACGCGTTGAGACATTCTGGAAATTAGTGTTGTCACCGCCTGATTTTACCGGGAGATAGCAGTTAACGACGGACTTGTTAGCAATTCCAGAGGCGAACAATTCCGTAGAGAGGTAATAACCAATGATACCTGTTCCAACATGCTGACAGAGATTCAGATCAGGATTTGCAAGCTGAACAGGCGTTCCCGTTAATGGACGGGCGTCATTAGGTCCGAAGGTAGCACGAACTCTGTACAAGCTTCCGAAACGATCAAGCGGAATTTGAACCGCTGCTGCAAGACGGTAATCAAGTGCAAAACGGTACTTGTTGTCATCGACATTGTTTGCACCTTCCGAACCTACGCGAGCTGTTACAAGCTCAGGAATCTGGAATGTGTCCGGAACAGCGTAACCGGAGTAGTCTTTTTCACCCAAACCAACTGGACGCTCCGTATAACTTGCGATGTCGAAGAATTTACCGCGCTGCATGACGACTTCGTCCTCGGAATCGCGATCGACGTAGTTAGCGCAGAAAATTTCACCTGGGCGGTTGGTGGATTTATCGCACAATGCCACATTGGTACAGATTTCCTTGTAGCGGCTTGTGGCAGGATCAAATACCGATTCACTTGAACGACAGCCGAGCCACTGAGCACAGTCACGGTCAACCTTCACTTTGAGTAACACGTTAGCATCGTTTTCCTCTGCGAGAACGGCTTCACAAGCCGGATCCGTCGGGTTGCGGAAACAGTCAACAGGAACCGTCGGTCGGAAGTCGTTGTTCTCGTACTTGTTATAGGAGGCAGCGACATTGTATTTGAGAATCGGATCCGTCATGTCGCGCATAAGCACACAGCCTTGGCCAACATCGACATTGCCCTGACAGGTCGTCTTATCGAGACGATCGTCGTTTACAAAGAAGTATGGTTTGCCCGTTCGATGAAGCGGGTCGCTTGTGTCGTTGATATCGCGGAATTCCGTACATTCCGAGGCAGAACCAGGACAGAGACCTGTCCAACCAGCCCAGATCGGATCGCCGCGCTTAGGCAACGGGAAATTACGGCCGCCTTCCAAGGCTTCCGGATAACATGGCTTGGCAGGACTTGAACCTTGTCGGAACCAGCCATCGTATTCCGCTTCCGGCAAGGTATCGAGCAGTGCGCCGTCTGCGGCGGTGAAGTCATCACCGGACAAGCGGACGCCTTGGCGGAATTCACAAACTTTGCGCTGCGGATCGCGGAAGTAGTCGTTGGCGCCGCCGTACTTATATTCTTCACAGAATTCCTCGGATGGCTTACAGAGCGCATCGCCGTACTTGGTGATGTCATCCTTATAATAGACGGTCTGATACGACTCGATGCTGGAGCGATCAACGGAATAGACCGGCTTTCCGAAAGCGCGACAAGAGGCGTTCTCGCGCTGACAGACCTTAGACTGGTCGTACACGACGTAAATCATGCGGTCGCCAGCTCGCGTTGTCGTTGCGGAGCCGTATGCCGTACTTGTGACATTGAAGATCGGGACTGGCGTTGCATCGCGCTGGCTGAAGCTTTCCGCATACGGGTTTTCCGAGTTACGCGTGTCGACGAAGGCGCGGCATCCAATACCCTCTGCGCGACACAAACGCGTGAAGCGGAAGGCGTTCACTTCACGATTGAAGCGATCGGTGTAAGCACGGCAGCCGAGCATCGCCTGCGGTTCTGCGGCACCCGTGAATGAGCGGTCACAGGAGATTGGCGTGTTCCAAGAATTCTGGATGACAAAGGCCGTGTCGCGAATGCGCTCGATGCGGACTTCATCGATAAAGGCGGCGCGGATTCCGGAGCCGGTGAGTGTCGTGATCAATGTCGAGGAAGATGCGAGGGAAGCTCCCGAGAACAAGCCGACCGTGTAACGCTGCCAATCCGTTGCTAGACGAACTTGTCCGACCTGGTTGGCGGTTGCGCCAGGCGTTGCAGAATCACGAATACCGAAGGTCAAGGACAAATCATTGCGGCCCGCAGCCTTGGCCCAGAAGCTGACGCGATAGAGACCGTCGGATTCAGATGCAAAGTTGACGTTGGTTGCAGGCTCGCTCTCGTTCAAACGTAAGCTCTGGTCGCCGACGAGCAAGGATTCTGGCGATGCCGTACCTGCGCTAAATGCACCGCGGCCTGAACGGAAGTTTTCACTCACGAGGACCTGGGTGTTCCCGGCAGCAGAACCGGCGTAAGCACGACAAGAAGCTGCGGTAGCCGGACAAGATCGGCTCTCGCCCAAGTTAGCGTTATAGAGACACTCGCCTGTTACGGTGCTGTAATCACCACCCGTCTTGGAACAGTCGTCGCGGCTTGTGGAGCGAGAGATGCGTAATGTAACACAATCTTCCGTCGAGAGAATCGTCTGCGAGTAATATCGGTAGTAAACATTTCCATCGCGATCGTAGAATTGGCGACAGTCTGGGTCGATACCGGTACGCCATAGACCTTCATTACAGGAAGAAGGCTCCTTGAAAGCGCCGTCTGGGCCACGCTTGGTCAAGACTTCTGGTCCCGGAGGCGTAACTCCCGATTGAGCGATGAGCGAGAATGTGCGCAATTGATAACCAGCTGTTTCCGAACCTTCCCATGTAAAGAATGTCTTACTAAGGGTAGCGCTCGGCAAGCGACAAGCGCGCAAATAGCTCCAATGTGAAGCCTGCTCCCCTCCTTCTGCGGCAGCCGCGACATTGGTGAACGCCTCACAACCAACCTGTTCTTGCGTACACTGGCGAGCTGTCGATGGAATAAAGTAGCTTGATGTAGCATCAGCAGGATCGCTAAAGCGGACATCCGGATCATTTACGAGGTCAAATGCAGCTGGCTGCTTGCGGAACTCGGCATAACCAACACATTCCTGAGGACAGACATCATTAGATGTGAGGATAGCTGGAACTTCCGGACCGCCGGCCTTGTCTGTGTAACCCTGACAACTTGCATCGACTTGGCGGCAGACCTTTGCAAACGCGTTACAAGCGGCTGGGTCAGACGCAGCACCAGTACAATTCAAATCGTCCGGAGCGATCTTCATGTGCAAGACCGGCAAGTCACGAGCGGTACCAGCTAGATAGTTGGTAGCAAATTGACCTTCTTCAAGCTGAATCGCGTCAACGAGAGCATTGTTACCCTCGACTTCAACCACCGCGTAACGCGTTGAAGATACGGCCAAGAAGGAACATTCAAAACGGCTCCAGTTATTGTCGAGTACACGACCGGCCGTCGAAAGTTGAGGCTGCTGCTCTGCAAGACTACAACCTGAGCTCTTGTAGGCAGTCGAGAGCTCGGCCACTGGAGATTCGACCGGGGCGGCGCCAGGCGCGCTCCGCATCTGACGGACCATGATCGTTGCGAGCGGCGCAGCGCCGTTAGCACGCACCCAAGCAGAAACCGTATACAAACGGAGCGGAATCACATCGACATCCTGACGGAGACGGTTAGCAGCATCCGTGGCTACGGTGCCATCGAGTGATGGGCTTCCGGTTCCGACCGTCGGAGCGGAGTAAGCTCCGGCAGCCAGCTTGCGCCAGTTGTCGAGTGCGACCGGATCGCCGCTCACGGTTTCAAATGACGGATTCTTAATAACATTCAATGCCGACTGTCCGACCTCGACACTTAAGAGACGCGTACAGCCTTCATCGGTAGCAGCACAAGGCTCAAGCGTTTTGTCGAAGTAGATCTTCTCCCCCACCGTCTGCCAGGCGCCGGTCGTGTCGCGAGTCGTCGCGTAGCCCAAACATCCGACATTTTCTGCACGGCAGACAGAGTAATCGATCGTGTTACGCAGATAAGAAACCGTTTGTCCGGCGCGATTGGAGAATGTGCGGCAGCTCGCGAAATCCTCCTGACATTCATTGGCGTTAAAACGATAGACCGTCTTATCAGCGACACAGTAGCCATATCCGCCAACACACTCGCCAGCATCGTTGCGGCGGAGACATGTCTGAATATCGCGGCACTCTTCACGTCGCTGTCCCAAACGGTTGGAGATAAGCGTGTCACCGTAACCAGTGAGCTGACATTGCTGCTGGAAGGAAGTCACGACCCAGTTTGGATCAACAAGCTTACACCATGGGTGCTCGGCATCGCGCTTGCCGTCCACATTACAGTTGGAAAAACCTTCAACAACTTCACGCAATGTCACACAGCCACCAGCACCCGCACAACGATCGATATTCTCAACAGAGTTGGCAGCGAATTCTAGACCTACAGGCAAAATACGCATCGCTCGGAGCTTCTGGAGGTTTCCAGCACAGTAGGCTTGGCGATAACAGTTTCGATCTTGGTTGTTGCGGACATCGCTGGTTGGAATGAGCTTCCAGTCGGCCTGGAGGAGCTTGTGCTCGTCGCTCATGGCGGCCTTGATCGTCAAACTTCCGCCAGCGGTCTTGCCTTGGATGAGCTGAGCGAGACGTTCATCAGCCGTACAGTTCCACAAGCCGCGATTATCAGGACATGCGATGAGCTCGGCAGAAATCTCGACATCGCTGACACGCAAGAGGCTGACATTTTTCAAATCGACGTTGGCTTTGCGTGCATCGGTCTTGCTGCGGACACTGATAGCATCCGGACTAATGCCAACTTGCGTTGCTCCGGAGAAATCAAAGGCGCCGATAATACCGCGCTCCATGACGCGAGACAGCAATTTATTGGCAAGCGTATTAATGAACATCGATGCCGTGTAAGACGCGAGCTGGGAAAAACCCTGCTCGAATGCCGTGGTCATCGTTGCTAAAAACGCATCAGACTCGCTCTTTGATGGCTTCTCGACGATTTCTTCCGTCGTCTGCTCTTTTACGAGATTTGCCGGAGTCTTGATCGAGCCATCGACTTTACCCGTAACCGCCTTGAATCCATCGCCCTCTTCACGCTCTGATGTTGCTTTTTTGATTTCATCGGCGACATTAAAAGTCGAGCGCCCAAGAATCGTGGCGCTTACACCGAGTTCACTCGCATTGGTATTAAAGCTTGCGCTGACAAAATCCGTAATTTCCGCATTCGATAAGGTGGTGTACAAGTTTTCGTAGTTGGAAACGATTTCTTGAAAATCACAACGCGGGCGCGGGCGATTATTACAGTCCTGGCCTTCCGGACAAAGCTGGTCAAGTCCCGGGATAGAGTTCGAGATTGAAATTTGCAAGTTGAGCAATTGACCTGGGTTAGGCGGACGACATAGATCGAAACCCGCATCCTGAAAAAATTCTTCTGACAAGGAGCCAATAAATTCTCCAGCCGCATCCTGACCAACATCCTCCAAATACGCACCAAAGCCTTTTTCAAAGGCAAGAGCCCCTTGACCGGTACCACCGCTCGCCAGATAGTTGGCAGCGTCATAGGCGATCTGTCCGGCAAAGGTGCGGGCGGCGTTGAAAAATGCCGTAACAGCGGCTTGTGAAAGCGCTTGGAAAATTTCATCAAGAACATCATTCGTCTTATCCGGAATGCTTTCCGTAACAACCACCGACAGCTGCGCATGCACCCTGTGCGTAACCAGCGGGCTTCCGACAACCACAACCGCGGCGAAAAAGCCGAGGATCGCGATGAGAATGCGCTGCGAGAAAGGTCGATGGTTCATACCGTAGTGTTAAGGAGAGGTTGTGGTGCTTTGATTTGCGCTTGCATTATTAATGGATGCTTCACGGATTTTCAGAACTCGGGCGTAGGTCGTTGTATACACGGCTCTCACCTCGTCGTCCGAGAGCGACTGCAAGTTTTCTGGCGAGACCAAACTGTACCGGGTCAGGACTTCACGAATTTGTACCGGCGACATTAGCGAAGGGTCCTTGGCTTCTGCGATAAACTGCTGCGCATTTTTAATTTCCGTTGGCAGATTTGGATCGGCATTAAATTGTGTCACATCGATCAAGTCGCTGAAGGTCGATGAAGCGGCGCCAGCTGGCTGCTGGTTGTCGAGCTGGATACAGGTTGTTCCGGCCGGACAATTTGGATCGCTCGACTGCGCGATTTCAATCGCGTCGGGAATTCCGTCCGAATCCGTGTCGCCAAGATACGGGGAGGTACGGTAGACGTACAGCTCGCTGTAGTCGCTCAAGCCGTCGCGGTCTGTGTCTTTGGTTTTGGAAGCTTCAAGTTCATTCGCCTTTTCCGATTGGCGAGCGAGAAGTTCTTGGGCCGGCTTGAGGACGTTATTTGAAATACGGAAAGGTGAAGTAATGTGCGCACGCAAGTAGACGGTTGAAAGAATCACGACAGCCATTCCGCAAATTCCTAAAATTGATACGGAAAAACGGGTGTCCGTCGGCAATGAACGCCACCAATCTTTGACACGCTGCATGGGCGCCAAAGGCATGGGGGTATCATAGCACATGACAAAACCGGAAACGAGGCTTACACTTGTGTAAAATATGGCTCTCGAAGAATATCGATTGATGAATACCGAATCCCCTGCCGCCGAATGGTTCCGAAGTGAAAACGAGGGACAGCTGTCGGTGGATGTATTCCGCGAGGGAAATACGCTTGTTGTGCGCTCGACCCTTGCTGGCGCCAAGCCCGAAGACCTTGATATCGCCGTGAATGGCGACTTGCTAACGATACGCGGAAGCCGCGAGGATAAGCGTGAAATCAATGAAGATGACTGGTTTCATCAGGAATGTCATTGGGGAACCTTTAGCCGCAGCCTTATTTTGCCGGTCGATGTTGTGGCTGATCAGGCTGATGCGACCCTTCGCGATGGTATTCTCGAGGTACGTATCCCGATAAGAGGCAGTCAGCGGCATATTCCGGTCAATTAACCATAGAGCCTAACGTAAAATATATGGGTTTTCTTCCGATGCCGGCCAAAGTAACACAGTTAGACGAACTATTCGTTTCCGTCGAAGTTGAAGGACAATCGGTACGCATCCCCCGCTCTGCCATTGCCGGAAATGCCGTAATGGGTGATACATTACAGATTGTAGCCATCGCGCCAGGCAAACAGCAGGACACGGATCAGGAAGTCGCCCGCGGCATGTTGAATCGTTTACTTGGAGAGGGAGCAACAAATGCATGAACCTCATTGAAGCAAAACAACGCGGAAGACAGATCGCTTCCGCCTCTTTGATCGGAATAGCACTTGCCGGCGGTCTTGTTGCCTCGATTTTAGCCGGGCTTGGGGCCGCGGCTTATGGATACGAGGTTGTTTTCCGCGACAAGTTTTTTCCAGGCGTACGAGTCGCCGGACTTACGCTAGATGGAATGACGCGCGCGCAAGCCGAGGCCGCCATTCAACGCCGTATTAACGATGCATTGGAGCCGGGTTTTATTTTCCGCTTGGAAGACAAACAAATCACGCTGCCGCGAAGCAATGTGCCTTTGGAAGATCCGGATCTCTCACATGATTTGATCTCTTATGATCCGGCTCCAGCTGTGGATCAAGCTTTCTTGATGGGCCGATCGTCATCGAATGCCCTTTGGAATGCTATTGATCGAATCCGAATGTATCTTCAACCGACGGAAATCGAGGTAAAAACGATGGTTAACCGCGATTTAGCAGAGCGTCTTTTGTTGGGTGAGGTTGATCAGGCTATGCCGCTTATGCGGAATGCCGAGCTCCATGTATCGATTTCTACATCGACGGAAAGTGGTTTTGTGACCGATATTAAAGCGGAGCAAATTGGTAAGTCGGCGGATATTGTTTCTGCTGTCGCGACGCTTGAGGCTCAAGCAAAGCAGATTGCTTTCCAGCCGATTCCGATCCGAATCATGAATGTCCTGCCTACGCTGACAACTGCGGATATTCGTCCTGTACTTTCCGGAATTCCCAGCTGGCTTTCCAAGGCACCGTTTACGATTACCAATGAGCTAAAGAGGCAAGCCGTAACGAGTTCAACGATCGCCGAATGGATTACCGCCAGCACGACACCAGCCGGCGTCGTTCTCGCGTTGGATCCCGAGCGCATCGAGAAGTCGATGGCAACGTTTACCAAGGATTTTTTGAAAGAGGCGCAGGATGGAAAATTGACGCTTGAAAGCGATGGAAAGATCAAGGAATTCATCGCTCCGGTTGAGGGTATGCGCGTTGATGGGTCGCTTACTGCGGAAGGCGTTCTTGCTGCTTGGGCCGCTGGATCATCGACGGCACCGATTGTTTTTGCCCGCGTCTCGCCAAAAATTGAAGGAGCAGATGCAGAACGGCTCGGAATCAAAGAATTGCTTGGCGTCGGACGGTCGTACTTTGATGGCTCTCCCTACAATCGACGTAGAAATATTGCCCTTGGTTCAAAAAAAATGAACGGGGTTTTGCTCGCGCCGGGTGAAATCTTTAGTCAGCTTGGGACTCTAGGTGAAATAGATGGAGCACATGGTTGGTTTCAAGAACTCGTTATCAAGGGCAATGAGACGACTCCCGAGTACGGAGGAGGGTTATGCCAAGTGGGCTCAACCAGCTTCCGTATGGCGCTTGCTTCCGGCTTAGAGATCGTTGAACGCCGCAATCACAGCTATCGCGTACGCTACTACGAGCCTGCTGGAACAGATGCCACAATTTACTCTCCGGCTCCTGATTTCCGCTTTAAGAACAATACGAATCATCACATCTTGATTACATCCGAGATTAAAGGCGATATGCTCGCGTTTTACGCTTGGGGCACGAGTGATGGCCGTAAAGCGGAGCAGACAAAGCCAAAAATCTACAACATTGTTGCACCTCCGCCGATGAAGCTTGTCCCGACAACAGAGCTTCCGGTTGGTAAGCGCCGCTGCACGGAATCAGCCCATGCCGGAGCCACTGCTAGCTTTGATTACACCGTCACTTTTCCGAATGGCGAGGTGAAGAAGGAGACATTTACAAGCTACTATCGACCATGGGGCGCCGTGTGCTTAGTGGGCGCAACAGCTGAGGATGTTGCCGCGTCCCAGAACCCTGCGGCACCGGTTGTCGACGAAACGGGCATTAATAATCCAAACTAAGGTCAAAATAGCTCGTTTCTAGCGCTTGACGGATTCTTTTAGATATGGTATACATAAGTTAGCACTTTGAGCCGCCATGGCAGTTCCCAGAGGCGGGCTCATTTTTTGTCTCTCTACAGCGCTTTTGTGCCGGATAGAGTTGTCAGACCTTTGACACTTATCCACAGGCCTGCTAGTTTCAGACAAAAACTCACAAATCAACCAACGTTGGAGCAATCCGCGTCCACGACAAGCATGGGATTTTTCAGCAGGGTGCCGCAGGTCTTCGGACTCGCTCTCCCCTATTGAAAAGTTTCTTGGATGCGGATTGCTCGAGCGCTGGTCGAAAGAAGCCCACTGACTATAAATCAGTGGGCTTTTCGTTTTATTTAATCGTTATACTGTTAAAGGAACTTGGTGAAGAGAGCCCCGAGAAAGGCACCCATACCAATCGTGAACAGTGTCCAGACACCGAAACCAATCTTCTTTCCAAAAATCCGGACATCTTCTTTCTCGACCTCGCGTACAATCACCTTTAGTGCATTCCGGGCTTCAACGTCAGTCGTCAGAATAGATCGGATTTGTTCCCATAGCACTTCTTTTACGGAAGTCTGTGTCTTGGCTGCTTGGCAGAATAACTCAGCAAATTTGTCGGGTCGATCGATTGCGTCATGGACGGTTTTCAAGTGCAGCTGATCTGTGACGCTAAAAGCGATGTTCTCGTCCTCACGACCAGAAGCGGCGGCGTCCGGTGCTCCATTTTTATCTTTTGCCATAGGTCGAGATAAAATTACTGGTTACGCAAAAGGTTTTGATTTGGTGATACGGATATCTGGTCGCCATTCTCTTCGATATATAACTTCTTACTATCCTTGGTCTTCAACATGATCGCCATCGCAAAACGTAACAAGCTAGCCTCATCTTGGAACCCCCAAGCGGCGGCGGCTTCCTTCAAGGCCGCCAAATATCCATTGTTCAATCCCAAAAATTGACCTTCAAAATCAGAGCCTGATACATCCTCTTTGCTGTTGAACTGACGAATGGGCATAGATTTTTTTATTATATCTTTACGATAAACTCATGTTGTCTCGTAGTCAATTAGATCAAGCTTAGTGACCCGAGAGAAACCGTTCTGCATCCAACGCTGCCATACATCCGGAACCTGCTGCCGTAATGGCTTGGCGATAGTGGGAGTCTTGGACATCGCCGCAAGCAAACAGGCCCGCGATATTAGTCTTGGACGAGCCTGGGATGGTTTTTACGTAACCTTTCTCATCCAGATCGACTAAGCCTTTTACAAGCGCGATATTTGGCTCGTGACCGATGGCGGCGAATACGCCGTCGATTTTCATTTCACGGATTTCTCCGGAAACCGTGTCGCGGAGTTTTACGCCTGTGACTTGACCGACATCGACACCGAGAATCTCGGCGACTTCCGTGTTGAGCACGAGTTCAATCTTGGGATTTGCTTTTACACGCTCCTGCATGATTTTGGAGGCGCGGAATTCATCCCGGCGATGTGTGAGATAAACCTTGTCTGCGAAGCGCGTCAGGAACGACGCCTCTTCCATAGCGCTGTCTCCCCCGCCGACCACGATCACGTTTTTTCCTTTGAAGAAGAAGCCGTCGCAGGTGGCGCAGGCGGACACGCCTTTTCCGTACAACCGCTTTTCATTGTCGAGTCCGAGGCGTCGGGCTGTGGCGCCGGTCGACAAAATAACCGTTTTGGCTTGATAGGTTTCTCCTTTGGAAACGACTTCGAAGCCGCCTTCGATTTGCTTGAGTGAATCGACCATGTTGGAAATAATTTCTGTGCCAAAGCGCTTGGCCTGCTTGCGCATGACGTCCATAAGCTCGGGGCCTTGGATGCCGTGCTCAAAGCCGGGGAAGTTTTCAACTTCCGTCGTGGTCATGAGCTGACCGCCTGGTTCGTGGCCTTCAAATACGAGCGGCTGCAAATCGGCGCGGGCGGCGTAGACCGCGGCCGTCCAACCGGCAGGACCGGAACCGATAATTATTACATTTCTCATAAGTCATTTGTCATTGCGAGGAACGAATGTAACGAAGCAATCTCGAGCGATGAGCGATCAAGATTGCTTCGTCGTCGGACTCCTCGCAATGACATTAGTTGATGTAAGGCTGGAATTTCTCGAGGAAGGCCTCCTTTGGCATCGCGCCGACGAGACGCTCGACTTCTTTTCCGTCCTTAAAAATAATTACGGTCGGAATCGAGAGGACGCGATACTCCGTCGACAAGTGCGAGTTCTCATCGACATTGAGTTTGCCGATTTTGAATTTGGACTCATCGATTTCTTGCGAGAGTTCGTCAATAATTGGACCGGTGATGCGGCAAGGCGGACACCAGACAGCCCAGAAGTCGACGGCAACGGGAGCCGAGGAGGAAAGGACTTCTGCCTGGAAATTTGCTTCAGTGAAAACGTGGGCCATAGGCTCAGATCATAAGTCCAAATCCCGTGGTCTGCAATGCCTAAAAACACCCCGCAATTGCGGGGTGTTTTGTTAACGGAATGACTCGACTTTGCGCGCCTTGGACTCTTCCGTGTAGGCCTCGATTCGATCGCCGACGAGGAGTTTGAGCTTGCCTTGGAACGAGAGGCCACACTCAGTACCTGCGCCGACTTCCTTCACGGCGGACTTACCGCTCTGAAGCGATTCAATCGTACCTTCTCCGATAATTTCATTGTTGCGGAACACGCGGAGCTTGGCAGCCGTAATGAGTTTGCCTTCTTTGACACGCAAACCAACAACCATGCGAGCGGTTTCCGTAAGGAAAATCGCGGCGACCTCGGCGGAACCGAGTTCTGTCACAATCTTTTCTTGCGGCAAAAGCTTGTTCAAGCGCTCGACAATGTCATCGAACAAATCGTAAACAACTTTGTAGATCAAGACATCAACTTCTTTCTCGCGAGCCTTGTGGACGAGAGCTGGCGGAAGCATGACGTTGAAACCGTAGACGACGGACGGCTTGGAGTTTGCAGCGCGCATAATGTCGCCTTCCGTGATGTTTCCGAGACCTTTCTGAATCACATCGACGCCAACGAGTTCATGCTTCACTTTTTCCGTCATGCCGAGCAAGGCTTCAAGCGAGCCGAGCACGTCCGTCTTGAGAACGACGTTGAGCATGGTCTTTTTCTGACCTTCCTCGCCTTCAACTGGCTGCGCCTTGGTAGCCGTGAGGGATTCCACGTTCTGACGTGAAACGTTCTTGGTTTTCTTTACCTCGAGGTCACTCGCGTTTTCCGGAACTTCGAGAATATCTCCGACAGCTGGAGCTGTCTTGAATCCGAGAATTTTCACCGGCATTCCAGGCGTCGCTTCATCCATGATCTTACCGGTCCAATCGCGCATCATGCGGACGCGGCCATAAGCAATGCCGGCGATACCGAGCGCGTCGTTACGATGAAGCGTGCCGTTCTGGATGATGGCGGTGGCGACTGGGCCTTCTCCTTTGTCGACACGGGATTCAATAATCGTTCCGGCGGCGCGTGTGTCCGGGTTGGACATGATGCGCTCCTTCTCAACCTCTGCGACGAGCAAAATCAAATCGAGAAGATCGTCGATACCGGTTCCGACTTTGGCCGAGATTTTGGCCATCGGTGTTTTTCCGCCCCATTCCTCGACAGTAACGCCGCATTCTGCCAATTGACCAAGCACGCGGTTTGGGTCGGCGTCGGGTTTATCAATCTTGTTCAAGGCGACAACGAATGGAAGCTTGGCGGCCGTGATGATGTTGATGGCTTCTTTAGTCTGAGGCTGTACGCCGTCGTCGGCAGCAACAACAAGAATAGCGATGTCGGCAACTTTAGCGCCACGCGAACGCATAACGGTAAACGCTTCGTGACCTGGCGTGTCGATGAAGGTCAACGGCTTACCCTTGTTCTCAACCATGTACGCACCGATGTGCTGGGTGATTCCACCAGACTCCCCTTCCATGACGTGGGTTTTGCGAATCGCGTCGAGCGTGCGTGTTTTACCGTGGTCAACGTGACCCATGACAACGACAACAGGCGGACGTTCTTTCAAATCGCCTTTTTCTTGTCCGCCCAAAATTTCCTTCAAGCGATCCTGACTTTCAACAGACGCCTGCATCTCGGCCTCGATCTTGGATTCCGGAAGCGGCTTGTAACCAAGTTCCTCGGCGATGATGGAGGCGGTGGTGTAGTCGATGCGCTCGTTTTGGGAAGCGAGAATACCGGCTTTCATGAGCTGCTGAATAACGCGCGTGACAGGCAAGTTGAGTTTGCCGGCAAAATCGCGGACAGCCACAACGGCCGGAAGCGTGACTTCACGGTTTTCAGGAGTCGATCCATCGGCGGTGACAACGGCCTGTTGTTTGACCAGCGTGTCGCGCAAACGCTCGCGGCGGGAGTTCTCCAGCCACTTCTTGTAGATCTGATCGGCGGTGCGATCATCGATCTTGATGGCACGGGCACCGACGTCAAAACCCAGCTCCGGCATTTTTGCGAGGAGCTGCTGCGGGGTGACGCGTAAGCGGCGCGCCAGTTCAGTAACGTTCATGCGTGCGAGTTTAGGCTTTACTAAGCGGAAAGTCAAGCGTATAAACGTGTCATGGACGGATTACTTCTGATCGATAAACCAGCTGGATGGACCTCGCATGACGTCGTGGCTAAGCTACGCGGGATTTTGAAGATGCGGGCGATTGGCCACGCTGGAACGCTTGATCCCTTTGCGACAGGGCTTTTGGTGCTCGGTCTCGGAAAAGGCACAAAACGGCTGACTGCGCTGGTTGGCGTCGATAAGGAGTATTTTGCAACGATTCGATTGGGCGCGACGAGCGATACGTTTGATAAAGAAGGAGTTCTCACGCCTCACGCGACACGCGACACGCCTCATCCGACGAACGAGGAAGTCGAGAAAGCGCTCGAGAAATTTCGAGGCGGATACGATCAGCTCGCTCCCCTGCACTCAGCCAAAAAGATTGGTGGAAAAAAATTGTATGACTTGGCGCGAGCGGGAAAAGCTACGGAAGAAATGCGACCGATGAAGCATGTGAGCATAAAGCATCTGAGCATCGAGCAGTATGCGTGGCCGGATTTGTCGATCAAAGTGAATTGCGGAAGCGGGACGTATATCCGATCGCTTGCAGATGATATTGGACGCGAGCTAGGTGTTGGCGGGTATTGCGTCGAACTACGAAGAACAAAAGTTGGAGATTTTGACGTGAAGAATGCGGTTACGATGGAGGGCTTGAACCAGGACATTGCGGCAAAACACGTCCTCTGATACGTTGGTCATACTGACAATTTTCTGCGCCGGAAGCGATAGATGTCGTGAAGTCGGTCAAATCATCACTTTTTAGCTAGCTTTGGAACAATTAAAGACGATGTAGGACTGGCCACCATCCGCGCCGGCGTTTATCCCTATTTATGGAAAGCGCTTTGATCGGACTCCTGTTTGCCGCGATCGGCATCGGGATTGGAACAGCCATCGGATATTACTTGAGAGATCGGAAATCGAAGGCGAATTTGGATGAAGCATCGCGTAAAGCAGAAACGATTCTGCGCGAAGCGGAAGCCAAGCAGGCAGAAGCAATCGCCAAGACAAAAGAGAAAGCGATCAAAATTTTGGAAGAAGCGCGCTTGGAAGAAAAGCGAGCTTTTGACGAACTCATGAAACAACAGACAGCTTTTGCGGAACGTGAAACGATGTTCGGCCAGAAGATGCTTGATGTTGATAAAATGAGGCAGGATGTTGAAGCTGCACAAAAGAAACTGGAAGAGGCTCACACTCATACCGAGACCCTCAAGGCCGATGTCATGAAAAAACTTGAGGAAGTAGCATCTCTCACACAACAGCAAGCCTTGGAGCGCCTGCTTGTCATGGCCGAGGAAGACAACAAGGAAATCTTGCTCGGACGCATTCGCAAGCTTGATGAGATGACGGCGGAGGAAATCGACAATAAGGTGAAGAATATTTTGGCGGTAGCGATACAGAAGCAAGCTTCGTCACATGTCGTCGAAACAACGACCACGCATGTTCAGCTGCCTTCCGAAGAAATGAAAGGCCGCATCATTGGTCGCGAAGGACGCAATATCAAGGCCCTCGAGCTTTTAACGGGTTGCGAACTGATTATCGATGATACGCCTGGCGCCGTAACGGTTTCCGGTTTCTCCCCTATTCGCCGTCAGGTTGCCCGCCGTGCGCTTGAGAAATTGATCACGGATGGACGTATTCATCCGGGCCGTATCGAGGAGTTTGTGGATGAAGCCAAGCGCGATCTTCAGATTGATATCCGTAAAGCAGGTGAAGACGCATTGTTTGAACTTGGCTTGCCGACGGCGACGTTGGATCCTAAGCTCGTGCAGATTCTTGGCCGATTGAAATTCCGAACGAGTTACGGCCAGAACGCATTGCTCCACTCGATGGAAGTTGCCCGACTATCTGCGATGCTTGCAGAAGAATTGAATGCAGATGTCCATGTCTGCAAGCTTGGCGGTTTACTTCACGATATCGGCAAGGCAGTTGATCACGATATGCAAGGCTCGCATCCGGAAATTGGCTATCAGATCATGCAAAAGTACGGCTTTCCGGAAGAGATTGCGTATCAGTCGATCGGACATCATGAAGATAAGCCAAAGACGCTTGAAGCGATTATCGTCAAAGCGGCAGACGCTATTTCTGGCGCGCGACCTGGCGCTCGTAAAGACTCGCTTGAATTCTATGTGAAGCGTTTGCAGGATCTTGAGAATGTCGCCATGAGCTTTGAGGGCGTCGACAAGGTGTATGCGATTCAGGCCGGACGTGAGATTCGCGTATTCGTGAATCCAAAAGTGATCGATGATTATACAGCGACAAAGTTGGCGCGCAATATCGCTAACAAGATTGAAAGTGAACTGAAGTTTCCGGGTGAGGTGAGGGTGACGTTGATCCGAGAGACGAGAGTGGTTGAGCACGCGAAATAACAAAGAGACCGCCGAAAGGCGGTCTTTGTTCTGCCCGTTGACGAACAGAGCAACATCTGGAATACTCGTCCAGCTTTACGTTCTTTTTTGCTTTAACACGACACACACAAGGAGCGACCAATGCCCCTGTTCCGTGCGCTAATCATCACGATCTCCTCCATTCTCCCCCTGACCCTGCTCGGCTGCGGCAACACACCGCCCCGAAGCTGCGCACCTGGAGAAACCCAGGAATGCTACTGCTCCGGCGGTGGGACCGGCGTCCAGACGTGCAGCTCGAGTGGGAGCGGTTGGGGCGCCTGCGTCGGCTGCTCATCCGTCGGATCGCCGGATGCGGGTAGCGGCACCATGTGTCGACCCAGCGGCGTATCTGTACTCGTCTGCGGCTGCTGGGGCTACGCTGTTGATGGACAGATCGTGTCTGCCGGCGGCTGTTGCTCTGGCTATGCCCGTCAAACGCTTTGCCCCGGAAGTCCACCTTGCCCGGCAGGCGGGTATCCTTGGGCGAACGTCTGTACACCCTAGCTTGCTGAAGCACTGCTAAAACGCGCTCCCTCTCTGGAGCGCGTTTTAATTTTTATAGGCTTTTACCATCAAAATGATCGAGCTTCATTCCGTGGGTATCCACGCCGTCTAGACAGCGTACGTTTACGGCGACGCTCTCATTCCCCTTTCCGTCGGAACCGCGGCCGAAGGAGCGTACTCCGCAGGTTTTACAGAAAAAATGATGGATCAGCTTTTTGTTGAATTGGTAATCGGTCAGATTGGCTTCACCGCTGGTCAATTTGAACTGATCGGCTGGAACAAAGGTCAGAACCCAGCCTGTTTTTGAGCAAATCGAGCAATTGCATGTCATGGAGCTGTCGAGATCGGCATCGACCTCATAACGCACGGCTCCGCAATGACATCCTCCTGTATAGTGTTGCATGGCCATAGATATTTTTTGGCTAAAAATAGGGTTTTATTGTTAATCGGTCCTTGTGAGCCTACGCGGATTCTTGACCTTCCACAAGTCATCTGTTGCGCAACTTAGCGAAAAAATGTAATGTAGTGCCATCAATCATTAATCATTCCTACCTATGAACAAGGCAGAACTCATCAACTACCTCTCGGAAAAGGTCGGTGTCACCAAAAAACAGGCTGAAGACATGGTCGAAGCGTTCGTCGATGTCGTCACATCAACCCTCAAGAGTGGTGGAGAAGTGAATATCGCCGGCTTTGGCGCTTTCATGGCCAAGACGCGCGCCGCCCGCATGGGGGTTAACCCGCAGAAGCCGACCGAGAAGATCCAGATCGGCGCTGTCACGGTTCCGAAGTTCAAGGCTGGCAAGGGCCTCAAGGATGCTCTCAAGCACGCTGGCATGGCTGCGAACGCCGCTCCTGCCGCTGCCCCGTCCGCTCCGGCCTCGATGTAAAACCGCCCGAGGGGGGCCGGCTTTTGGTTTTTCGTCGGCCGCCGCCCCGCGCCCCCGCCTTCCGCCTTCCCCAGCCCGCGCGGCCCCCCCCCCCCCGCGGGGGGTTTTTCTCCCCCCCCCGCTTTGTAAAAGAGGCGGGGGCCGCCCCCCCCCACAAAACGCCCGGCCCCGACCGGCGGGCCGGGGGGGGGGGGGCCCGCCCCCCCGCCCGCACCCCCCCCCCCCCCCCGCCGGGCCACCGCCCCCGCGGGGGCCTTTGCCGTTGGGGCCCCCGCCGGCCCCCTGGCCCCCGCCCCCCTTCGGGGGGGGGCGCGAAGAGTCTCCCCCCCCCCCGAAACCCGGTCCCCCCCGCCCCCGGCCCCCGGCGCGGGCGCGGCCCCCACGCCGCCCCCCCGCCCGGGCCGGTTTGTTCACCCGGGCCCGGCGGGGCGGGGGGACCGGAACGAAAGCCCCCCGGGGTCGTCCGTTCTTCCCCCCTTTTTTTCGCCCCTTCTTCCCCCCCCCCCCCCCCCGCCGGACCCCCCGGGGGGGCCCGCGGGGGGGCCCGTGAAGCGTTTTCTGTGTTTCCCCCGCGGCCCCGCGCCCCGCGGGGGTTCGGGGGGCCCCGGGGCGCTTACACAAGGCACAACCCCCCCCCCAAAAAAAACGGGGGCCCCCCCCCCCCCCCCCTCCCCCCCCCCCCCCCCCCCCCCCCCCCCCCCCCCCCCCCCCCCCCCCCCCCCCCCCCCCCCCCCCCCCCCCCCCCCCCCCCCCCCCCCCCCCCCCCCCCCCCCCCCCCCCCCCCCCCCCCCCTCCCCCCCCCCCCCCCCCCCCCCCCCCCCCCCCCCCCCCCCCCCCCCCCCCCCCCCCCCCCCCCCCCCCCCCCCCCCCCCCCCCCCCCCCTTTTTCCCTCCCCCCCCCCCCCCCCCCCCCCCCCCCCCCCCCCCCCCCCCCCCCCCCCCTTCCCCCCCCCCCCCCCCCCCGGCCCCCCCCCCCCCCCCCCCCCCCCCCCCCCCCCCCCCCCCCCCCCCCCCTTTTTTCCCCCCCCCCCCCCCTTTTTTTTCCTTTTCCCCCCCCCCCCCCCCCCCCCCCCCCCCCCTCCCCTTCCCCCCCCCCCCCCTCCCCCCCCCCCCCCCCTTCCCCTTTTCCCCTTCCCCCCCCCCCCCCCCCCCCCCCCCCCCCCCCCCCCCCCCCCCCCCCCCCCCCTTCCCTTTTTCCCCCCCCCCCCCCCCCCTTCCCCTTTTCCTTTTTTTCATCGGTCCTAACAAAAAGCCTCCCGATCGGGAGGCTGGGGGGGGGGGGGGGGGGGGGGGGGGGGGGGGGGGTTTTCTCATCATTCCTTTTACCGACTCGACTAAGTCCTCAATCTTCACGAGCTTGGCTTCAGAATCGCTGCGGCCTTTCCACTCTACAGAGTCTTCCTTGAGCGTCTTCTCAGAAACAACGAGGCGGAGCGGGAGACCGATGAGGTCGGCGTCGGCGAATTTCTCGCCCGGGGAGATGCCTTCGCGATCATCCCACAAAACTTCTACGCCTTCCGCCCACAACCCATCGTACATTTCTTTGGCGATGGAATTGATGCGCGTCTGCACGGCTTCATCTTTTGATTTCAATGCAACAAGATGAACGTGGAACGGCGCGACGGAAACGGGCCAAGTCATGCCTTTCTCGTCGTGATGCGTTTCTACGATAGAGCCGACCAAGCGCGTGGTACCGATTCCGTAGCAGCCCATGAGGACGCGCTTTTTCTCGCCGTTCTCATCCATGAAATCAAATTTGAAGGCGTCCGTATACTTGGTGCCGAGGTCAAAGATATTGCCGACTTCCACACCTTTCATCTGCGCAAGCGTTCCGTTGCACTTGGGACATTTTTCTCCGACTTTGAGCGTTGCCACCTCTTCATTTTGGCCAAACTCGCAGTTCTCACAGGCGATCAGCATGTCTTCACCGGCATCGGTTAACGCTTGGAACTCATGCGACATGTTCTCGGTAAAAATACCGCCGCTTGCCTGAACGACTTTTACCTTTAATCCGCAACGCGCATATGCCTTCACCTATGCCTGCAACGCCTTTTCATAAAACTCCGACAAGCTCTCTTGCGTCGTATGAAAGCTGTACATGTCCTTCATGCGGAATTCTCGACCGCGCAAGACACCGCTCTTGGCGCGTAGTTCATCGCGAAACTTGGTATTGATCTGATAGACCGCAAATGGAAGATCCTTATAGGAACCAACAGATTTTTGAATCAGCGGGGTGACAACCTCTTCATGCGTGCAGCCGAGCGCATACTCCTTTCCTGTCTGCGAGTTGAGTTTGAATAGAATATCGACACCCTCCCATCGATTCGTGGTTTCCCAATATTCCTTGGGTTGAAGCGAGGGCATGAAAATTTCTTGGGCGCCGAGCATGTCCATTTCTTCCCGAACAATTTGCTCGACCTTGCGTAACGTACGCAAACCGAGCGGTAACCAAGTGTAGACGCCGGCCATTTCTTGGTCGACGAAACCGGCTTGCGTCAGCAAGCGGGCGTTGGCGGAGTCGGTGTCATGCGGGACGTTTTTGGACGTGCGCGTGAAGAGGCGTGATTGGCGCATATGATTGGCAGAATGTAGCGAAAAAGGAACGATACGACAAGGGCAACAGACAAAGCAAAAACGACCGTGAGGTCGTTTTTTCTGTGGTGCAGCGGCTGGGAATCGAACCCAGAACCTTGGGCTTAAGAGGCCCCTGCTCTACCGATTGAGCTACCGCTGCGTACGGTAAAATGTGCCGAGATAATACCAGTTCTTTCTGGTTTGTCAAAGGGATTGAGCTAAGCTACGCTCCTTCCGCTCGCGCCCCTAGCTCAGCTGGATAGAGCGCTTCCCTCCGAAGGAAGAGGTCAGACGTTCGAATCGTCTGGGGCGCACCATATAAAAACTCCCCTAAGCGGGGAGTTTTTATATGAGCCGATTAAGACTTGGCGGCCTTGAATGCGGCTTGTGCCGCTTCTACGGCTTTCTTGTAAGTCTCGAGCGCTGACTTGAGTGCGGCTTGTCGCGTGTCTTGCGCGGACTTCATCGAGGCCTTGTGCGCCTCCTGAGCGGCGTTCACGGACTTGTAGAAGGTTTCGCGGGACGCCTTGACTGCGGCGCGGAATTTCTCGTTAGCAGCCTTGCGTTCATCAGCCGTTCCGTTGCAGCGAGTTTTCCATTCTGCATAAGCGGCGTCGACGGCTGACTTACGCGTGGCAACGGCGGTATCGACGGCGGTGCGGCGCGTCTTCAGCGAGGCGTCGTGCGCCGAGCGGAAAGCGGCGTTTGCGGCATCGACGGCGGCCTTACGTGCCACGATGGCGGCATCGACGGCGGCGCGATAAGCGGCAGCGGCGGCTTTCACTGCTTCACTGGCATTGCGCTCGATCATTTTGGAATCCTGTTTGGCGCGATTCTCGAGGCGCTTGGCTTCTGCATCATTGCGGTTGGAAAGAAGTTTTCCATTCCATTCGTCGCGATTCTTAGCGATGCGCGAGTCTTGATCGGCACGAAGTTTGGAAAGACGGTCACCTTCCTTTACTTGGCGTTCCGCATATTCCGCCTCCCACTTGATGGTGCGATCCGAACATACCGTTTCTGTCTTTACCATGATCGGCTCAGCCGTCATCGGGTCTTGAGCAAAAGCAGCGACCGGAGCAACAAGCGCCGAAGTCATGGACAAAGCCACGGCTAAAGAAAGGGATTTTTTCATAGGTAATTTCATTATACCAGTTCCATTTCAACTGTGGGCTCCCCTTCTCCGACAGAGATCGCGAGGCCTTCTGACTTCAAATCACGCATGACTTCTTCTTGTTTTTCTTGCACCGCCTCAACCATGTCTGCATCTGCCGTCACCGTGAGTCGGACGCGGTCGGAAGGCTGCATGCCTTTTTCTTTACGCGCATTCATGACCATGCGGACAAATTCACGACGTAAACCTTTGCGTTTCAATTCCGGCGTGATGACGGTATCGAGCGTAATCGTCCAAGCCTCTTCCTGCCCCGGAGCATGCTCGATGCGGACGGCTTCAACATTCAACTCTTCTGCGAGCAATGTGGCGAGATCACTCTGACGATTTAAGCGTGCAACTTCTTCAATATCGCTCAAGCGAACAATGGCGGCAGCGAGCGCTTGGCGAACTGGAAGTTTAGCGATGGAACGCTGCTCATGCGCTTTGGACGCGGCTTCACGCAGCCATTGCATGTCGGCGAGGAGACGTTCGTCGATGAGGCGCGGGTCGGCCTTGGGCCATTTGTCGAGGTGGACAGAGGCTTTTGGTCCGCCCATATCGAGATAGATTTTCTCGGCGAGGAATGGCGTGAAGGGAGCCATGAGACGCGTGAAATCGAGCATGACTTCAAGCAAGGTCTTCAAGGCATCAATTCGTTCATAAGCATTTTCCGATTTGATGCGGTCGCGTGAACGACGCAGCCACCAGGTGGAAAGGTCTTCTACGAATGAACGGAGCGGACGCGAGGCGCGTGCGATTTCGTAGTCGTCCATTTCTTTGGTGACTTCCTCGATGAGCTTGTGCAGGCGCGAGAACATCCAGCGATCGAGCACATGGGCGCTGCGCGGTTTATCGAGGCGGATCGTCTCCCCTTCTCCGTAGGTCGCGTAAAACGTTTTGACGTTCCAGAATAAGTTCAAGAAACCACGCACGATATTTTGTAGATCGCGGTCGGAGAAATTGAGCGGCTCGCCTTCCACCACGGCAGAAGAAAGCAAGTAGTAACGCATCGCGTCCGCACCGTAGGTCTGGAAGAGCTCCCATGGATCGGTGTAATTCTTTTGGCTCTTGGACATCTTGCGGCCGTCTTCCGCGAGAATAAGTCCGGTGCAAGTAACATTGGTAAATGCCGGCTTGTTGAAGAGCGCGGTTGAGAGCACGTGCAGGTTGTAAAACCAGCCGCGGGTTTGGTCGAGAGCTTCACCAATGAAGTCGGCCGGAAAGTTGGCATCGAACCATTTTTTATTCTCGAATGGATAATGCGGTGCGGCGTATGGCATCGATCCAGACTCGAACCAGCAGTCGAAGACGTCCGGAATGCGGCGCATTTCCTCGCCCTTGGCATTTTTGAATGTGACTTCGTCGATGTTTGGACGATGCATGGCCATCACGTCCTTTTCATCAAACTTATGACCTGTCGCTTTCTCGAGATCAGCAATGGAACCAAAGACTTGGACATCCGTTCCGTCTGCATTGGTCCAGACCGGAATTGGAGCGCCCCAGAAACGGCTGCGGGAAATACACCAGTCAGGTGCCGTTTCCAAACCTTTTCCAAAGCGGCCTTCCTTTAAGTGCGATGGATGCCAGTTGATCTTGGCAGCTGTTTTGAGAAGCTTTGGACGCATTTTTTTAATATCGACGTACCAAGCTGGCTGAGCCTTGTAGATCAGGCGCGTGTTGTTGCGCGCAAAGATCGCGACCGAGTGCTTTACGGTTTCCTTGCGATACATGAGGCCGCGCGACTCGAGATCAGCGATGAGCGTGTCGTTGGAAGCGAGATAGAACTTTCCTTCGACTAACGCAATGCCTGGGCGGTGATGACCGACGTGGTCGAGCGTGACGAGAACCGGAAGACCGTGCTCGCCGGCTGCGCGGAAGTCATCTTCACCAAAAGCCGGAGCCGTGTGAACGATACCGGTTCCGTCGTTCATCGTAACGTAGTCCATGCCGACGATTTCAAATGAAATACGGCCCTCGCGCTCCACGAGCGTATCCCAAACTTCTTTCTTGAGCGGATAGAGCGGTTCGTAATGCAGACCTACGAGCGCGGAACCCTGCATCTTTTGCACGATTTCAAAGTCGTCCTGCTCTTCTCCGAGCGGATAGAATTGTTGCAAGACTTGCGACTGGAGTTTTTCCGCAAAATAATATGTTTCACCCGATGAATTTACCCGTGCCTTCACATACATCTCTTCCGGGTGCACGGCGAGTGCGACGTTTGCCGGAAGCGTCCACGGTGTTGTTGTCCAGGCAAGGAAATAGGTTTTTTCTTCACCAACAGCTTTGAACTTCACCGTAACAGAAGGATCTTCCATGTCGACATAGGAATTTTCCATGGCGACTTCCGAGTTGGAGAGCGGCGTGCCGTTGACTGGCGAGTAAAAAGAAACACGCAAATCTTTATAGACGAGTTTCTTTTTCCAGAGCTCAGAAAAAACCCACCAGACCGACTCGATGTAGTCGCGGTCCATGGTTTTGTAGGCGCCGTCAAAATCGACCCAGCGGCCGAGACGTTCTACATAGCGCTTCCACTCATCCGAATAACGCATGACAGCATCAGCACAAGCACGGTTGAACTTGTCCATGCCGTACGCCTCGATGTCCGGCTTGCCTTGGAGCTTTAGTTCTTTTTGGATCAGGGCTTCCATCGGAAGGCCGTGACAGTCCCAACCCCAGACACGTGGGACGCGATAGCCTTTCATTGTCCAATAGCGCGGAACAGCGTCCTTGATGGCGGATTGGAGGAGGTGGCCCGGGTGCGGAAGACCGGTCGCAAATGGCGGACCATCGTAAAAGACATAGCCCTTGCCAGCCGGTCGTTCCTCGATCGAACGCTCAAAAATGCCTTGCTTTTTCCATAAAGCGGCCATTTCTTCCTCGATCTTGGGGAAGAGCGGTGCACGGTCCTCCCCTGTCTTGGCTGGTTCTGTCATAATAGGAGAAGAATGCGTCGGAATTGGTCCGAGGTCAAGCCATTTTTATGCCAACCAAACCCATGATTTATCTCGGAGCCGACCATGCGGGCTTCAAATTAAAGGAATCGCTCAAGGAAGCGTTAACCAAGGCCAAGCTTCCGGTCTGCGATTTGTCGCCCCGCCTCGTGAAAGAAGATGACTATCCCCTCGCTGCTATAAAAGTGACGTTGGCGGTTTTGCATGAAGTAGGCAGTTTGGGACTGCTCGTATGCGGAACGGGTCACGGTATGGATATTGCCGCCAATCGTTACAAAGGCGCGCGAGCGATCGTTGCGAGGACGGAACAAGACGCCAAACTGTCACGCGAACATAATCATGCAAATATTTTAGTATTAGGTGGATGGGTGACAAAGCCGGCTCTCGCGAAAAAGATTGTCATGAAGTTTTTGAAAACAAAGCCGAGTAAAGTCGAGCGGCATGTGCGGCGCGTGAATCAACTCGATACATGAACACGGAAATCATTCCGGCCATTCTCGTCCAAGATGAACAGACGTTCATCGAGCGGCTGCGTATGGTCGAGGGTTTGGTGACGAGCGTGCAGATCGATTGTATGGACGGACATTTTGTTGCAAATCGATCTTGGTATGAAGCGGGATCGATCGATACGACGCTGGGCATCGAATTACATTTGATGGTGAGCGATCCACGTCTCACGATTCAGGCTTGGCGACGCGTCCCGCAGCTTGAACGGGCGATTTGGCACATTGAAATTCCGATGGATCACACGGCCGCGATCGAAGACTGCCGTGAATTGGGCATCGAGTGCGGCTTAGCGATCTCTCCAGAGACGCCGGTTGAAAAACTCCTCCCCTATCTTGAGAGAATCGATGAGGTACTCGTGTTAGGCGTGACCCCTGGATGGAGCGGACAAAAACTTATCGCGTCGACGATTGAAAAGATTTCTGCGGTAAAGCATATCAACCCTGCGATCTTTGTCGGTTTTGACGGCGGGGTTACACTCGACAATTTGAAATCAATCGCCGAGGCAGGCGCCGACCGCATCAACCTTGCTTCCGCCCTCTTTAAAACCCCTGACCCGCGCGAGACCTTGCGTGCTATACTTTCCAGCATATGAAGAGAATTTCCCTGATCTTAGCATCTGCTGCCATGGCGCTGGTTCCACTCATGTCACATGCCGCAGCTCTCTCCCCTGGCGATCTGATTAAAGGATCGACGAGCTCGGTTTATTATTATGGCGTCGATAACAAGCGCTACGTTTTCCCGACAGAGAAAACATTCAAGACTTGGTATGCCGGATTTGATTCCGTTAAAACCATTTCGGATGCGGAACTTGGGGCGCTCATGATTGGCGGAAATGTGACGTATCGACCAGGATTGCGTTTGGTAAAAATTACGACTGATCCAAAAGTGTATGCCGTTGGAGCGAATGGCTCACTGCGCTGGGTGATGACCGAGGGTGTTGCCCGCGACTTGTACGGTACGGATTGGAGCACGAAGGTCGATGATATTCCGGATTCTTTTTTCATTAACTACCGGGTTGGCGCACCGATTGCATCCGCAACAGATTTTTCTCCAAATCAAGAAATGACAACGGCGAGCTCGATCGCTGTTGATCGCGGACTGACGACACCGACTCCTACGCCGACCCCGACTCCGACTCCGACCACCACGACTCCGATTCCGCCGGTCTATAGCGGCAGCATCGAACTCTCAAGCAATAATGCCGCCGTTAATACATCGATTAATGTTTTGGCGATTGCCAACCGTTCATCAGAGATCTCGGCCATTACCCTCTTCTTTGATGGAGTCTTTTATAAGCGCTGCGAATACAGCCCATGCAGCAGCGACGTGCAGATGAATGGGACTAAAGAAACCGCTGATACTGTTGCCAGGTTTGAATGGATTATGGGTCAGCGCGCCTATGCAACGAGCACGGTCAGCTTACAGAGCGGCGGCGTTCCAGGCATTTCGATCAACGTTACGCGACCTGAAGTACGCATGAATGGTCTACGTGAAGTCGTTGTTGACTCTGATGACCGCTTTATCGCCAGAACGATTGATATTTTTGTTGATGGAAACAGTGTTCGAGGATGTACCGACCAGCAACAGTGCCGCTACACAGGTGAAGAGCTCTCGCCGATTGGAACCGTACATTCTGTTTATGCGATTCTGCGTGACACGAATGGCACAGCGCAGCAGACGGAAACCAAACATATTACCGTCGTTGAGAATGAGCGGCCGCTTGTATCCGTCGAGCCTGGTAAGAATACTATTTTCCGCGGTGAAACGGTTGACGTAACCGTCCGCGCCACGGATGACAATGGTATTGCTTGGTCGGAAATTTGGATCGATGATACTTTGGTAAAACATTGCATGACTAGCATCTGTACAGCTGATATCGGACCGTGGAGCACCGCCAGACAGGTGCGCGCTATCGGTAAAGCGCAGGATAACTCCGGTTTCATCGGACAGGGCACCTCGACAACCGTCTTTGTGCAGTAATGGTTTGTGTGCCATTCTAGTATTGCTTAATTCTTTTCCCTCTATCCACACTTTATGAAGCATTTGCTTCGCCGCGGTTTGGCTACAGCCGGCACGCTCGCCATGATGGCCGCTCCGCTCGCTTCCCAGGCCCAATCTGTTACTAGCGCTTTTTCTGCTGGTGACTTGATCAAGGGCTCCGGTTCCACCGTTTACTACTTTGCCCCGACTGGAAAGCGCTTTGTTTTCCCGAACGACAAAACCTACTTCACCTGGTACACCAATTTTAACGGTGTGAAGCGCATTAGCGACGGCGCCCTCGCTTCCATCCCGCTGGGAGGAAACGTGACCTATCGCCCAGGAGTAAAGATGGTTAAGATCACGACCGATCCTAAAGTCTACGCTGTCGACCAGAACGGCGTGCTCCGCTGGGTCAAGACGGAACAGATCGCTGAATCGTTATTTGGTCTTGCTTGGAAGAGCCGCATCGACGACGTACCGGATGCATTTTTCACCAACTACCGCGTTGGTAACCCGATTGAACTTTCCGCCGAGTACAAGCCAGCTGACGTGATGACGCTCACTGCGACCATCGCTCAAGACAAGCAGATGGATGAAACCCTTGCCACGATTACCATTGGTAACGTCGACAACGGCTTTGTTCCAAAGACCGTCACGATCAAGCGCGGAACGACTGTCACTTGGACGAACCGCGACAACAATGTCCACAATGTAACCGGCTCCGGCTGGTCCTCTGGCGACATTGCTGCCAACGGCGAGTACAAGCGCAAGTTCGACACGAATGGTTCGTTCGAATACCGCGACACCATCAACCCGGCCAACACAGCCACCATCAACGTCGTGAACTAGTCAAGCGTTACAGCCGACAAACCCCGCCAATCCGGCGGGGTTTGTTTTTTCTCCGAAACGGCGTAGAATAGCGCCATATGTTGAAGAAAACCCTAGGACTCATTGCCCTCTTGCTGCTTGTCATTGTCGGTGAAGTTTTCTGGCTTAGCCAAAGCGACATCCAAGGCAAGTGGATGTCTCGAATGCAAAACGAGATCACAAGACCAACGGACTCGATGTTTGACGATGACACATCTGCATTAGACATGTTTGGTGACGATGGGTACGGAGATGAGATTGATTCAGAGTCATTGGTAACTGCGGGAACGGTTGCAACACTCGGAAATGCCAACGGTAGTGTTACCGTTACTCGTGAAGGCGAGATTCTTGCACTTTCCCCATTCATGCCACTTCTCGTCAATGACGAAATTCAGACCGGAGCTGATGGAAGAGCAGAGATCGGTTGGTCAGGGTATGGTCGCACGTTGATCGCCCCAAATACAAAGCTGACGATTACGGTAGCTCAGCAGGGTGAAACAGAAGAAGGGATCATGGCAAGCTAAAGCTTGAGAGCGGACGCATCTGGACGCGTCTTGAGAAACTTCTTTCTGCGGGATCCAGTTTTGAGGTGAAGGCTTCAAATGTTGTCGCTACGGTGCGCGGCACAAGCTTTGGTGTCGGTCTTGATCAGCCAGGCAAGGTCGAGGTGAAGGTCGCGGAGTCGAACGTGCAGATCGCACGTACGGTAGATGCGGATTCTGACGAGATCGTCGGCTTCCCTATCACGATGGGTGCTATGCAGCGCATGGAGATGGCTGAGAAGGAGACCTCCCTTCCAAAGCCAACGAGTATGACGGCAGGCGAAATGGAGAAGGACGTGTTCTTGATGGAAGGTAATATCAAGGTTCCTGAGGAATATCTTGATATGGAATGGATGGCCTTTGTTGAGCTTATTCTGAGCCAAATTCCAGCTGATCAGATGCCGGCAGACTTTGATCGCGAAGCCTTCATGGAATACATGCGCCAAGTCCAGGCACAGATTCCGGATGAGGTAAAAGAGCAGTACATGCAGGAATATAATTCAGGAATGTACTCGAACTAAAAACAACATAAAAACACCCCGTCAACGGGGTGTTTTTATGTTATGATGGTTTTATGATGCGGTCTAAATCGCAGCCAATGATGACGATCTCGGATCTCGAGAAAAAGGCGTATGCCATTCGCCAAGACATCATTACGGCGCTCGTCGCTGCCAAGAGCGGGCACTCGGCTGGACCGCTTGGGATGGCGGATATTTTTACCGCACTCTATTTCCGCGTATTGAATGTCACGCCGGAAACACGCAATGACGAGGATCGCGATCGCGTTGTCCTTTCCAATGCGCATATTTGCCCTGTGCTTTATGCAACGTTGGCACAGCGAGGATTTGCCAAGCGCGATGTTTTTTTAAAAACGCTGCGCAAGATGGGAAGCCCGTTCCAAGGACACTCCAATAACCATTTTGACATGGGTATTGAGACATGCGGCGGTCCGCTCGGCCAAGGACTGTCTCAGGCTGTCGGCATGGCTTTGGCGGCGCGTATGGATGATGCTAAATGGCGAACCTACTGCCTGATGAGCGATGGCGAGCTGGATGAAGGCCAAAGTTGGGAGGCTGTCATGTTGGCTGGAAAGGAACGTTTGAGGAATCTGACCGCGATCGTTGATCGCAATAACATCCAAATTGATGGCTACACGGAAAACATCATGCCACTTGAGCCTTTGGCTGATAAATGGCGATCCTTCAACTGGCACGTGATAGAAATCGACGGACACAATATTGGGCAGTTCCTGGATGCGGTCGGTGAAGCAAAGGCGGTTTATGAAAAGCCAACCGTGATCATCGCCCACACGATACCGGGTAAAGGCGTGAGCTTCATGGAAAATCGTTTTGAATGGCATGGGAAACCGCCAAACCAAGAAGAAGCCAAGGAAGCCATGATCGAACTAAGAACGCTGCAAGGACAGATAACAAGCGAACACCAATAACATTTTATGCCTCCATCCCCTATGCGCCCAGCGCGCCCATTCATCTACATCGTCGTAGCGTCAGTTGTTTTAACACTTTTGACCGTTGGTTTGATCTGGAAAGCTACAGAACAGGTTTTGCGTCTTAAGAACTCTAGTTTTGCCGAGCAGTCGCAGGGCACGGCGGGTGGCTTTGGCGGAGGCATGGCTGTTGGCTCGATTGCCCCCATGGCCATGGACGATGGTTATTTGGTGCAGCGAGAAGAGGCTGGCAAGGCCGCTGACATTGCCTACTATCCGTCACCGTCACCAATCATGCCGCCGACGACTCCAGGCGCCGGACCAGATGACCGCGATCGCGTTGGACAAAAGATTATCCGCAATGGATCGCTCACCTTGCGCGTTGATGATGCTTCCAAGCGTCTTGAAGAAGCGCGTTTGATCGCGGAGCAGAATGGCGGATTTGTCGCGAGTGCAAATTTGAATGATCGCGCCGGTGTAAAGACCGCGTATGCAACCTTGCGTATTCCGACGGATAAATTCCGTATCGTCGCCGACTCGTTAAAAATGCTCGCCTCGACGGTTTTTGATGAATCGGAAAATGGCCAAGATGTGACGGACCAGTATGTCGATTTGGAGGCGCGTCTCAAGGCAGCAAAAGCTGAGGAAGCGCAGTACATGGAAATCTTGAAAGATGCACGCACGATTGAAGACACGCTCAATGTGACATCGCGTCTCGGTGAAGTACGTAGCCGTATCGAGCAGATGGAAGGCCAGATGCGCGGCCTTGAGGATAGAACGAGCTACGCAACGTTGAGCGTCACCATGACGGAAGAAGCTCGCGTAGAAGCTCCTACACGCGTCTGGAAGCCAGGCGAGACGCTTAAAGAGGCTATGCGCGCCTTGGTCGAGAGTCTCCAGGGATTAGCCGATGCCTTGATCGCCTTTGCGGTATTCTTTGTCGGTCTTGTACTACCGATTCTCATTGTTCTTGGTTTGATTGCCTGGTTTGTACGCTGGATGCTGCGCCGTGTGATGGGTAAGAAATAATGACTATGCCAGCCGTTCCTCTTCATCCAAAACTGTTCCGCAAGGACGTCGAGCAAATCCCGACGCGTAATGGTTATGGGGACGGCTTGGTCGAGATCGGCAAGAAAGATAAACGCGTCGTCGTCCTGACGGGTGACTTGGCGGAGTCGACGCGTGCGCATCTTTTTCAGAAAGCGTATCCGGATCGATTTGTAGAATGCGGGGTTGCCGAACAAAACATGATGGGTGTTGCGGCCGGCATGGCGCTGGCTGGAAAAATTCCATTTGTGAGCTCGTACGCCGTATTTGTCCCGGGAAGAAATTGGGATCAGCTGCGCGTGTCGGTTTGTTATACCGGCGCGAATGTAAAAGTGGCCGGCGCGCATGCCGGGATTTCTGTTGGTCCCGACGGTGCAACCCATCAAGCGCTAGAGGATATCGCCATTACACGCGTACTCCCCAATCTCACCGTGGTCGTTCCTTGTGATTATCTCGAGACAAAGAAAGCAACGATTGCGCTCGCTAAAATGGTTGGTCCAGCGTATTTCCGATTTGCGAGAGAAAAAACACCAGTGATGACGATCGAGAAAACGCCATTCAAAATCGGTAAAGCAAATGTAATGCGCGAGGGAAAAGATGCGACGATCGCCGCTTGCGGACCGCTTGTCTATGAAGCGCTGGTAGCTGCCGAGCTACTCGCGAAAGATGGGATCGATGTTGAAGTCCTGAACTGTCATACGCTCAAACCTTTTGATGAAACGACTTTGGTGAAGAGCGTTAAGAAAACGGGCTGTTGTGTCACGGTTGAAGAGCATCAAGTCACCGGAGGTTTGGCCGGCGCTGTTGCCGAAACACTAGGCCGAAAGCAACCGGCGCCGATTGAAAATATCGGCATGCAGAATTCTTTTGGTGAATCCGGGGAAACCGAGGAGCTGCTCGCGAAATATGGAATGAAAGCGAGCGATATCGCTAAAGCCGTGAAGCGCGCGTACAAGCGTAAGCAAGGTTAATTTTTTGGTAATATTTAAACACAATTTGCTTGACAAAAGCCCCAAAAAGTGCTATAGTTAATCTGAGTGCTACAGCTTGTTTGTCTCAAGAAACGTCGCTAAGAACAGGGTTATTAGCAAAATTCTTGAGATGAGCCCTAGCTCACTCGTGCAGGTCAATACTTATTAAGATTCAGGACGGATTTGCCTCCGGCGGCCGTCGTTTTTAGACCCCTATACGGGTCTTATCATCGTCTATGGAACAGTTAGAAATTGTACATGCCCGTAACGGGCAACCGACCGGCCAGATCCTCCCGCGCAATGAAGCGATTGCCGCGGAAGCTTGGTGCCGTTCAACCAACATCTTTATTTTGAACTCGCGCGGCGAGATCCTTTGTCATAAGCGCTCCATGCAAAAAGAACGCATGCCTGGCGCTTGGTACACCCATCTCGGCGGCCACGTTGGTGTTGGCGAGACTTGTGACGAGAATGCCTTAAAGGAAGTGATGGAAGAGGCTGGCATCGAGATCACGGCAGACCAGCTCGTAAAGTGGCGCACGACCCGCGCCGATGGTCCCCGCTTGTGGATGCATGACTATGTCGCGCTTATTGATAAGCCGATTGAAGCGTTTACGCCTCAGCCGGGTGAAGTCGATGAATTCCGCTGGGTGAGCTTTGATGAAATCATGGCGAACCAAGAACTCTATCCAGATATCTGGTATCCGGGTTATCACGGTTTTAAGGCCGAGTATGAATGTATCCGTTCCGCCCTTGTCGCCGCCCATCACCTTGGAGCGATCGAAGTGCCGGAGGAACTTCATGGCTGGGCTCCGGGGCTACTCCTGCTCCCCGCCTAAGATCGACTAGATTGCGCACCGCAAATCCTTCGGATCAAAAACTGAAGGTTTTTGTTTTTTACCAGCGAGTATAGATGCAATTTTCTTACCGCCGTAAAGCGATGGAAGGATTCCGATTCCGTTACAACCAAGGTTGTACATCAAGACCGGGTTACAAGGCTCGGCGCCGATAATACGCAGACCTGTTTTGGTGTAGCCCATGAGCCCATGCCAGTAAAAATCAAATTCTTTTCCGACTTCCGGAGCGTTTTGATAGGTTCTACGAATAAACGTTTGGAGACTTTTTGCGATCTTAGGCGGAAAAGCCGCGTTTCTGTTATACGTTTTATTTTCCGGCAGCATTTCCTCGGGTCCGCCGAGACATACCAGGTTATGCTGTACGCGCTTCTCGGCCTCATGCGGACGCCGAGTCAAATAAAAATAGATATCTCCCTGCTCTGATTTTTTGGTGTCTTTTGGAAAATAGCTGATTGCCGTCGGCGGACGATCGACCGGTTCAAGACAGGCGCTCATGTAGCCGATCGTTCCTTGAATCTCGGCATGGAAACGGCTATCAATCTCTTGCCCATAGCGGTTGATGAGCGTGATCTGCTCAAAACCATTGGTACAAAGGACGATATGCTTAGCATCAATATGATGTCCATTTGAATGGAGGGAGGCGCCTTTTTCTTCCAGCTCTACAACACCGACCGGGCTGCGTTCAAAAAGCTGGAAACGATCCGGATAATTCTTCAGCAAGAATCCGGCGAGCTCCTCTGTGAATGTCGCCGAGTTGAGACAGCCTTTTTGCGCAGCAGCCGCCGCCTTGTATTGCGCATCGTCTGTCTCGAGCAGTGAGAGAATTTCCTTGTGCGAAACCACGCTAAAAAATTTGGAATAAGGCTTCAACTCTTCTGCCCAGGCTTCTGCGGCTTCATGCGAGACAAGATGGATATCTGTTTTCATTCCTGCCTTGGAAAGCCAGAGGGTATCCTCAAGAAAAGAGGCGAACTGCGCTCCTGTAGAACAGCCGAGATAGCCGGTGCATGCGTAAAGCGTTGACGACATACTTGTTTCACGGATCACCTCTTCCAAGTCTGTCCAAGCCGTATTGATAGCGTCTTGCGCATGCGCAGCGAGATCAAGGCCGTATTCTGCAACGATTTCTTTTACCGGCTTCTCAAAATATGTCACGACTTGGCCGGCATTGTGACCAGTTGCGCCATGAGCAACAAGATTCGCCTCGAGCAAGATCACGGATTTTTTTGTGTTCTTGAGCGTATAGTAGGCGGTCGATAATCCGGCGATTCCACCGCCGATGATCGCGATGTCGGCTTCTTTGTTGCCGTCTAGGCGATCTTCCGGGCGCGTGCGCTTGAGCTGCGCAATCCATGGCGAGTTATTCATGAGAGATAGTTTGACGCGTGCGCTTTCCCCTGCCAAGACGCTCCAAAAAAAACGACATCGCCCCCTCCCAAAGCTTTGGGAGGGGGGCGCAGTGTTATCCGGTTCTTTTCTTGCTCGGCCTAATGGGAGGATTTTGCAGGACGGCTTTGAGGCCGCGGAACGATTTGGTGACTTGCGAAAGCGACCAATCCAGCTGGTGTGCAACAGCCCGCGGATCGGTCATGACCAATGCGTAGAGCATCTCTGACTCGTTGATAACGCGATCGACGAGGAGTGGCAGCAATTTCTGGGGAACGAGGAGCACGATCTCCTCCCCTTCATATGCGAGCTTGGCTCCAAAGTCGCGATCATCCGGAAAACGCTCCGGAGTCGCGACCACGCGGTATCCGCGAGGCATGCGTTTATCTCCGGGTAAAATGGACCTGTTTTGGAGCTTGCCTTATTTTGAGGATTTTGGCAACGGTCCGACAGGCCGCATCGTTTTAGCCTCAGCATCGATCAAATAGCCGCAACCGATTTCTGTAATCGGCGGCTCTTCCTGCCCAAAAACACGGCTCCAGGAGCGTAGCCATCGACTTAGGACGGGCAGGTGGCTAATGAAGATAATGCCATTGGGCTCGGTGGGCGGAAGAAGGTCGGATAGATCGCCGTCCATGCCGATCCGTTCATCGGTAGTCATCGGGATATTCAGCAAGCCTGACAGGATTACAGCCGTTTCCTGGGTACGGGTGCTGGGCGAGCAGCGGAGCTCTGACCAAGGCCCAAGACCTTGTAAAACCGCTCCTAATTCATTAACCGCCTCGGCCCCGTCAGGGGTCAGGGATCCATTGCCGAGATGGTATCCGGCGTGGCGAATAAGGGCGAACATAAGGCTTAGAGGGCTTGCCAGACGGCGAGGGCTTTGGTAAAGTTTTCCGCGCCTAGATATCGTCATCGTTCACCTAACGCTTGGCGACGTCAAGAATCAGACCACGTGGGTGCGTGGTGTAGCCCGGTTAACACGTCTCCCTGTCACGGAGAAGATCGAGGGTTCGAATCCCTTCGCACCCGCCATATACAAAGCCTCCCGAAAGGGAGGCTTTTGTTTTCCATAAATGACAAACCCCGCCAGAAGTTTCTGGCGGGGTGGTCAGCAGGTCAGTCGAGTCGGCGACTGTTCAGGATGTGGGAGAAGCGGATCGTGCGACGATCGGGGTTGTCGCGGGGATGTCCGCGGAAGGTCAGCGCCGGGACGAGGACGAGCAAGTTCTCGTGCGGTGGGTCGCCTGGCGTCAGATGGGCCTCGACGACGTAGCCGCGGACGCATTCGGAATCGAGCTTGAACTCGAATGGCTTTTGCCGATGGTTCAGCCATTGATCGAGGAACTCGATCTCAAGGGTTTTGGGCAGCGATGAAGCGAGCACTCAGGAACCTCCTTGTGGGCTGCGATTAAATCACAGCCTGACGAGCGCGTCAATGGATCAAAGAGGCTTCATCCGAGCGAAGTCGGGCTCGAGGATCGTGATGTACCCGAACCGGACACGAAGCTCCTCGAACTTTTCCGCAAGGAAGTTGGCGTCGTGCCTGTTGGCAGGACGACGCGTGAGGTCGTACATCCCCTCGTAGAACGAGAGGATCTCGCTCAGAAAGACGCGCTCGGTTTTTTCACGACCGAGCATTCTCCAGACATGCAGCGAAGCACGGGAGAACAAGTCCAACTGAAAGCCGGTGGTCTCGGACCCCTCTTCCGAGAGATACAAGTTCACAAAGCTGTTGAGCGGACGCATCGCGGTTCCCTGATGTTTCGGGACCACGATCAGACGGTCCTGCCGCTTCCGCCAGAACACGGCCATCGTCTTGTCGCCTTCCGCAAAGAGGATGACTTCATCCGTCTCCTGTTTCACGAGCGGCTCGCCTTCAATGGTCAGAAAATGTTCCCACACTCGTTCTCCATCCATTACCCACACTCCTTTCAAAGGTACGGAAGACATAGATTAACCGACGCTCTGCGATCCGACAAGGTGACAATGTGCTACGCTTATCCCTATCTATGCATTGGGCAAAAATACGATTCTTCCTGCGCTATATTCTTGTCATTATAGGCATAACGGTAGCGATTTTTCTTATTTGGCAGGCAACCAAACAAGTTCCGACGGAAGGCAACTGGCAAACTCCCCTATCCCGCTTGTCGACGGCGGAGTTTCATGGCGATCTGGTTACGGTAAAAAATGTGCGGAACTTTCAATACAAAGGCAGCGAGGAAGAGGCGGATCTTGTTCCGGGGTATTACGATAAAACCTATGATCTCTCCAAGGTTTCCAAGGTCTGGTATGTGAGCGAGCCGTTTAAAGAGATCAGTGTTGCTGCGCATACCTTTCTTTCTTTTGAGTTCTCCAATGGCGATTATTTGAGCATCTCGATCGAGGCGCGAAAGGTTAAGGGTCAAAAATATCGCCTCTCGCTTGGGCTGCTGCGAACATATCCATTGATGTATATCGCGGCTGATGAACGAGATGCATTACTTGTGCGCGCCAATATCCGCAAAGATGATTTGTATGTTTATCCGGTACGGACAACGCCGGAAAAAGGACGATTGCTCTTGGCTGATATTTTGCAGGAAATGAATCGTTTGGCGGAAAAGCCGCAGTGGTACAACACGGTTACGGATAATTGCACCTCGCGCATTGCTTGGCATGTGAATCGCGTGACGCCGAACCGGATTCCAAATACGGCTTGGGAAGCTTATGTCACGGGTTATGCGGATGCCTTTGCGCTGAAGCACGGACTACTTGATACGGATCTACCACTTGATGAGGCACGCAAAAAATACCGTGTTACAGAACGATCGCAAGAAATTGGCGATCTACCAGATTATTCAAAACGGATTCGGGAATGGGATTAGATTTTACGCAGCTCGACCAAATTCACTGATCCGGATTCTCCGAGCGGCTCCCCTGCTACGATCACAACTTCATCGCCGGAGGCAGCGAGCTTATTTGTTTTGAGAATTTCCAGGCTCTCTTCAATCAGTTTTGGAACAGAATCTGCTTTTGCGACAACATAACCACGAACACCCCAGGAAACATTCAGCTGACGAACAACACGATCCGAGGTAGTCATGACGTAAATCGGTTGATCCGGACGCTCGCGAGAAACAAGGCGCGCAGAATCTCCTGTGAGCGAGGCGACGACAATCGCTTTTGCATTGCTTGCACGGCCAAGAATCGAGGCGATATTGGTCATCGCGACTTCTGATTCCTCGGTACGGCGCATTTCCGGCGTGATGTCGTCATACTTACTTTTCTCGGTTTCCATGATCGTTGCTGTCATGGTTTTTACCGCCTCAAGCGGATGGGCGCCGCTAGCGGTTTCTCCAGAAAGCATGGTTGCGTCGGCGTGGTCGATGACCGCGTTGGCGATATCGGAAATTTCTGCGCGCGTGGCTCGCGGATTCTTGATCATCGAATCGAGCATTTGTGTTGCGACGATGACGGGCTTGCCGGCTAATCGACATTTGGCAATCAGCTCTTTTTGAATGACAGGAACTTTTTCAGCCGGCATCTCAATACCAAGATCGCCGCGCGCAACCATGATACCGTCGACCTCTGCGATAATCGCATCCATGTTGGCGACGGCTTCTGGCTTCTCAATTTTGGCAATGACTTTAATTCCCGGATCTCCGATGAGCTTGCGCAACTCCTGAACATCTTCTGGTTTACGAACAAATGAAAGCGCGATCCAGTCGACGCCCTGCAAGACGCCAAAGGCGATGTCCTCTTCATCCTTGGTTGTGATGGCCGAGATTTGCGTATCGGTTTCCGGAAGGTTCAGGCCCTTGTGGGATTTGAGCGTGCCACCTGTAATTACTTCGCAGTTTACATCCTCCCCTTTTACGGATTTTACAACGACCTCAAGCAGACCGTCGTCGAGCAGTAGACGCTGACCTTTTTTTACGTCTTCGTGGAGGTTTGGGTATGTGACAGGAATCTTCTTTGGAATTTCGCCGTCTCCGGAAGTAAAGATAATCGGTTTTCCGGCGACGAGCTCGACACCAGCCTCTGGCAGTTCACCTACGCGAATTTTTGGCCCTTGGAGATCCTGAAGGATACAGAGTGGTTCACCTGTTTTCTCCGAGGCTTCACGGATGCGCTTGATGAGCTCCGCGTGCTGCTCATGCGTACCATGTGAAAAATTGAGACGGCAAACATTCATTCCCGCTTCAACCAGCTTCACGAGTGAGTCGACGGTGTCGGAAGCGGGACCGATCGTGCAAACAATTTTTGTATGTTTATTAACCATATTATTCAATACTTGCCCGATCGCCGAGCGTGAGCTGGATATTCAGGGTTTCTTCACCGCGCTCGACGACAAGCGTTACGACATCTCCTGGATTAAACTTGGCCATACGTCCTGCAAGCGGATGATCGACATCGAGTTTTTCTCCTGCAAAAGAAGTGATTAGATCACCTGGCTTTAAGCCGGCCTTTTCTGCAGGAGAGTCGACGAGCACAGCTGGCTCGCTGCGTGTTCCCTCGGCAATACGCGCACCCTCGACTTCCATATCATAACGAATGCCAATCCATGGACGGACAATACGGCCAAATTGGCGAACGGAATCAACGGCACGGCGGACAGCATTTGCCGGCAGGGCAAAACCAAGAGACTGCGCTTCGCCAACCGCTGTATTGATACCGATGACGCGGCCTTGGAGGTCGATCAATGGACCTCCGGAATTTCCGAGGTTAATCGGGGCATCGGTTTGAATAGCTTCTTCCAAAATTTCTGCCGTTGCTTCATCGTCACCCGCCCAGAGACGACGGTTCACTCCGGAAACAATTCCCATCGTTACAGAGTTCTGGAATTCTGCGAGCGTGTTGCCGATGGCGATGACGGATTGGCCAGGCCGGACCGTATCGCTATCGCCGAGCTCAAGCGCTGGAAAATTTGTACCTTCAACCTTCAGAACAGCAAGATCAAGTACAGAGTCGATTGCCAGAACTTCTGCGGGATATGTTCTTCCGTCGTTTGTGACGATTTCATACTCAACATCTTTTCCATCGAGTACATGACGATTGGTAACGATGAGGCCGTCCGTTGAAATAAAGAATCCCGATCCTCCGGCGATCTGCTCGCGGCCTCGCGCATTGATCCAGCGATCACCAAACGGATCTTCGCCTTCTTCCTTGGACAAGATATCGATGGAAACGACGGAGGGCATGACGCGATCCACGAGATCAGCAACCGGCTCCGAAGAAACAGATGGGATGCTAGATAGCGGGATCGGAATTCCCTCGCCACGCTCTCCGAGCTGCGTGATAACAAAATAGCCACCAGCCGCACCAGAGACAAAGCTAGTACAGATGGTAGCAACCAATAAAAGACCGGATAGCAAGCGAGGCTGCATATCCGGTATTATACCTGAATATTCTGTTTATTTCTTGCTACCGGATTTGCGCGACTTTCCTTTGCTTGCACGAAGTCGATCCAGCTCAGCCTGAAAGGTGTCTACGTCCTCAAAACTGCGATAAACCGAGGCAAAACGGATATAAGCGACTTTGTCGAAGGTTTTGAGATTATCCATCACCACCTCTCCGATGGACTGGCTGCGGATTTCCGTCGAGTCGATACGCTGGAGATCGCGCTCGATCGCGTGGACGAGTCCACGGAAGTCGGAGGCGGTGTGCGGACGCTTTTCCAAGGCGCGTCTTAGGCCGCGTTCCATCTTGTCGCGATCGTAGACTTCGCGCGAGCCGTCGCGTTTGACGATCGTGATATTCAATAATTCGATTTCTTCCAGCGTGGAGAATCGATATTCACAATGATCGCATTGGCGGCGACGGCGAATGGAAGTTCCGTCTTGCGAAAGACGCGTGTCTAAGACACGCGTTTCCGGATCGTTGCAGACAGGGCAATGCATAGCCCCATCCTACATCATCTTCTTGCGGATGAAAGCCGGGATTTCCAATTCATCATCCTCGCTGGCTGCTTTTTTAGGCGCCGGAGCTGACTGAGGCGCTTGTACCGGACGCGGATTCATCGGCGCGTAAACCGGTTGGCTTACATGCGGCTGCTGGGCAGCAGGAGCTGGGGCCGGAGCCATCTGGCGTGGCGCTGGTGCTGGTGCCGGGGCCGGAGCTTCTTCTGCGATTTCCGGCTGTCGCTGCGCCTCTGCTTCATTTGGCTGATTACCAAATGAGTTCAGCATGTTGGAGAAGAATCCTCCGCCCTGCTGATTTGCGGCTGGGCGCGGATTCTGGATCGGCATGCGGTTCAATGGCTCCGCTGGAGGCGCTTCATTAACGTAAGAGCGCGGCTGTTGCTGCGACATCGGCGCTGGGTTCGGTTTGGCCGGAGCGGGCGCTTGAGCTGGGGCCGGCGTTGGAGCAGGAGCGAAATTTACTTTGGCTGGTTTGGCAGAAACGGAATTCTTTTCAAAGCCAGTGGCGATGACCGTAATCTTGATTTCATCCTTCATGCTCTCATCAAGAATCGTGCCCCAGATCATGGCGACATTTGGATCTGCGGCCTGGCTGATAATCTTGGCCGCCTCCGTAACATCCTGCATTGCGAGGTTGGAACCGCCGGTGACAATGAAGAGCACGGCTTTGGCGCCGTCCATCGAGACTTCAAGAAGCGGCGATGCGACAGCAGCTTTGGCGGCGTCGATCGCGCGGTTATCGCCATGTCCGCGACCAATACCCATGAGAGCGGAGCCGCGACCAGCCATGACAGTGCGCACGTCGGCAAAGTCGACGTTAATCAAACCTGGAACGGTGATCGCCTCGGAAATACCCTGAACACCTTGACGAAGAACGTCGTCGACGGTTTCAAAGGCTTCAACCAAAGAAGTCTTCCGGTCGATGATCTGCAAAATGCGATCGTTCGGAATCGTAATGATGGCATCGACTTGTCCGACGAGTTTTTCAAAACCTTGCTCCGCAATTGCGCGGCGCTGAGCACCTTCAAAAGCAAATGGCTTGGTAACAACAGCAACCGTGAGCGCGCCTACTTCTTTTGCGATCGCGGCAACAACAGGGCCTGCGCCTGTTCCGGTTCCGCCTCCAAGTCCGCAAGTTACAAAAACCATGTCCGTGCCTTTGAGAAGCTCGCGAATTTCATCCGCGCTCTCCTCTGCGGCACGCTGCCCGACTTCGGGGTTCATGCCTGCCCCCAAACCGCGCGTGACCGTTTTACCAAGATGTACTTTTAACGTTGCTTGTGATTTGTGGAGTGCTTGAACATCCGTATTCATGGCGACAAACTCGACGCCGCGAATTTTGGAAGCGATCATGCGATCGACAGAAGAACCACCAGAGCCACCGACTCCGATGACTTTGATCTTCGCAAATGTTTCGATATCAGGTTTGACTTCAGCCATATATTTGAGTACATCGATGGTTCAATTTCCTCTACGTTGACACAAAAAATGTTCTTTACCCGATGACAATACGCTCTATGCATCATGAGGGCAAACCATTGTGTCAAGACTCCATAATCACGCAACATAATCATCAGCCGCAAAAGACTGGGCATTATGATGCGTGACTATGCTGCGTGACCATAGCCTCCCTACGGGATGAACGATTTGAAAATCTTCTTGAGAGGATTGGTTGCTTTCTTCAGCCATTGATCTCCCGCTTGCAAGCCACCCATGCGTCCGGAGCCTGCCGGGTCTCGCTCGTCTTCAAATCCGTATAAAAGCAAACCGATCGCTGTTGAAAAAGCCGGGTCATGCAACACCTCGCCGAGCGGCGATGAGATCTGTGGAGCCGGCGACAATGAAGCCGGTAGGCGCAGTGTCGTACGGGCCATCTCAACCATACCGCGGAGCTTGGAGCCGCCGCCGGTCAGAATCGCGCCAGCTGGAAGCAAACCTGAGCGCTCAATTTTACGAAGTTCTGCTTCTACTTTTTCAAATAATTCTTCTACACGAGCCTGTGCAATTTCCGACATGAAGCGCGGGCTTACCAATTCTGCTTCTGCAGCGCCGATCTCGCGGAGATCGACCATGTCATATTGATTTACCCCTTCTGGAATAGCGCTTACAAAAGAACGCTTAGCTGCTTCCGCGACATCAAGCGATGTACGCAAACCAATAGCAATATCGTTTGTAATATGATCTGCGCCGATTGGGATAACGGAAGCGTGGAGTAGTTCACCGTCCTCAAAAACAGCTACCGATGTCGTGGATGCACCGATGTTTACGAGAACAACACCTAGCTCGCGCTGACGCGAGGTCACGACAGCATCAGCGGCGGCGAGCGGCGAAAAAACAAGGCCGCTTACATCGACATTGGTGCGCATGACGGCTTGCGTCAGGTTTTTGACATGGCTTGATAGCCCCTGGATCAAACAGACTTCTGCTTCCAGACGCACGCCTTGCATGCCGACCGGGTTGCGGACCCCTGGCTGATCATCGACCGTAAAGCGTTGAGGGATACGATGAAGTATTTCAAAATTAGCCGGGTTCGCATTGGCTGATGCCATGTCGAGCACGCGTGCCTGGTCCTCTTCACGAATCTCAGAATCTGGTCGTGAAACACCAACAACGCCTTTAACTGTCTTCGCATGAACATGAACTCCCCCGATTCCGATATAGGCATCGTTGATCGGAACGCCGATTTGGCGCTCGACGCGATCGAGACAGGCGGAAACGGCGGCGGTTGCATCGTCCAAAGATTTGATAGCGCCTTTGGAGATACCGGCGGATGGAACTTCTACCGCACCAATCAAATTGATCGTCTCGCGCTTATCCTGACCAACAACAACTTGGCCAACCGCCAAACGAATGGCGGAGCTTCCTAGGTCGATGCCGGCGAGAATGCGGTCCTTCATAAGCGCATGGCGATATCAGCGAGTTTTGGACCAAGAATCAACAAACCAAGGACCAGGGCAAACATGGCGGCCAAGAGCACGCTTCCGGCCATCAAATCTTTGATGTCACCGGCATATTCATGCAACCGAGGTTTTGCGAGATCAACAAGACGCTCCAAGCTACTGTTGAGCAATTCTAGCACCAGGACGAACATCGTCACAAGCAAAAGAATTGCTCGTTCCCAAAGGTCAAGCGGAAGAACGAATAAGACCACCATAACCACAAAAGCAGCTACGACCTGGAGTCGAAAACTGCGCTCGCTACGGAAAGCGAGGGCGAGGCCACGGAAGGCATGGCCAAAACTACGGGCCAAAGACTTTAAGGCGCTCATACGGATATGATTGCGTCCACGACGCGCTCTTGCAAGCCAAACATTTTTTCCTCTTCTTTGGCTGTTGCATGGTCAAATCCTGACAAATGCAAAACTCCGTGAGCGATTAAACGCAGCAGCTCTTCACGAAGCGTCATTCCGCGGCGAGCGGCTTCGCGTTTTGCATACGGAACACACACGACGATGTCGCCGAGGTAGTGCTCCGTTTTCAGGTGTCGGTTTTCAGTAGGGGCAGGGGCTGGGGAAAACGAAAGAACATCCGTCGGCTTATTCATGTGACGGAATGTTTTGTTTAATTTTTGCATCGCCAATTCCGTGACGAACGACAAGCTTGCCACTTTTTTGGAACGCGTACGCAAAACACGCGCGAGTTCTTTTTCTAATTTGCGCATGTCTGCCGGTTTCAACATAGCCGGTAAACGATTGGCGAGTTCGATAACGATCATGGCGTCTGGGTCGTCGAAGTTGCCGACGAGGTTGTTGAAATAAAGTCACCTGGTCCTTGAAGTGCCGCGTTTACGATTTCCGGACTTAAAACCGGAGCACCGCTTAAGCGCAAGGAGTTCAGCATCATTTCAAAACTCGTTCGGAAGTTGATGAAAGGTTTGGTGCCGTTATCGTAGACGATCTTGAAGACTTTTCCGTCCCAGGCAAAGAACGCATCGAGACGATCTGCGCCAAGCAAACCTTCCAAACCTCCCTTTGTCGTAATCGCGCGCGGACCCGTGGATGGAACACCCGGATTGGCCGCCAAATACCATTCAAGCAGCGATTGACCCTGAGCATTGTCGACAAGCTCGATGCGATACGTTTCACCTTGACCGGAGCGAACCGTTGCCCTGGATCCGTCCGTTGCATCGAGACTTGAGGTCCAACCCTTTGGTACAAAGATCGACCAGCCAGCTGGAGAAACGAATGGCGTCACGAGGCCGGAGTCGACCAAACGGACAGGGGCGGTGGCACCTGGGTTATAGAGATGAAACACTTCGTTACCATCGAGGAAGCCGTCGCGGTCGGTGTCTGGAACGCGTGAGTCGGTGCCGAAGACCGTTTCTTCAATATCAGACAAACCATCCGAGTCGGAATCGAGGCCGCCAGGCGGCAAGCTTGGCACAACCGGGGCAGGGATCGTGGAGGCAACATCGACATTTGCTTCGTTTGATGGCGATGACTCTCCGCCTGCGCCGATCGCGATCACACGATAGGAATAGGATCGACCAGCTTGAACGCTTACGTCGAGGAAGCTCGTGCTATTAGAAGGAAGGTTGGTGACCGGAACATAGGTAGCAGCTGTTTCTCGGCGCTCTAATCGATAGCCCGTCTCATCGCCAGCTGTATCAATCCATGCCAAGGCCACGGCGGTTGTGCCGCTAGCGATCGACGCTGTGAGGTTAGAGGCGGCGTTAGGAGGCGTACGAACGACCACCGGAGGTGTAACAACTGGCTGTGTGGGCGGCTTGAACAACAGGTCGCGGTTGAACCAGACAAAGCCGCCTACAACCAAGAGCAAAAGGATGATGATGAGTACAACAAAAGGCCAGATCGGGCGCTTTGGCAGCGGACCAGGCATCGGGGCTTTGGCAGGCGGTGGAACAACCGGTTTTGGTAGGGCCGACTTTTCCATCTCGGCTTGCGTCTTTCCCTCCATCTTCAAAGCCATGCCATAGTATTTTTCTGGCATCACGACAATCTCCGGTCCTGCATTAGCAGGACCGGATGTTGGCGGCTGTTGAGCGGGAGCGCCTGGAGGCGGAGGGGGCAACATAGTTTAGAGTGTGCAGTCAGGCTTGGAGCATTTACCTTCTCCACGAGGATTGTAGCCGTTCTTGATTTCTGCTCCGTCATCGTAGGTATCGCGGTCGGTGTCGCGGTTTAGAGGATTCGTGCCATACTTCATGACCTCATCGCCATCACTCGCTCCGTCTACATCTGAATCTGGTTTTGCCGGATCGAGACCAAGCTCGGTTTCACGACGATCGGATAATCCGTCTCCATCCGCATCAGCTTCTGCCTGCATCGTGGTTGTGGGAACTTCATCGACTGGCGGCGGATCATTGGTAACACTGGTCGGAAGAGGGATACTGACGCCGTCTGGAGGAGTTGTGACTGGAGGAAGGATCGGCGTTGGTTCAGGTGTTGGTGTTACGGCTGGCGCAGATGCAGGTGCGGAAGGAACCGGCGTAGGTGTTGTTGGCTGTGGCGTCGGCGTTGTCGTTGTTGATGGTCGTGTTGGCGGCGTGATCACGGGCGGAGTTACCGGCGTACGAATCACGAACCACCAAAAGGCGAATCCCGCACCAGCGACAACAAGCAGAACAACGACGATGATTGCAAAAATTCTTCCGTAAGAAACATGGTGGACGATCTCTGGCGCAAGCGGTGCTGACGGACGTGCGCCCATACCAGAACTACCCGGCTTCTCCATGTTGGAGAAAATATCCTCTGGCTCTGCTACGCCCGGCTTGGGCGCAGGTACTGGAGCAGGAGCGGAAGGCACAATTGGCGGTGCTAAAGGCGGAGCCGTGGGCGGTGTTGGCGGGGGCGGCGGAACAGAAGAGCTAGCCCGAGCCGGAGGAGGCGTCAGCGGTTCAAATGGAAGATTTGCAGGAGGGTTCATAGGGCAGGTGTCAGTGATCGGTGGTCAGGGATCAGGGAATACATGTCTCGCGAGCGCAGCGGCCTGGACCAAGCGGATTATACCCTGATTGTACCTCGCTACCGTCTTTAAAGGTGTCATTGTCACTGTCGGCACGGAGCGGGTCGGTTTTATAGGTTTCAACTTCTTGGCGATCCGTGAGTCCGTCTCCATCCGTATCAGCATTGTTTGGATCCGTACCGACATTTCTTTCCTGTTCTATCGTGAGGCCATCGCCGTCGGCGTCGGGACTTGGAGTTGCTGCCGCTGGCGCCTCGGGCTGAGACGGTGTTGTTGGCGAGGAGGTCACGGATCTCGTTGATGAGACCGTAGAGAGACGGCGATTCGTTTCTTCAATTCTCTTTTCCACCGCCCCTGCATCCGCCTGCGTTGGATTTGATTTAAGAACGTTTACTTCTTCCGCGTCATTATACCCGTCGCCATCCGTATCCCCTTCTGCCGGGTTAGATCCAAGCTGCGCTTCTTGATCATCGCTCAAGCCGTCACCGTCGGTATCTTTTGGCATTGCTGCTATGCGCTCAAGCTCCTGTTCTGCCAACCGCGAACGCTCTGCATTCATTTGACCATTTCCAACCGGTACGAGGACCGCAGGACCAGAAGGCGTGTTGATCGTCGTGATCGGCTGCAGATCCGCGGTAGCTCGGATGCGAAGAAGCACGACAAGAATAATAAGACCGACAACGGCTATGCCGCTGAGGATCGAACCGATAATAATGAGTTGTTTTCGTTCCATACATTAGGATCCTGGGCTTTGAACCGGGCCAGGCAATGGTACGCCTTCCCCTGGGAAGGTGTCTCCGTATTGATGAGAACCATTACACAGCAGCAAGCCTCTGCCAGCGCCAGGGATCGTGATAGCTCCGCTACCGGCCTCCTGTGAGAACACGTGCCAATATTTACCCTTGCGGTCCAGCGGCTCATCCGAACATCCGGCATCGGTCGGAACACTTGTCGGAGGCTTCACAACGAAAAGGCGATCTTCCGTTACGATGCGCACCGTCGTCGAGACACTCTCAAAATATTGGTAGGAAGGAATGCTGGGCGTGATGGTCGGGGACCAATCGACCAAATAATATCCGTAGCGGCCGGTTAGCGCCCAAGTTCCACGTTTGTACTTAATGGTTTGAGGAGAGACATCAAAGCTGCCGCAGCCTACTGATCCATCACTGTGGAAACAGGCGAGGAAGCCATGTGGGTTTGCGCCATCAATATCCGGATTTCCTGGGCCGCCATAGTAGATGTCGCGCGTTGGTGCCATCGCCGTAGGCAATGTCACATGCGCATCGGTGAATCCGCCTGGCGGCAATTCACCGTTCCATGTCTGGATGACGAGCGTCTCATCGCGGCCAACGCGGGGGGCGAGATAGATTTTGCCCTCCGTGTCATTGATACCGCGCGACAAGAAGTTATTATATCCGAATGTCTGCGACTCAAATGGCCAGTAACCGCCGTTACGAGCCTCATCTGGAGCTGTCAAACCTGAGGGCCAAATCTGACCTCTACACTCTGGGCGACCTGATGCATTACCCGTACACGGATTATCCTGATAGTAGTCGACGACGATGCGGTACTGAGAACAGGCTGCGACACGGTTGATGTTGTTGAATCTGAATGTTCCGTCTGAGCCTGTATAGGTCTCACCGATGCGAACGCCTCGGCTGTAGAGCGTTACGCGAGCGTTTGGAACTGGCTGGTTGGAGTAGATGGCGTCGAAAACTTGGGCCGTAATTTCGCCGTCACCCTCTTCCTCGCTGCATCGAGCACAACCGTTGAATCCACAACCCGTATTACAACTTACTTGATCACCTCGCGGATCATGAGGTGTTGCGCACAAGGTGCCTGGAGCACAAGTGCTCGCGTTAGGCATACAAGCCGCTTCTGCGCCGATCGCAGGGAGCGCAGCGCGCGTCAAGCTTCCCGGAACCGATTCCGTATCCGTTGTGATGCTGAATCGACACAAACCGATATCAGAGATAGAGGTGGCATTACGGTTTACGCAGACAATTTCACCCGTTCGCGTGTCTCGAATATACGGATAGTGCGCGCAAGAGACCTCTCTCGCATAGTCGTAGCCGAGCTCGCGACAAGAAGGCGTCGGATCATTTGTCGTTGCCGGGTCTCCATCAAAGTCTGTGCGATCACACTGTTCAGGACCTTCTTTTACGGCGTTACCGCAGAATCCACCGGAACTAGCAACTTGGCGGCACGTTGCGGAACAAGAGAGACAGGTCGATCCGTAGTCGGCATCACATGAGAGCGTGCCGTTTCTTGGGCCATTATCACATTCTTCTGTTCCAACGTTTACAAAGTTGTCGCCGCAGATATTGCGCTTACACAAGCTCGTGCAAGAATCGGTGTTGTTGCGGTTACCATCATCACACTCCTCTGCCGGATCGACGCGGCCATCGCCACAGGAACCGATTGGCTGACATGCTGACCAGTCATTGAATGAACAGGCATCGGCTAGAGTGGTATCACTCTTACAGGAACGGACGCGCTGTGTTGGGTATTGAATACAGGACCCTTCATCGCGTGTCGGAACGGTGAGGAGACAGTCAGCGTTGGTCGTACAGCTGTCGTCGAGCAAGCTATTTCCATTCATGTCGTTGGAACAAAGTCCAAGTGTTCCGGTACAGGCAAGCAACGCTCCAGCACCAGAGCCGCCACAAGTGAAGCCGGCGCCACAGTCGGCGTTGGTGTCACATGGCGAGAAGCGATTTGGTCCGTCGATACAGAGGGCTTTATTGGAAGCCTGTGTGTTTCCATCACACTGTTCATTTGGAGCGGTGATCGAGCCATCGCCACAGTAGGGAGCTGGTCCGCGGCAGTCGATGCTGCACGTTGAAGCCGGCGAACAGGTTCCAGGGGCACAGTACTGGCCGTTGGAAGCACCTTGATCGCAGGATTCGCCTGGCGAGAGACGACCATCACCGCAGTAGGCATCAAAGCCGGTACAGGTGCGGTTGCAGCGGCCGTAGGTTCCGTTCAAAGCTCCATCGTCACAGGTTTCTGGGACAGCGAGCGCCGTACAAACGATACTGGAAGATGCGGCATCGCGAGGATCGCGACACTCCTCTGCTGAACCCGGCGTGTTACAAGCTTGGCCATAGCGGAAGCCGGCGCCACCCAAACACTGGTTGCGGTCGAGACGGCCGTTTCCACAGAGCGCGTTGGCGACACAGATACTTGAAGGCGAGTCGACGAAAGACGTACAGCGATCACAGACTTGGAGCTTGGTTCCGCTTGGAACAGCGGCTGTGGAACAAGCGGCCGGGCGCGTATCGCCTACTTCACAAATTTCACCAGGACCGATGACGCCGTTACCACAGATGGAATCGTTGCCGAATGAGCTGCCGTCACACAATCCGCCATATCTCCAGCTACCGCCTGTTGCGACACAGCTACCCGTTGAAAGCGGAGGGCCGCCAGGACCTGGGACCGTACAGTCGGAATCGACATTACAAACGGAATCGATGTTGGTACAGCGGCGGATTTCCGAAAGAAGGCGCGGTCGATAGCGGTCAGCAGACGGACCCTCCAATTCCGTGGAAAGCTCATAGCGCTGACCAGCGTTCAATGCGCGGTATTGATAGATGCGGGATACCGAGTGCTGGTTCAGATCTCCATACAAGGAGCACCGCCCGTTGCACAAATACCACAAGTTAAGAAACGGTTGACCGGATCTGCCGGAGGCGTTGTACCAAGCTCGGCGGTGAAGGCGCCCTGCCAGCTCGGCCAACGGCTGTTGCTCATGGTCTGCAAGAAGGAACCGGTCTGAAGATCAGGATATTTGCTTGTGCGTTCTTTGACGGACTCAAGCGAGTCGCTCATGCGCTGGAAGTCGGCGATGCGCTTGATGTCGCGCTGCATCTTGGTCTTGAAGCTGGCACAGCGGAGATTACGGTTCTGATTGAGACATTCCCAATCTGCCGTACAGGCAACAGAACGACCATCGGCACCGCGGAATGACTCACCGGCTACACGAGCGCCATCGGCCAAAGCGTAAACACAGGCGTTCTGCGAATCTTCTTGCAGGTTTACGTTCAGGACAAAATTCTTGACCATCTGATCAAAAATATCGATCGTTTCTGGCTGTGCGTCCGGATTGCGGGAGATAACGTAAATATTTGGATAAATATCGCCGGAAGCGAGACCTGTCGTGTTTACAGCGCCGATGTAGACCGTGTTGCCATCTTGAACCGCTTCGTAACCATCGACCGTGATCGCTTTTGGCGAACCGGAGAAACCCTTGGAGGCGTACCAAGCAGATGGCGACTGGTGAAGTGGGTTGGCAACGATACGGATACCGATACCATCGCCGCGGAGAGATGGTTCATTGAAGGTAAAGAGATATTGGCGAAGAATTCCGAGACCAGCGTCAACCGGAGACGGAGCCACACCCGCGACATCCATCGCTGGAAGATCATCCGCTGTACCGGCAGCGTTTTTGTCGCGGCAGTAGAGCGTCGAGAAGTTGTAGTAGACACCGCTTGCGGCAAATGTTGGTTCGTAGAGAGCAAGCGAATCGGAATCAAGACTGTCCGAGAATGGTGCGACGGTGCGTGCTGGCCACGGATTTTCACACAAAAGCACGGTCGCGAGTTCACTGCCGCGAATAATACGATTCGTTGACGACGGAACCGTGATTTCATCGTGCGTGATACGGATGCCTGTTGAGACATACGCCGTACCGTTTTTGTTACGGGCGGCACCGGTTGCGCGGACAGGATCAGCACCCGGGGTTACACCGAGAATCGTGTCATCGGATGTGTTCCAGAGATCCCAAGTCCAGTCATATTCTGCGACCGTTGAGAGCGGGACGTTGCGTCCATCCTGCAAAGAAACCGGAACAGCCGTGTATGGATGCTCTTCCGCTGGAGCGACGTACAAGTTTGGATGCTCCGTGCTTAGATCGCGGACATCGATAGAGGAAACGGTACAGATGTTTGCGCCTGTGCGGAAATTCCACTGGATCGGGCCGTTGGATACGACGCCACGGAAGGTGCGGACACCATCCCTAACGGCCGGATTATCGAGCAAGTCATTGTCGCCGCGGAAGGTGATGCGGTATTCCGTATTTGGCTTGAGTGCACGCTCAAGCGAGAACGTTACGATAGAACCCGTGCTCGTATTACTGGAATCGATGTTGAGGCGGCCGCGCACTTCTCCGACACAGAAGACATCGGCGTTGGCTGGCTGAGCGTTGAACATCGAGATGAAATTCACCCAAGCCTTCTGCCACCATGGCAGGCCGGTTGTATCGATCTGCATGACGGTCGTGGTTGTGCCTGCGGGACAGACCGCTGCTGCGCCAACGATACGTTCAGCCACGACAAAGTTGGCGCGTACCGAACCTTCGTCGAGACGTGTGTTGAAATTAGCGGTGATGAGCGCGTTGCGGCAGATACCCGTGCCGGTCGGAAGGGCTGGCGGATATTGCGAAACAACGGTGGGACGAGGGGCGCAGCAGCCGTGATCGTCGAGGCCGGTTCCGGCAGGACAAGATGATTCTTGTGTGAATCCACACTGCAAGCCGTACGTTGCATTGCCCGTCTTGTCATCGTAGACAGCGCGGACGGTGGAGAGCATGCGGCCATCGGTATCCGGTTCACGATCACCAACAATTTCTGCGAGCTGGAGCGCGTCCGGCAAACCATCGCCAGAAGCGACTTCACAAGAGTTGATTTCACCCGGACCCGTGACGCCGTCGCCGCAGAATGAAGGGGTTCCGTAGTCTGGAGACGAGCCTTCCGCGAGACAGGTTGCGCTACAGCCGTCACCCTGGTTGCGATTGCCGTCGTCACAATCCTCCCCTGCTCCGATAGAGCCGTTGCCACAGCAGTTACCAGCACCAGAACCCGAGCATGCTGACGTACCAGTTCTCAAACACGTTGTCGTGTCGCAGCCAGCCGGGAATACGCCGCCGACGCGGTCACAAGTTTCGCCTGGCTCAACCGTACCGTTACCACAAAGTGCGAGCACAGCTGAAGAACCCTCGTGGAGACAGATCGAGCTGCAGCCGTCGCCGTTTGCGGTGTTGCCGTCGTCACAAGCTTCACCATCGCCAATGGAATTGTTTCCACAGGTTGAGCCGCCTTCGCTTGAACCAAGAAGCTGACAGTCGCTGAAACAACCAGGCGTGGTTGAGGATGCCGCGCCAGGATCACATTGTTCACCGCGATCAAGAAGACCGTTGCCACAGCTTCCACCGACAAGAGGACGCCACAAACAGCTTGAGTTACAGCTTGCGGATGGCGAACCATCATCACACTCTTCTCCGCCTCGTGAACCCGGAGGCAGTAAACGACAGGCGTCGCCGTGAATCGTGCGGCAGCCTACAGCGCCAGCGCCCGAAGTCGCACATGCGCCGCTACCGGCTGCGTTGCGGCAGTAGTTGGCATCCGTTGTTTCAACAACGCGGTTTCCACAAGAAGCGACGCGGCCATCGAGACCAGCGGCTCCGCGCGGTGTGCAGCGATTTGAACAACCCGGACCAATCGCAGGATTTGTATCAACAAGACCATCGGCGACGGTAGAGCCATCGCCACCGTTTACGAATTTGGACACGGTTGGCGTCTGTTCAATCGACCAAGCAAAGGTGCGATCAACGATCAGGGGCTCGCCTTCTGCGTTACACGAGTTGGCGCCGGAACGAGGCGTGGCCGTGAATGACTGACGTTCACCAACGGTTGTCTCGATCTTTTCTCCTGGAACCATCACGACAGCCTCGACGGTACAGCGGGCATTGTCGCCATCCTTCACACGGAAAATCCATGAGAAGCCTTCCGGGTCATTCAAGCCGGTGAGCGGGAGACCGGAGCGAGAGCGGAAGGAACCCATGCCGCCCAAAACCGTCATCTTGTAGAATCGTCCGCGCTGCAAAAGCGTTTCCGGAACGCCACCCGCACCCGGACGTGTCGGCTCAATCACGAGATAACGAAGAGATGTATCGCCTGCCGGAGCGCCTGGGAGAGCAGTTAGACGGATCGGTGAAGCGCTCAAATCGACGGTATCTTCAAAGGTGCGACAATTTTCATTGGTACACAATCGCAAAATAACATTATCGGTGTCGACGCTAGCCGCATCCATCGGAACGTTGAAGCGAGCCCAAATTGCTGCGTTCAAACAAGCTTCATCACAATTTGGTCCGTATGACTCGATCTTTGGAGGAACGAGACGGATAAAGAGATCGCCGCGACCATTGACCGAGCGGCCGCCGGAGACCGTGGATGCGTTTACGCGGACCGGATCAGCGCCGGTTTCTGCGTTGGAAGTGACAACCTGATTTTCTGAGACACGGCCGGCGACGGAGTTATTCGTAACAGATGCGCGGCCATCGCTCGTGGTCCAAGACCAGTTGTAGACATCGCCACGCAAGACGATACAGGCATCATCTGCGGCTCGAGGGACGGCGTTGTAGTCTTGATCGATACCGACATCGTCCATGGTATGAGGTGATGGAACGACGTTGATCGAACCGACTTCACACAATGTTCCGGCCGTACGCGTTGTAAATGTGAAACAGTAAGCATTGCCGGAGCCACAATCATCCGCGTTCTCTCGCATCGGAACGTTGGTTGATGACTGGATGCCGGTCGTCAAAATAACTTGGTACGTCGCGACGCCATCCCAAAGAGCGGCGGAGCGGAAACGAATGAAGCCTTGGCCGTCGCTTTCACCGATTTGCGGATAACCGGCGGCTGGTGAAACAGGTACGGTCGTCGTACATGGCGTTGCACCACCAGCGGTACATTGACGAATGACGAGGCTGGCTGTCGCACCGGAAATCGTGACGGTTGAAGCATTGAGCGGCGTGTTGAAACGAATGTAGATATCCGAGTTCACACATGCATTGTCACCACCGGTGCGGCCGGACCATGGGGACGGAGATGGCGGTCTTAAATCACTACACTCTTCAATGACTCGCGGGTTAACCGGGAGAATACCGCTTGAAAGACGCCATGCGAACATCGCTGATGGCGAGGAGGCTGGACAAACACCGCTGCTATCCGAACAGGCACCGCTGCGGCAGCAAACCGATCCGGCGACGGAACAGATGGAAGCATCTTCATTACAGTTACGAACGGCAAAATTTACCGAGTTTGATGATTGGCCGGAGACACTCAAATTCACTTGTCCTGTGATCGCGGCTGTTGGTACGCGCGTGTCGACACGCGATGAGGTCCAATCCCCTGCGGTTACAACGGATGGGACGCGCGTAGCGCCAGAGCCCGCGAATGTGACGGTTCCATCACCTCCAAAACGCTCACCGATCAAAGCGACTTCCGTATCAACCGGGCCAGCGACCGGAACAATGGCACAAATACCTGGGCGAGGTGTTGCGGTGTTTACGACAAAAGGCAATGTATTGCTGCGAACCGTGTCCTGACGCTCAACCTCGACCTGATAGGTTCCAGGCGACATGGCTTCATCGCCAAGACCGGCACGGATGGTGCGTGGAACTTTGACCGTGATCGTCGTATCAGACCAGAACGCGACGGAACAGGCGGCAGGAAAATCCGTGTCAGCGATCGCGACATCGGATGCGCCACGACGCAAGTACACGCGACCAACGCGTGAACCGAAGTTGCGGCCTTGAATCGTTACGTACTCGCTAACAGGACCGTTATCTGGCGAGAGACTGACGATTTCCGGACCAGCCGTGACCGTGCGCTCATTAATACGATACGCAACGCTGTTGGAAAGGATTCCGCCAGAACGAGCTGTTACGGCGTAGCTTGCCGGAGAAATAACCGGAGCATTGAGGGCGATACGATCATCAGCCCATGACAAGAAGGAAGAAATTTCTCGGTCGTTGAAGAAAACGCGATCCGATGAAGCACCGAGACCTGTACCAACGAGATCGGTGCGCTCCCCCGCCAAACCATTATTAGGATCAGCGGCACACAAACCTGGGCGAGCAACATCGTTTACATCAAATGGATCGAGGCGCGGACCGCGATCATCGTTGGAAATATCATTTAAACCAGCTGCGTTGATGAGTTGGATTGGGCCGTCAACAGCACCATCTGGAACGGCGACAACAACCTGCGTACGGGACCAGGTCGGGATACCGGCGGCGACACAGGCGGCAGGAGCGGTTGCGACTTGGCCGTCGGCAAAGATGATCTGGCCGGTTGAGCTACCAAAGTTAGAACCGGAAATCGTTACCAAGGTGCCTGGACGTCCATCTGGAGGCGTGATGCGGGAAATGATCGGCTGCTCTACACAAACACCACCGGAGCAGACGCCGCTCGCACATTAGGAACCACTAGTACACGCGCCACCGGAACAGGCACCACAGCTTGCACCTCCGCAGTCGATATCGGTTTCATCTTCATCGCGTGCGCCGTTAAAACAATGGAGAGGGCGAACCATGACGGAAACCGTTGCACTGTCTCCCGTGTTGGAGTCGATATCATGCGCGGTGGCGCGGAGCGACATTGGACCTGGAGCAATTCCAGCCGTATCCCAGGCGACGTCGGCCGTCATATCGCGCACCGTTGAAGAGCCCGGAGCCGCACCGATGCCGATGGAATCGCTACCAACAAATGCTTCAATAAATGAAACGCCTGCGTCATCAGAAGCTTGGAGCGAAACGATTACGAGGTCGTCTGCCGGAACACTCTGTCCATTAAATGGCGAGGTGATTGCTGCTGTTGGGTCTGCCGTATCGACGAGGTTGCCGGTTGTAAAGCGTCCTTCACAAACAGGAGAAAAACCTCCACAAGAGATCGTTTGACCAGTTGATGAGCGGAGACCGGAAGCGATCTGTGTAATGAATTCCGTATCGCCATCAAAACAATTGCGCGTTTCATTTGGAGCGGGACATGCGGCACTAGGAACAAATGTCGCGATTTGACCTGTTACGGTAAGCGTTCCGGCAACAGGTGCCGAGTCGGAAGCGCGCAAAACACGAATGTTAGCGTTTGCTGTTGTGCTGTCGATGTTACGGGAAAGGATGAAGCGAACTTCAATATTGCGGATCGGTACCGAGCCTCCCGGAGAAATCGAAACAACCTGGAATGCCGAGGAACCGCCGCCGCCTGGCAAGACACCGCCGCCACCAGGTCCACCGCCGCCTCCTCCCCCACCACCACCGCCCGTTGCACTCAAAAGTGAATTGATAACGAAGCTTGCAATTGCCCAAGATGACAAAATCAGAACAACGCCGATGATGGCGTTACGAATCATGAGTTTGGCGCGCTCGACTTGCTCTGCATTACCGCCGCTCGTCATCCACAAAAAGCCTGCATACAAGATGAGGCAGAGCATGATGATCGCCAGCAAGCCAAGTGTCACGTTGATGATGCGTGCTGCGATGACACGCGGATCTGTTGCACTCAAACCAATGGTACCGCCGACCTCAGCCAAACCGGCGTCGACTTGGGCATGGACGACGGTTGGAACAAACGCCATCGACCCAGTCATGAGTGACAGGGTCGTCAGGAAGGCGAGGGCCAAGGAGCGGAGCTTGATCATGGTGTTGGGGTGAGGTCGGAACAGACGCCGCTTTGCGAGACGCCGTCACAGCAATTTGGTTCGCTTGAGTCGGCGGTGCAGCGGTCGGAAGCGGCTGGATTGAAGCAGTTCTGGTAAACGTTCTGGACGCCGGAGTGAACGATTGGCTGATAGGTCGGCTGAACGGCACCGGGAGCAGTGGAGGAAGCTGGCGAGTAGAGACGGTGGTCAATCGTGAGACGGCCTTTGGTGGCGATGTCGCCGACCCCTGCTAGCGCACCCGTTTCAGTCAGAGGATCTTGCGAAAGCGACCACCACCAGGTGTCGGCCATGCTTGAAGGTTCGTTGGTTTGAATCTCGACCGTGTCCGAGTTGACCGTGGATGATTGAAGGACGGAATCAAAGTCAGCTGTTGGATTGCGATCGAGCGGAAGATTGCTTGAATCGATGAGATCACCGGCAATTGGGTCTGTGGATTCAATACGGGGGGCGGAAAGATTTGGCGCGCCACGTGTACCAAAGGACCAGCCGTAGTTGTCGTTACCCGGGGTTGAGTCGGCGTCGGAGCCTTGGGCGTCGCCGTCGCCATTACCATCGAGCGCGTTTCCAACCATGTCGGTGATACCGTCGTAACCGGAGCCTGAGAGGAAGGCTTGCGGGGGCGTGTCGGACAATGTTGGCGCTCTCGCGATCACGGCGATCGAGGCGTCCGTTGGCAAACAATAAACCGTACTGCCGCAGGAGTTGGTTCCACAAGCGAGATCGGTTGTAAATTCTACGGTGCGGTAGCCATTGCTAATCCGGAATTCACCGGAAGGGCGCACCTCTGGACCGGATGCAGGAGTCGCGTTGACCTCGATATTGGTAAAGCCTGCGGTACCGTTCCATACACCGGCAGCGGCGGTTGGATCGACAGGTTCATTGAAATTGATTTGAACGACGATGTTTGGCGCAAATGTACCGCCATCGGAAGGAATAACAGCCGTGATACGCGGCGGAGTGTTATCGACAACGGTTGAGACCTGGAATTGCCAACGATAGCCGCCGGAGAAGGCACCGCCAAAAGCCTGCGTACCGTCAGCAAGAACGATGCCGGAGCTTCCGCCGAGCAACTCGACGGTGTAGTCGGTGTTGCTGGTTGGGTTGCCCAGCAACTCAACAGGACGAATGACAAACGTTTTGCGGTCTGGGGTAAAACGGACGCTTGCCTGAGCCGAGGTCAGAGCCGTGCTGCGATCACTCGTGGGATAGATCTTGATCGCGTCGTCGTTTAGGCCGTTGATTGTGCCGGAAGTCGCCTCGGTCCAGTCCTTGATGAAGGAGTCGACGCGAATCGGTTCCTTAAAAGTGACAACGATCGGCGTGTTACGCGGAACGCCGGTTGCATCGCGCTGTGGAAGATGTGTCTCGATGATGCCGCTACCAAGAGAACCAGCAGAACCCGGAAAGCCAAAGCCACCGCCGCCAAACGGACCGGTACCTGTACCGCCGAAACCGGTAACACCAGCGAGCTGAGCAAGAATAAAGTTTACGATTGCGAAGGAGGACGCAATAATGATCAACCCGATGATCGCATTACGGATGTAAGATTTTGCTTGTTCAATTTTTGCCGAATCGCCGCCAGACGTCATCCAAAGGTAACCTGCGTAGAGCAAGAGACCGAGGAGAATGATGCCGACAAAGCCGAGCGCGACATTAATGATGCGGCCGATGATGGTAAAAAGATCTGCTCCCCCACCGATACCGGCCTGGGTTCCGATGACTTCAAGATTCTCTTGCGAGGTTTGTGCAAAAACCGGAAGAACGAATGACAAGCCAAGCAGGGCGACAAACGTAAAAACCGCCATCGACAAAAGCGGTCGCACGGCAGTTAACCGTTGTTTCAAAGTCCTTACACGGGATCCGTTCTCAAGCATGGGAAAAGAATCGATCCAACATCATCATCTTACCCTGATAATTGACGCTGGACAATGGCACGCACTTCATTGCCGTCGGCACGACCTGCAACAGCCTTCATGGCAGCGCCCATTGCCTTGCCCATATCGGTTGCACCAGATGATTTCACTGCCTCGCTGACGATTTTCTCCAACTCTTCCGCCGGCAATGACGGAGGTAGGTACTGGGCGATGAGATCAATCTCTTTCTGCTGACGTTCAAGCAAGTCTTGGCGGCCGGCAGCCTGAAAATCCGTGAGCGCGTCTTGATATTGCTTGATCATCGTTTTTAAAACAGCGTGCGTATCCTCATCCTTGAGATCGCGACCTAATTCAATCTGCTTGTTTTTTAGCGCCGATCGCACAAGCCGCATAACCGAGAGGGCGAGCTCATCCTTGGATTTCATCGCGGTCTTGAAGTCCGTTTCCACGCGTTCGAGAACAGTCATAGATGTGGCCTATCATAGCAGAAAAACAAAACACTCCGCCATAGGCGGAGTGTTTTGAATTTTAGCGGCGGCCGTACTTGCGCTTAGGCTCTTCCTTCAACTGTCCGGTCTTGGAGAGATATTCGTATTTCTCGCCCATTGTGACGCGGCGGAGAGCGCTATCGCGACGCTGGTTCTTGTTCTTGCCACCGTCGTGAAAACGGCGCTTTTTGCTTTCGATTTGCTTGCCACTAGACTGGAACCGGCGCTGGAAGCGTCGGAGCAAGGCGTCGAACGTTTCATTCTTTTTTCGTTTAACTTCTACCATGAGGGTCGCTCCTTTCTATTGTAGGATTTGCGAAATCTACATGGTTGCAGCCGGAGTGTCAACCCCGCTGGTCCCGTTGGCCAACTTCTTCTTGATTTCATGCACCACCTTCTTCACGTCGACGATTTCCTGGCTTCCGGCGTCCATATCGCGGATTTGAACGGTACCGTCGAGCACTTCCTTTTGACCGATCACGATCGCCCATTTGGCCCCGCGCTTGTTGGCGATTTCCATCTGAGCCTTGATGTTAGCTTTGGAAAAGGCTTCGCCGACCGGGATTCCGGCTTCACGGAACTCCTCGTACAACGCGAGCGACTTCTTGCGGCCCATTTCACCGAGCTGAGCCAAGAAGACGTCGACATGCGGCAAGCGATGCTCGGCTGGCGGCGGGTTCTTTTCCTTTAAGCGCGAGACGATACGGTCGAGACCGAGACTCATGCCAGCTGCCGGTGTTGCCGCGCGGCCGCCAAGCGATTCCACGAGACCATCATAACGACCGCCTCCGCCAAGAGCCGTCTGGGCGAGTTCTTGATCATCGGAGTTGGCGTACCATTCAAAAACGGTTTTGGTGTAGTAGTCGAGACCGCGCACGAGATACGGATCGAGCTGATATGGAACACCGACTTCATCGAGGAATTCCAGTACGCGCATAAAGTGCGCTTTGGATTCTTCATCGAGCCAATCAACAATCTGCGGAGCTTCTGCCTTCAATTCCAAAATAGCCGGGTCTTTGGAGTCGAGAAGGCGCAGCGGGTTCTTGAGCAAGCGCTTTTTGTCATCTTCTGAAAGCTTGGCTTTTTTGGAACGGAAGTACGCAACGAGCGCGTTCTTGTAGTTCGTACGCGATTCCGGAGTGCCGAGCGAGTTGATGCGAACCGTGGTCTCAATTCCAAGACCCTTCAAAAAATTCCAACCAAGGATAATGAGTTGAGCATCGATTACCGGATCGGCATCGCCAATCACTTCATAGCCAGCCTGGTAGAACTGACGGAAACGACCGGACTGCGGTCGATCGTGACGGAACATCGGGCCCTTGTACCAAAGACGAACTGGCTGAGGCAGATTCAACATTCCATGCTGAATATAGGAGCGCACGACAGAGGCCGTGCCTTCTGGGCGCAACGACAAGCTCTCTCCCCCAGCGGTTTCCCACGAGTAGAGTTCTTTCTCAACAATATCCGTCGCACGGCCGACGCCTCGTACAAAAAGCGAAGTGTCTTCTACGATCGGCGTATCAATGCGTTCGTAGCCATAGCCTTGAGCCAATTTCTCGGCCATTTCCGATACCTGCTTCCAGTAGCCTTGGTCGATAGGCAGCAAGTCGCGCATGCCGCGCACCACCTGAAGTGGCTGGGCGGATTTTTTGGACGGTGCTGGCGCGGATTCCGAAGCTGCTGGTTTGGCAGCGGGTTTTTTGGCAGGCATTTTTTTGGTTGGCATAATTGGTGGTTTAAATTCCGTAGTCGTGAGAGTCAAAGTGTTTCCAGCGATCGATCGGATAGCCGCGGACCCAAACACGACCAACAATGTATTTTTCGTCCACCGGACCAAAGAAACGTGAATCGAGACTGCTCGAGCGATTATCGCCAAGCAAATAAAATTCTTTTGGTTTTAAGGTGACGGTCTGTGAGGCGGCGGTAAAGTCTTGGTCGAGGTAAGCCGTCTCGTCGAGAACGATGCCGTTTGGATGCGCATCGTTGTAAATCTTTACTTTGCCGTCAGCGACTTCTACCGTCTCGCCCGGCAAGCCGATAACGCGCTTGATAAAGAACTGCTTTGGATCATTCGGATAATGGAAGACGACGATGTCGCCGCGGGTTGGCGTGCGGAAGCGATAGGACAATTCATCGATGATGAGATACTCATGATCAAAGAAATTAGGCTCCATGCTTGCGCCTTGGACGTAAAAAGGCTGGATCAAGAACCAGCGGACCGGAATGATGATGGCGAGGGAGATCGCGAGAACCTGGACCATTTCCAAGACCAACGCAATAGCGCCAGAACCGCCTACTTTGGCGGTGTTTAAGGCGTCCTCTTTTGCTTTGCCAGTAAAGAATCGCATAACAAAGAGAATATCTTGAATTTTGCCGTTTGTCGAGGGTTTACTTTAAGCCATTTTTTGGCTGATAGACCGACGAAACATGAATCGATTCAGGCTTACGGCGGCAATAACGGTTAAGCCCGCGATGATCGACTCAACCGAGCCAAGCAAGGCTAAAACCCAGCCATTATGAACAATCTCAGGGAAGCCAACAAAAACCGTGGCGGCGGCTATAGGAGCCATGAAGGCGCCAAGAAACAGTCCGAGGCGGGCGGGGTTGCTAAAATCCTGAACCAAAGCCAGCTTCCAAAGACCACGCTTTTCCAGCGGAAGCTTATTTTCCATCTGCTGTTTGCGATAAGCCTGATGATACATACCGATCGATTGGATTGCGGTTGTCAGTGAAAGCGCGACGGCGGAGAAACCAAACACGGCACCCGCAAGAGCGATTCTTCCTTGTTCGATCAGTGTATCGACGGACAAAACACCCCAAGTCGCAAGGCAAAATACCGGAACAAGTACCCAGCCACGCTTGGCGAGCTCTTTCCATGAGAAACCGGAACCGTGCAATGCAAAGAGCTCTGCCGTTTCTGCAAGAATATCATCTGCGGATGCGGCGAATAACTTTCCGATACCGGAAGCGTAATGCTCGAGTCCGTGCGCAATCGGGCCGACGATTAATAATGCTTTAATAATGCTTTGCGCTACTTCTGTGCGTGTGTGCGCGTTGTCGAATACGACACGGTTCACGATATAGTCGATCGCGAACGGATAGAGATCCTCATTCAGTTCGCGCATAAATGCACGTTCGTCGGCACCGACTCCCCCATTGTGCAAATCGACCAGAACGATTTTCTTGAATTCGAAACGGCGCTCCATGATCAGCAACGCATCAGCATTTAAATTCACACCCTGCTTTTCCGCGTTTACGAGATCAGGCTCGCTAAAAACAGGAAGCTTTCCTTCTCTCAAAAGATTGGGTAGCCATGGAATAATCGTATTATGCTGGGAGTTGCGCGAAATGTTGTCGACGGCCTTGAGAACGGCTTCTGGCGTACGATCAACGGTACGGATTGCAATACCGAAGCCGCGCAAGAGCAGCTCAGCAAACATTGCGCGACGCTCGGGCTTGCGCGATAAAACAAAACGTAGCTCAAGGGGCAATTCATCTGCAAGCTCAAGCTCCTCAGGATGCGTAACAGTGAGAATGTGATAGCGATCGATATGGCGTTTTTCTTTTATACCAAAAAGCCGAGCAACAAGATTCATAGATGCCGAATCTTTACACGGTTTTGGTATATTTCAAAATCGCTTCCCATTGTGCCGGGGTTACGGACATGACGGACAAGCGCGGCTGCTCGACGAGAGGCATGATGGAGAGGCCAGCGGTATTTCGAATTTCATCGAGCGTGAGGGTGCGGCCGACAGGCTTGATCGCCTTCAAGCGCACGGATACCCACTTCCCTTCTTCATCGGTCGGGTCTTGCTTGGCTGTGGCGGCGACCTCTGCAATACCGACAATTTCCTTGTCGTCTTCCGTGTGATACACCAAGACCGGATCGCCGACGGCCATCTCGTTCAAAAATTTCCGAGCCTGAAAATTGCGGACACCGGTCCAATCAGCCTCGCCGTCTTGCACGAGCTGATCCCAGGAATATTCCGATGGATCGGATTTTACGAGCCAATATGCCATACAAATTCACTGTAAACCGGAATATCTATACTGTAAAATAAGATTATGAACCGATTTGAATGGACCTCGCTTGGATTGCAGCTTCTCACGCTCTGCCTAGCCTCATATTTTGCCTTAGTACAGAACCAAATCAATAATCGCCAAGCAGCGATCGCCGACTATGTATCCGTCTCCATCACGCCCGATCAGGGCGGGGTGCGCTTTCTGAATACGGGAGCGACAAACGTCTACCTCGACCGTATCACCGTAGATGGAGAAGCCACTGTTTACAGCCAGCCGAGACAGATTGCCGCCAAAGCCGGAGAGGCTTCCACCTATTTCTCGCCAATCAACTTTGAAACAGCAAACAAAAAAGAATTCACGATCGTCCTTGAGCTGACCGATGAATTTGGAACGCGTTGGGTTTCTCGCCACGCCGGCTCTGCGGCGGATGAAGATCCCAAAACCGGACTATTTAACGTTTGGACGTATCGGACTTCGCGCGCACCTTAAGCCATTTGGCGACGAGCTTCTCCGCTTCGTCTTCATCCTTTACCCAGTGGATGCGCTGATCGCGTTTGAACCACGTTAATTGGCGTTTGGCGTATTGCCAGGTCGCACGCTTAGTTTTTTCTATCGCCTGCTCCAATGTCGATTCCCCTCTTATATAGGCCCCTAGTTCGCGATAGCCGATCGAGGTCATTGCCGGAGCATCCCAACCGATGCCGGATCCATTCAGACGGCGGATTTCATCAATCCAACCCGCCTCGACATAGGCTTCAACAGCAAGGTTGATGCGTTCTTTTAATTCCTCCCGCTCCCGTTTCAGACCAATCATCAGCGGGTCGATCACGGGCTTGGCGGCGCCCTTTTGCTCCGTAAACGGTTTGCCGGTGAAGGTTGTGACTTCTAGCGCACGAAGCACGCGGCGGGGATTCTTCATGTCAACGAGTTTTTCTGCCGCAGGATCAAGACGCAATAATAATTTTACAAGCTCCGCAAGCGTCTTTTTTTCCATCGCTTTTCGGAACGAGTCCTGCGGAGGCACGGCGGGGATTTGATAGTTGTCGACCAATGCTTGAATATACAAACCCGTGCCGCCGACGACAAACGGGAGCTTTCCGCGTTCTCGGATACCCCGGATCGCCGTCATGGCTTTTTCTTGCCACTCAGCAACTGTGAGCAGCTCCGAAGGAGGAAGGTAATCCATCAAGTAGTGCGGGATATCACCAAATAAATACATGCTTCTTCCGCCTTTAGAGGTGCGCTTTCCGCCGATCGGTTTACCGGTTCCGATATCAAATTCCCGATAGACTTGCCGGGCATCAGCATTGATAATTTCTCCCCCGAATTTTTTAGCTAGATGTATTCCGAGCAGCGTTTTTCCGCTAGAAGTAGGACCAATAATACATAAAACGCGCGGAAGAGCGCGTTTCGTACCTACGCTCGTTTTTCTCGAGCGGGTCTTGGTCTTGGCCTTTTGTCTGATAGCGGCCATTACTAAAAAGCTTAGCGGAGATCGACCTAAACAGCAAGTTCGCACTCCAATACCCATGATTTTCCTTCTGTGACCTTGGCGTTGATGAGCGAGCCGATCGGCGTGGATTCCGTGGCGCGTAAACGAGCCAATTTCATTTCACGCGTACAGCCGTAAGCAAAGCCGTGGTCGAGACGATCAACCAGGATCTCGACCGTGCCGCCGACCATCGCCTGGTTTTTGGCGAGCGAGGTCTGCTCCATTAATGTTTGAAGGTCGTCCCAACGGTCGCGTTTTTCTTCTTTGGAGATATCGTCGGCAAACAATTTTACGCCGAGCGTTCCGGAACGCGGAGAGTACTGCGCATTGTAGGAGATATCGTAATCGACATCTTTATAGAGCGAGATCGTTTCTTCAAATTGCTCACGCGTCTCTCCCGGAAAACCAACAATGATATCCGAGCCAAGCGCGATTTGCGGTCGGCGTTCTTTAATCTTGCGAATGACCTCAAGATATTGTTCGCGTGTATATTTACGATTCATGCGACGCAATACTTCATTTGATCCGGCTTGTACCGGCAAATGAAGATAATTCACCTGTTTTGGCAGACCGAGTGCATCGATGACTTCATCCGTCATCGAGTTTGGATGGGCAGCCGTCCAGTGGAGGCGGCGAAGTCCTTCGATTTGATTGATTTCCCAGAGCAAGGCGGCGAAATGGTCTTTGTAGGGATTTGCTTTTGAAAATGTTTCCGTGTCCCCTGCTTTGTAAGAGTTCACGGTTTGGCCAAGAAGCGTAATTTCAATCACGCCATGAGCAACAAGCTCGCGACACTCGTCGAGAATATCTTTGGCTGGACGATTACGCTCGAGACCGCGCGCATATGGAACAACGCAGTAGGTGCAGAACTTGTTGCAGCCTGTTTGAATCGTTACATAGGCCTGCACCGATGGAGCGCGGAGCGGATGGATTTTGAGATAATCATCCTCGAGCGAGTCGGAGTTCACGAGATCGGGACGCAGCTCTGAAATCCAGCGTGGAAGATGGATCATTTCCGGCGTCGGGAAATACAGGTCCGTCGCTGGGAGCTGCTTCTTGAATGAGGACGCTTTATCGCGTCCCGGCATACAACCCGTGACCGCCACAATCATTTCGGGCTTGGTCTTTTTGTATTCCAGATACTTTTCCTGCGCACCAAACACACGATTTTCTGCAGATTGGCGGACGGAACACGTGTTAATGATAATGAGGTCCGCAATTGACTCATTTTCCGTAGACGAAAAGCCGAGCGAATCGAGGAGTCCCGCGATGCGCTCGGAATCGTTCTTGTTCATTTGGCACCCGTAGGTGGTGATGGAATAGGTCGGCACGGTGCGACGCTACCACAGCTTTACTTTCCTTTGAAGTCTCTGATCGCCTTTACGACCTTGGAGTCTTCTTTCAGATCTTGGATGAAGAGAATTTGCTCGCGATTGATCTCCAGCTTGTCTTCCGGTCCATGCGCTTCTTTTCCAAGCTTGATCAGTGTCATGTCACCAGAGCCGAGCATGGTCACATCGGGAATCAACCCGTCTTTAGCTTGGAAGTAGTAGACATCCGTTAGACGTACATATTTTGACCAAGGATTAGCCGCTTTTCCAAAGTAAACCTGACCGTCACTTAGGAATACGGCCTGAAACGCATTCGGTTTAATAAGGGCGTTCAGACAAAAAATGTAGCCAATATAACCAATGATTCCGAGCAGCAAAATAAAACCAGCAACGATCAATTGACGTTTGGTGGTTGAAGTAATTTTTAGAGTAAGGGTACCTGGGTCAACAATTCTTGGCATATGAGGATTCTAGCATGAATTACGGTGCAGGCTCAGGGGCTGGCTCTGGTGCTGGCTCCGGAGCAGGCTCCGGTTCAGGAGTCGGCTCTGGTTCCGGAGTTGGAGCAGATTCCGGGGCGGGCTCCGTGCTTGTCGGCGACGCAGGGACTTCTGGCGGCGGCTCGATACCGGTGTCTGTAGCTATGTCCGGAATGATCGGCCCACCAAGGATGATTTCGACGGTTGAAGTCGTCCCGTCGGAAATCGTCACAATGCCCTCTTCGGCTCCAAAAGCGGTCCAGTTAAATAAGACAGCCTCTGCTTGCTCCGGACGCATAGCGATATCAAACCCTTCCACGGTCACATTTTCCACACCGTAGTCGATCGACTTGAGGCCAATCGGGGTAATGCTTACGATTGGCTGCTTGTCATACGTATTTTCAAATCGTACGCGGAGCTGTGTTGCACCGCTCAGCATTTTGGCTTGGCCAACCGTATCCGATCCAAAGTTCACCCGCTCTTTGACAACAACCACGCCGCTAAAGGTCGATGTCGAAACAAAAACGTCCGTGGACTCGATCGGCGAATCCGTCACCGTAATCGAGCCGGTTGTTGTGGCGCCGATTCTGTTTTGCAGATCCGTAATGAGACCCTGCTGCTCTTTCACCGAGTTGATCAACGCATAGGTAAGTGCGTTGGGATCAAAAGTGAATACTTCGGTTTTTTCTACATCATCTTTATTAAGCTTCATTCGTGTAGAAGAAACCATATATGGCGCGATACCCTGAACATCCTGCGCGATAACGCCGATGTAACTCGTACCAGTCGCTATGCCTCCGAGACCGTTGTAACGGAAATGTACTGGGTTGATCTTTGTAATGACATTCAATCCATCAACAAACGAAGAGACGTCTTCTTTCAAACGCTGGTCTGAGAACGTCTGCCAGGTACCTCCTCCAATCTTTGAGGCATCTCCATTCACACTGAGTAGATTATCTGGCGCCAATGTTCCAATACCGACTTGACCTGACTCATCAATAGTAAATACGGATGCGGATCCTGGGCGATTGGGATACACCGAGAATGTACCGTTGATATTGGCACTTCTACCCACATGCAAGCCACCTTTGACCTCAAGCTCTCCTCCGATAGAAGCGTCCTCACGCGTCGCAAGCGTATCTGTCTCCAGGCCGCCAATTTCTGCTTGCTGAAATACGGAGCCGCCTAAGTCAAACACCTCTAATATCCGATCACTGGAGTTGGGAACAAAGATATATCGACCCTGTACAGCAGCGTATTGCGGGGAGCCACCCGTCCTGTTTGAACCTAAATAGATAGGACTTGCGCGATTTGTAATATCGATAAAATCAACCGTATCATTACCAGAAGCAGTCACATAAGCCATATCTCCTTGCACATTTACCGAGATTGGATCCCTATTCGTATTTTCCGTGCCTGACAACACTGGAGAAGCTGGGTTTGAAATATCAATTATCTCCAAGGTTCGATCTCGATTAGAAACAACGTATGCATAACGCCCCTGAACCTGAACATCCGTAGGTAAGCGATTCGTTGCAATAGTACCAACAATCGATGGTGCGCTCGGTAATCGAATGTCGACAATCTGCAGTTCTCCGGTTGAGCAAACCACGTATGCATATCGATCCTTTACCGTCATGCGCGCAGGATCGGCACAAATACCGAGACTCGTAACAGGTGTGGCTTGCGAAGGATCAGCAACATCGATTACTTCAAAGCGTCCACTATCACCCGCCGTGTATGCATAGCGACCTTGAACAGCAAGCGCCCTTGGACCAGCCGAAATCCCTTCTGCATCCGAGACACTAATATTTACCGGGTCCGTAATGTCATAAATATAGAGTAGAGCTGTGTCGTTTGCAATAACATAAACATAGTGGCCAAGAACAACGACGTCTACCGGTACCTTATCCACCGACACAGAACCTAGCACGGCCATATTTGCAGGTTCCGTCACATCGACAATATTCAATTCGAAAGAGTTGCGATTTATTACCGCTGCGTAACGACCCTGGATATCGACCGCGTATGTTCCTGCCGACAGCCCAATACTACTTATCGCAGGTTGATCAAAGCGCGCCGCTACTTGAAACTGGCTTACTGGTGTCGCTGTTCCAATGCCAACGTTTTGCGCTTCCGTCACTCGCATTACCTCAGTATTGTTTGTACCAAATACGATGGGAGTCGATATATCCGTGTTCAGCATCAATCCTGAAGGAGCATTGCTGCGAATAAAACTCCCTGTCGCAAGCGGGATATTGCCCAATGTACCCCCAACAGAAGCTCCGTATTGATAAAAGCCTAAAGTATTTCCTGCATTATCCGATGTCCCAATTCTTGCCGTACCACCAGCATTATTACTCTTCGCAACGATCGCTGCTTCGGATAACGAGTTCTCAACGGTCAACGCCCATTGTGGATTTGTCGAATCACCAAAACCAACGAATCCATTTGCATTATTTATCACCATGCGAGAAGCAGCGCCCGGACCAACAATTCCACCAGGACCATTCAAGATCTGGAATTGACGATCGCCATTTTGCGTCATGCTCCACGTCGAGGTTCCGAGGTTGATGGTATTGATCCAGGCGTTATTCCAACGTGAAGTGGAAGCGCCGAGGTCAAAGGCGAGGCCGGTTTGCGGGAGAATTGTTTGAAACGTGGAGGTATTTTGAACGTAGATAGGGAGTGTCGTTGTGTTTCCGCGAGCGGTAACGGTCTGGAAGGTGTCAGCGGAATTGGTACCAGTTGCAACAACAGCCCAACCCGTAAGCGTATTGGTACCCGTCTCCTTGATGTACATGCGGCCATTCGTTGAATCGATCGCAAGATCACCGATAGAACCGGTTGTGTTTCCGTTAGGCACGGCATCGACACGGAATAACTGGAAGTCACCCCCAGCATTAGCGACGGTCATGATTGCTTGTGTATTTGTTGCGCCGTTATTAAACCGCGCGGCGAGATTTGTGCCGCCGCTCAAGCCTGCAAGAGCAATGTCAAGACCAATGTTTAAACCCGTTGAATTTAGACCGCCGTCATCGGGATTAATAATGAGCTGAGTCGTATCCCCTGTTTGGTTACCAGAATTAGTCGCGCTCGCGATTCTTTGACCAAAACGAGCTGTTCCAGAACCCGTTAGTGCGTTGTTTACACGGAATTCGCGATTTGATTGGACAATGTTAGCGCTCGTGATCGAAAAATCCGCCTGCGTCGTTCCGCCATTGGCGCCAAGGTGCAGCTGCCTTCCGGTTAATGCATTGATGTACGTATCTCCGCTAGCCGTACGAATTGTAAAGACATCAGAGCTGTTGCCTTGTTGCGCATAAATCGTGTCCCCTGCGCCCGTTACTCTGAGCGCGTGACTTGAGGCGCTTGCACCTACATTCATCGTATAGTTACCGCCGCCGGTCGTCTCACCTGCAACCGTCACAATACCTGTTGTACCCACCGTGATGCGATTCGTGCCGTTTGTTTCAAGCGCTAAACTCTGCGTATCATTTGTTCCGAGCACCGCGGTTGCGCCAAACGAATTACCATTTTGCTGGAAGAAGTTGCTCGTCGAAGGGATCGTACCCGTCGCTATAGAAACCCATCCGGTATTTGTTCCAGCACCCGTCTCCTTGAGATAGAGCCGGCCATTCGTCGAGTCAACCGTCAGATCGCCCTGCGAACCCGCAATCAGACCCTCGGGCGTGGTTGAAGCATTGAAGATCTGGAAATTGCCGACAGGATTCTCTACCGTCAAAATACCGACCGCTTGGTTGGAAGTGCTCAATAAATGCAGCTTGGTCGCTGGGGTCGATGTACCAAAGCCGACATTGCCTTGGACAATGAGACCATTTGCCGGGGCGTTCACTGTTGAATACCCTGTTCCTCCGACCGCAAGCGAGCCATTTACACTCAGTCTATTTGAGGTATATGGAACCGTTCCGATTGCGACTCCGCCCGTGGAGCTGACCGCAATAAATGAAGCTCCATTATACATCAGATCAAAACGGTTAGGAGCTGTTCCGTCGCTCGCCAATTTCCATTCATTTGTATCAGATGTCCCGACTGCTAAATAAGCATTGTTTGTAGCACGAACCGTTATTCCGTCTCCATTACCAACATTTACATACAGCTTAGAAGTCGGGTTAACCGTGCCAATACCAACGTTTCCACTTGTTGCCGAGATCGAGAAGCGTTCATTTCCGGTTCCTGATCCACCGTCAAAAATCGAGAAACGTTGACCGGCGGATTGCGCTAACGACCAGGTCGATGTTCCAACATTCACGATGCCCGCAAATAATTGCGCCCAGCGTGTTGTCGTTGAACCAAGCGAGTAGGTATTGTGAGCTTCCGGGATAATGTCGCGGAAGGTTGAGGTGTTTTGTATGTAGATCGGGAGCGTGGTCGTATTTCCGCGAGCGGTGACCGTTTGAAGGGTGTCGGCGGTATTTGTACCCGTAGCCACACCGACCCATCCCGTGTTGGTGTTTGTTCCCGTTTCCTTAATGTACATGCGACCATTCGCCGAGTCGAAGGCGATATCGCCTAGCGAACCGGTAACCGCGCCTTCAGGGGAGGCTTGCGTAACAAATTGCTGTATATCACCCCCATTATTCTGATAGGTCGTGATCGCTGTTGTGGAAGCAGCGCCTGTACCGATATGCAATCGTGCGGTAGCGGTTGTTACGCCGACACCAAAGTTGCCCGTGTTATTAAAGACACCGACTTGTGAACCACCGAGGTTGAGACGCATGTGCGTGCCGCTCGCCATGACGATACCCGTGCCGGAGCGGTTGGCGATATTGAAGTAGTCAGCGCCAAAGGAGTTGCCTAAGTACTGGATCATGCCCGAATTTGTACCAGTCGGATTTGTAGCATCGGCTGAGAGATACATTCGCGCACCGTCGGAGTCGGTGTGGAAGCTATAGCCGTCACTCGTGCCGCCGGCAACGATGCGGAAGTGAGAAGGCGAGAGGCCGCCAGATACAGGGACGCTTAGCTCAACCGGGCCTGAATCAACGACAATAACTCGTCCGGCTCCAGCGCCGGTGTCATCATAAGCAGAATCGAGGGAGTTGCCCGTACTGCTCGCACTCGACAGCGCGAACCATCCTGTATTACCACCGTCTGTTGTCTTTACGTAGAGCTGTGATGCGCCGTCCGGACCATCGGTTCGCATGTATAAGCTACCGGAGTCGGCCGTATAGACACCTTCCGGACTACCCGTATTTACGAACATGTTAACGGATCCGCCGGTCTGTGAAAGTTGAAGCAGTGATACATCCCCAGAAGCTGCCGCGTTGAAATTAAAACCGTATGTCACGGCACTTTGGTTGGCGAAAAAATTGATTGAAGAACTGTTATGACTGATATCCATCGAGTCATAGTTCATCTCAATATTTGCCGTCTGCCCTCCAAGCACATCAAATAACGAATACGCCGCTACCGGATATACACCACCGGTGTTCGTAAAATACATCGATGCGTATGAGGAGTTATCAAAACGATCGACACCTTCACCTAGTTTTAAAAAGTCGATTCGATTTGGACCGGCATTTAATTTACCGACCGAGAAACCAGTCGATGTCGCATTACCGTCAATCCCGTCCCCTCCGATGACAAATGCCGGATTGTATCCGAGGAATGATTGTGACCTCGAGGGGGCAAAAATGGATACTGGTTGCCCCTCAAGAGCTGTGATCGTACGACCCGCGTCGTAAGCGCCCTGCAAGGATCGGTGCCTCCAACATAGCTCGCAAAGGTGGAAGATGTAACGATCGCATCCCAATCACTATTATCACCATCACAGGTTGTTTAACAAACAATTGATTTGTAGCTCCAACTGCATCCGTCTGAAAGTAAATTGACCCACTTTCAGCTACGATTACGCTCTCCGGGGACCCGACGCCAACGTACTGAATGATGGATGCTACATCGGTATCGTTCGACAAACGCAATAACGCCTGCTGATTTGCGTTTGCAGAATTGGAAATATTCATCGCTGCAAGTGAACTGATTTCCGTATTGTTCAGTGCAAAATTGGATTTCGTGCTACCGCCATTGCCTAACAAAGAAAAACCAAAGCTGTTTAGATCATGGTTGTAGTAAGCAAATGTTCCTGATGCCCCGGCTGGATTCAATACATCATCCGTCATGCCAAATGATGAAATATCATTTGCGAAATTTGATCGGCCAAATACGATTCCTCGGCTCGTGTTCAAATCGGTAGTGATGGCGAGACCTGGCACGCTTGAGAACGCGCCGGGTGTAGGCACCGAGATATAGACCGGGGTTGAAGTCGATGATGTCAAAATTGCATTGCCGCCGTCATAAGCAGTTTGAAGAGATACTGCCGTCGTTGTTGACGTTAGCGAGGAAACATCCGCAAGTGCAACCCATCCCGTCGTACCACCCCCATTAAAGACCTTTACATAAACCTGCGTTGACGAGCTGCCGCTTGAATCCGTGCGGTAGTACATAGAACCGAGCGTTGCAGAAACGACTCCTTCCGGATCACCCGTTCCTACGTATTGATTCATTGCAGCCACGTTGTTGGCTAAACGTAATACGCTCACTTCCGGGGCCGTCGAGTTATTGTAAATGAGCACGGCTCCATCCGTCCCAAATCCTGTCAGCGCAATCTGACCATCGCCGATAATATCAACGTCCGTAGCCTCCAAGAAAGCCGTGCCAGACTTGGATTGAAGGCAATACGCGCTCCGGAATTTAATAAACCGAGCTCAAATCATTTGTTTCTTTTGTATGCGAAAGATAGCCCGTGTAGGTGGTAGACCAGTTTGTTAAATCATTACCAAAAACAGCGACCGTGCCGCTCGAGAACCCAAAATCAAATGTTCCCACCGAGAAACCACCGGCTGTGTCGGTAGGACTCTGTATCTGGATAGCGGGATAGTAGTCGAGGCCGCCGCTAACAACTCCGCTGACATTAAGCTGAACCGGACCGCTGTCGAGTGAGATAGCACGTCCACTGCCGGCGCCAGATGCGCCGTCGTACGCTAAGTCGAGCGTTGGAAATGCCACAGACGTGCCCGTAGCTACTCCAACCCATCCGGTATTTGTATTTGTTCCTGACTCTTTGATGTAGAGTCGGCCGCTTGTGGAATCGACAGCTAAGTCGCCACGAGATCCAGTAATAGAACCATTTGGGTCCGCCTGAATAGTAAACAGCTGATAGTCGCCTGCCGTATTTCCGATCGTCATGATCGGCGTTGTGCTTGCGCTAGAGGCCAACAAATCGAGCTTTGTTGCCGGTGTCGATGTTCCAATACCAACAAACCCATTTGGCATGATGATTCTGGCTGCGTTGTCATCGACACGGATAAACGTATTGGAATTCCAGCCGATATAATCTCCAATAGAAACCGTATTTGCTACTGGATCAAGCAAAAAGATCTCTTCACCGCTATTGCCGCCCATCAAAACACTTCCTCCTAGCACATGCAGACGCGCAAGCGGTACCGTCGTTTGATCAGAAGTACCAATTCCAACATCTCCATTTGGATTGACACGGATCGAGTCATTTAAATTAGCGGTGTTTCTCAATGAGAATCCGGCATTTGATGCTTGTTCCAAGGCCCAGGTACTTGAACCGACATAGGTCGTAACCGCGTACAGCTCTTTCCATCGCGTTGTTGTTGTGCCGAGCGAGTACAGGTTGTGCGTTTCCGGAACAATGTCTCTGAACGTCGAGGTGTTTTGTACGTAGATCGGAAGCGTGGTCGTATTTCCGCGTGCGGTGACGGTTTGTAACGTATCGACTTCCGTCCCGGATCCTGTTCCCGTGGCAAACGGAGCCCAGCCCGTAACCGTGGCTGTGCCAGTTTCTTTAATGTAGAAACGCCCCCCGACAAGATCAACAGCAAGATCCCCTATCGATCCAGAGACAAATCCTTCTGGTGACCCCGTTGCGTTGAACATCTGAATGTCCCCATTCGTATTTTGCAAGGTGAAAATCGGAACGATGGTTGACGCGCCGGAATTTACTTGCAATCTCGATGTCGCCGTTGTGACGCCGATCCCCAAACTACCCTCCATCACGTTCAAGGAGTTTGATCCAGCCGAATACAGATTGTAATTGTTTACTCCAACACCTGCCTGATTTGCCAAAAAAAGACCGTAGTTATTCGTAATCGTTGCACCAGCGCCATTATTAAAGGTCTCGCCATAAAGCGCATAGGCACTCGTTACATTTCCCGCTCCAAACGAATAGGACTGTCCAAACACGCCAATCGAACTTCCGATCGTTCCTGTTCCACCAATGGCGGAAATACCGATTGAGCCATACGACGTTTGCAATAACCCGGTGCCAATATGTGAAACCTGGCCTCTGACACCTGAAATTTCGCTTGTAAAATTTGTCGCGCCAGCTGTTTCTACAGAAGATTCGTAGGCGCTTACAGATGCGGGTGTACTAGCTTCACCAGAATTCAGCCTCAAAAACGATGCGACACCGCGCGTATAATCGGCGAGAGGGCTTGTAAACTCTTCCTCTACATTCAGCACCACCGAGCCCGGTGTGCTCGCGAACACAGATCCTCCGTCAATAATTCCGGAGTTTCCTACGGTCATATGACCGAGAATCTGGAAATTGTCAGAGACCGTCGAGGTTCCTGCGCCGGTGATATTAAGGACACCGGTTGAGGTACCGCCCGCAAACTGAATCGTGTTCGTAGTTGAATTGCCGCGGTTCGTGACGGTTTGTAACGTGTCGACTTCTGTGGTTGATACATTAGAAATTGCGAGATCTAAATCATCCAATACATCCTGAATATTGGTCGCGTTAGAGAAGGTGAATTCATCAAAGACACCGATCAACCAGGCACCGGAGTTCGTGGAGGTTGTGCCTGTGGCATTGATGGCAATCGTGTTGATGTAGAGGGTGTTGGAGAGATTTAGGGAGACACCGGTCGCCGAATCAAAGTTGATATACGTCGCACCGACATTGGTCGCAAACAGATTGGTGCTCGTCGTATTGGTACCCGTCGCATTCACCCAGGTGATGTCTGTAAAGTTGGCTGCACCGAGAACGTTAAGATTTGTTGTTGTCACTGTTCCAAACTCGCCATTCCAGCGATTGGCGGCGCTTCCAAGGGAGTAGGCAAGGTCGAGAGCTGGAACAAGGTCGGTGTTGAAACGGCCATTCACCGAGATAAGATCGGCGGAAGAACTGCCCAAGGTCGTATTCCCCTGCACATCAAAATTGCCAGCGATCGTGGAAGTAACGGTTGAAGAGCTCATCGTGAAGTAGGCTCCGAGGAAGCCTCCGGTCAGGATGTTGAAATTCAGGTTCTGATCGAGAGCAAGAAGCGTGTTGGCAGCGGCCGTCGAGGAAGCGGAGAAGGTGTCGACCGCTTCTGCATTCAAAGCGTATGGAAAGGCCGAGAGCTGAACGCGGGGGTTGGCTTCTGCATCCGCGCCGATACGGACACCGAGGAAGAGCGTCTGGTTCCAATCGATGTAAGACGGGAAGACAGCACAGGCGGAACCGAGCTGAACAGCAAAGTAGCCATCAGCATCCGGGGTGATTTGGGGACAAGCACCGCCATCGTAGACACCCTTCCAGAGAAGCGGACCGGAGGAAGATGCGGTGTCGGTGTATGCACCCAACGTCTGGGACGAGTAGATGCTGAATTGAATGTCCGTCGGAACCGTAATAGGAGCAAGGGTCGATGAACGGAGGCGAGATTGGTAGTTAATTTCCCGAGGAACGGAAGCAAGCGCGGAATTTACTTGAAAGAAACCTAAGATAGCGAAAAAAACTACCGTGAATACGGCTATCAAAGAGCGGAAGGTGCTTTTCTTACCCGAAAGGGGCATTTTTGCTTTTGTATTCGGGATTTTTTGTCCCTATTACAGTAATTATTATAGCACATTCCTAAACTCTTTATAAACGAACACTCCCGCAGAGTAGCGGGAGTGTTCATAGCTATTTTTTTGGCTTAGAATACGAGTTTCCACTTCCCCTGCTCCATCATGAACGTGTAATTTGCGATTCCGCTTGAAGTGAAGACCTCAATGTTGATAACTTGTGGAAATATTTCGCCCGAAATTACGGACTGATACTTGTCGATTCGCTTGATACTTCCGATGTAAACCGGTCCAGAAGAAAGATCGACCGGGGTGAAGTTCGTCTTATACGAGTTCACGTACTGATCCTGAGAATAGCCTGCCTTGATTTTATCTGCGGTAACTTGCTTATAGAGATTGCGCTTGTCCCCTTTTGCTTCAAGCTCGGCTACCTCGACGAGCGACTGCATAAGTCCCGGATCAAAGATGAGATCAATCTTGCCCGGGCCCTGGACCTCTTTGTTGATAACGCGCTTTACTGCCGGATGTGAGATGCGGATTCCGGCCTCCGAGGATACCGATGGGAAGGCAAACATACCGCTCTCCCCTGTCACGATACTCGTATCTCCCGAGATCAGCGTTGCGCCTTGGACAGGCATGCCGTTTGCGTCGACTAATGCACCGCTTACATCTTTTACCATCATTTTTTGACCTGGAGCGATATAATTCATCGTTTTCTCAAGAATCGATGTACCCCAGTTCAGCGTGAGACCGACAATGAGCGACAAGACAACCATTACGACAGAGAAATACATTGCATGACGCAAATATTTCTTCTTTTTCTTGAGATCAGCGTTTTCGTCGGCGATTTTTCCAAGTCGGATGTTATTTGCAGCCAAAATCAGAATGATGACCAGAAAGAACAGGAAGGACAGACCAAAAACCGGAGGCATAACCTGCGTTAAACGGTCGACCATGCTGCGCTCAACGTAAAGCAGCGCATCATCCTGGGCCCCGTTATCGTCCTCAACAACGACTTTATGTAAGCCGGCCGGAACATTTGGCGGCACCTCGATCTGCCAGGTTCCGTTTGGCGCGATCTCGGCTGTGCCGGTCGCGATGATTGTTTGGTCGGCCATAGTTTTAGTAAATAATGATACGAATATTTCCAACTCCGCCGCTTCCAAACAAGTTCAATGTACCGCCAACCGGAGCAATATTCTCGATCTTAGGACCATTTCCTGTACCCGTGGGCTGAGTCGATACTGTTGGCGGACGCGTTGGGTTGACAGGTGTATTCACCTGCACAGGAACGACGCCGTTACGCGAAGGGCGGGTGGTCGTGCGCGATGGAGCCGGTGTCGGAGCTGGCGCTGGACAAATCAACTCCGTTGGAATCGGCGTACCTTCCTCGCTCAAAATACGCGTTGAAAAGACCGGCGTCATCAAGACTTCTTTACCGTAAACTTCTTGTCCGTTGGACTCCGTGATTGGACGGAAATAGTAGAGTTTTCCAGCTTCAAGGCCATCGATTACGACCGCATGATAGGTATCATTGTGATTGTATTCTGGCGTAGAATTATCGTAACCGTAATTTGGACGAAGCGTCATATCAACCGATGTTTGCTCGCCGTAAACAACGCGCCCTGTGCCGGGACGGTTAGACAGCCAAGAGACGAGTACAGAATCCCCGTCAATCTGGTCAACGCGTACCGTGGTAGCGTTGATTTCAATAACATAAGAGGTTCCGCCGCCGCCAGTCGTAGGACAGCTTGTGACCGTAGTTGAGCTAGCGGTTCCAACGCAAGATGAGCCGTTCCAGGTCGTATTTACGCCGCAGAATGTTGCACCGGAAGGACAGACGCCTGTACCGTTCGCTACCAACCCGTAGACAACACGCGGCATCAAATTGTTACTCGTATCACGTGAGTAAATAATAACCGGAATCGCTTCACCGTCTGCAAATGTTAGCGGACCAATGTTGAAATCGTATTGATTCGTCGAGGTTGAAACGTAGAACGGCGTGAAGTTCGTAGAGGTCGCAAAGGAGATGATTGTTCCTGAGAGCGTGACTGACCCTGCGCCACCGCCAGCCGAGTAGTAGATACCGTTAATGAAGATCACGGTATTGTTAATATCAACGCCCACACCGTCATCACGCAGACCGAACTGTATATTCGTGGATGTTGCTGCAATTTGATCGTTGTCAGGCAATTTGTTGATAACGTACGGCGGATCCGTATCTGAGGTATCAAAGAACCAGTTGTCGTCGGCCATTGTGTTAGCAACTAAGTCCTGACAAGCGTAAGCGCGCACCCAAACGCGTTCATTTTGTGCAAAATCGGTAGCCGGGTTGATGACGTACTGAAAACCGTAAGAGATCGGGTTGATCGTCACGAATGCACTCGGCAAAGCGTACGTTGTCGTAGCCTGAGACTCGGACCAGACATCAAAAGCACAGGTCGTTGTAGCAACACCGACACCGGACGGACCTGCTGGGTAGGTTTTACGATCTTCTACGTTAATCGTAATATTCGTCGCGATTGAATTTCCAGCGCTACTTGCAGCCGGTGTTTCACTCACGACTTGCGGTGCAACCGTGTCTGGCTCCGTGGTAAAGTCAAAGCACTTGGTTAGCATCGAGTTAGGACCATTTGGTTCACCGAGCTGGTTCTGAGACGCCGACGCCAAGTCCTGATAGTTAGCAATACAAAGCTGATAGGCTTGGTTATAGAGCCAGTTTCGCGTATCCCCTACAATTCCTAGCGGGCTTGGCGGGTCGATGGTGGTGTTACAGACATTCGTACCCCAGACACCGGAACAGGAATAAGCATCAAAACTTGTTGGAACAAAGTGCGTTGGAGTAAGTGTGAGCGTGCCAGGAGGTGTTGCCGTATTTACACCAGTTCCAACGCCGCCAGCATTGTTAGCTGTAGAGGTTGAAAAACCTTCACCGTCGCGAGTATCGAATAAGCGGAATAAGTAGTTCGCATCGATAACGACACCCGTGGTGCCCGAGGCGATGTTATTTGTTTCCGCGAATGGGCGGATCGTATCGGCCCAAAAGTGGACTTGAAAATCTTCTGCGCTGTCGAGCAAATCGACGCCGGCATTGGAAATATTTGATTCCGTTGTAGCCCCAATGACGCCGATGTTTATATCCAAAGTTGCCGGACTCGAGGTTGCGCGCGCTAACGAATTTGGACGGCTTACCGTCCAGTCGACATTTCCAAAAGTCCCTGTACCGGAAGAAACGGATACCGGAATGTTAGCACCCGTAGAGAAAACGCGACCAACGCCTGGAGAAACCGTCGAACTCACGTTCTGACCGCTCCACGTGTTAAAAAATGAGCCCGTTGTTAGGTTGGAGGCCGTCGTGGTTGTTGACGGATAATCGATCCAAATATTGGCAGCCGTTGCTCCTGGACCCGTTGATCGGATTTGGATCACTGACGTAAACGTCTGACCGACATAGTAGTAGTTCAGGTCAGAACCATTTCCCGTGTTTCCATCACCCGTATTATCAGAACCTGTTTGCTGGTTGGTTAGGAGCTGGAACCAGTCGGCTCCGGTTGGAGCGGCGGCTTGCGCCATGCCGGACATGCCAATCGCTAGCACAAGGCCGAGCGTGGCAAAACCTGCAAACCGTCGGAAGAGATGTTTCATAAGAAAATTATTGTTCACCGTTCAAGTCAAGATTTTTCAGCATAATACTCAAATCTACGGAGTTGATTACAATGTCCTGGTTAAGATTTGATCTATAGGCGTTACCCGTAACATCATCCAGGTCGAGCTCCGGCAAGATCAGGGACAAATCAACAGAATTCACAACATCGTCTCCAAGTGTAGATGTTGACGTCCCCAGATCATTGATATCACCACCAAGTAATCTCAAGTCACCGTAATAACCAGGGGTATTTGTGGCATTTGTGAAGTTCAGCACCGTTGTCGTACCCGTGTTCAACGTTACATCCTGTAAAATCTTGCGAAGGTGTTGATGTGTCTTGATACCTACATCATAAACACCTGCGGGTGCCGCGAATGAGACTGATGTCGTGTATGTACCGTCGACGGAAGTTGTCGCCAAATACGCCATGCTCTCGACAATGACGTTATCCGCATCTCCCGGGGTATGGAGACTCAGATAAAAGATGGCGTCATCATTCGTTGATGTTGCGCCTACACGAAGCTCAGGGACGGCCCATTGAATCGAAAGATTGATACCCGTCGCAGAAAAAAACCAAATGGTTCCGTGATCAAAAACAAAGTTTGTCGAGGTCGACTGACCAACGCCCGGGTGACCGATTTCCGCTTTGATGTCGTAGTTTGTTGAGCCGCCTGTATACTCCACAGGGCCTCCGCGTTCTTGATTTACATCAAAGTTGGTTGACGAAGCTGCAAAAACAAGGGCAGGAACTACAATCATGCCACTGGCAACGATGGCCAAGAAACCGTACAAAAATGAACGTCGCGAGGACATGTGACTACGCGTGCAGTATACTACATAAAGAATCTATGAACCAACCCCTGTCTGCTGAGGAAAAGCAAAAAATCCTCGATGCTTATAAACGTTTTCAGGGCGAGCTCCGGGATATCACCCATAACCATCGGGCAACGGTGGGTGAAATTCTGTCGACGATCGACAAAAAACAGATTGAGGCACTAGAACAACAAATAAAAAACGCCTGAATCAGGCGTTTTTCATCTCGATTTCTATCTCGAGCAGCCGGTTGTACTTTTCAACTCGCTCTGAACGGGAAAGCGAACCTGTTTTGATGTACTCGGAGCCGCATGCTACGGCAAGATCGGCAATAGTCGTATCCGATGTTTCACCCGAGCGATGTGAAATCGAGGTCTTGTAGCCGTTTTGATGTGCAAGATTAATTGCGGCGACCGTTTCTGATAGCGAGCCGATTTGATTGAGCTTGATAAGGATCGCGTTGGCGGCCTTTGACTCAATTCCTCGGCGCAGACGATCGATATTAGTGACAAAGAAGTCATCTCCGACAATGACTGACTTCTTTTTGAGTTCCGCCGTTGCCAGTTTCCATGCGGACCAGTCGTCTTCTGCAAAAGGATCTTCGATGGATTCGATCGGATAATCGTGCTGGAGCTTCTTATAGCGTGCGAGGAGCTCGTTTACCGAGTAATCACGACCTTCTGTACGGAATCGATAGAGCTTGGCTTTGGCGTCGTAGAATTCTGAAGCGGCGATGTCTGTAGCGATGGCGATATCGCGGCCGGGTTTGTAGCCAGCCATCTTGATCGCCTTTACCAATACATCAAATGCGTTTTCAATCGTTTTGAGCTTGGGAGCAAAGCCTCCTTCATCGCCAACGGTTGTTGCAAAACCTTCTGCTTTGAGAATTTTAGCGAGGACGTGGAACGTTTCGACGCCGGCACGTAAGCGATCAGCTTGTTTCTTTTGTTTTGGCACGAGCATGCACTCCTGAACATCGATCGACCAATCCGCATGCGCTCCCCCGTTCAGGACATTCATTGTCATGATCGGTAAACGGACCTCTCGATGGAAATTGAATGTCTTGCGCAAACTCTTCCAGAGCGGGAGTCGGCGGTGAACGGCGACGGCCTGAGCGCAGGCAAGCGAGACCGCGAGAATTGCGTTGGCGCCGAGCTTGGATTTGTTCTTTGTGCCGTCGAGATCGAGCATGATTTGGTCGATCTCCTGTTGTTTGGATGCGTCGAGACAATGCAAAACCTTGGCGATCTTTTTATTGACGTTGTCGACTGCCTTCAATACACCTTTGCCGCCATAGCGTTTGCCGCCATCGCGCAATTCCAAAGCCTCATGGGAACCGGTTGAGGCTCCTGATGGGACTTTCGCTTCAGACGAAGCCCCTGACTGCAGTGTCACACGACAAGCGACCGTAGGATTGCCGCGTGAATCAAGCACTTCTCTTGCAAAGACCGTTTTTATTTTTGTTCCTCCGAACATATTGAATGGCAGTGGTTAGTGGTTGGGTGTCAGTATCAGAAAGCAACTAAAACCTGACCACTGAAACCTGAAAACTATTTATCGGATTTCGTAGGTGACTGTTACGTTGGCGTTAACATCGAGTTCGCCAGGCTGAATCTCCGGAGCAACTGGGGCGGCTTGAGCTACAGCGTCGAGACGGCTGTAGTACATCGGGGGCACTGGCGTACCTGGAGTTGATTCACTAAAGCCGACAACGCGTACAAGATTTACACCAAGCGCTTGGGCAAGTTCGCGCGCTTTCTTTTCTGCGTCGGCAATCGCTTCTTTACGGGCGGCTTGTTGGATCACGGACGGCTCATCGATGGTAAAGGTGATGCCGTTTAACTGGTTGGAACCGAGCTCCCCTGCCTTGGCGACAACGGCGCCGACTTGCGAAAGATTACGAACTTTAACAGTGAGATTCTGGCTTACACTGTAGCCGATAATATTCTGTCGGCCATCGGTATACTCGTAGCGCGGGCTGATCGAGTAGTTGCTTGTTTGCAGATCCGCTTCTGCGATGCCGAGACCCTTCAACGCAGCAATAATGGCGTTTACCTTCTTGGAATTATCTTCCTGCGTCATAGGAATATCGCGGCCTTCCGAAAGCAAACCAAGGTTCACTTGCGCCAAGGTAGGCTGGGCCGAGATTTTACCTTCTCCGGAAATAGTAATTGTGTCGCGTCCTGCCGGCTCAAAGCCGACTTCGCGTGCCTCGAGGACTGTTTTCCAGGCCTGAACGCCAAGGAATACGACGAGGATGATCGCGACTCCGGTCCACGCGCCGGACAGCATGCTCTTATCTTTTAATTCAGATGGCATATTTTTTGGAGGCATAAAATTATTTTGCTCCAAGTATACCACTGATTCGACCCTTTATCGATTTATCGACGCTGAAGCACAACAATGCCAGGAAGCTTTCCTTTGAGACTTAGAAACTCGAGCATAGCTCCCCCACCAGTCGAGATGAAGTCAAACCACTTGGCGGTTTTGGTTTCTGCGAGAATTGGCAGCGTATCTCCGCCACCGGAAACACCAAAGGCAGAACCCTTTGCACGCGTCGCGATCATGCGCGCCAAAAAGCGCGAGCCATTTCCACAAGGCTTGCACTCGGTCCAGCCAACGGGACCATTCCAGAGAATGGTTTTAGACGCGCCGATGATTTTTGACCAAGCGGCGAGCGTCGATGGTCCAATGTCGACGACAATGTCCTTTTTACCGATTGCATCGACAGAAACGCGCTTAAGTTTTGGATTTGCGATGAGCTTATCTGCGACCATGACATCCGACGGGAGGACGAGGCCGGTTTTTTTGAGCAGTTTTGCGGCTTCTTTGATCGAGGCTTTCTCCAAATAGGATTTACCGACTTGGAGTTTTTTGGCTGCGAGGAATGGCGTCGCCATCGCTCCCCCAACGAGGACCTGGTCACAGCGCTCAAGCAGCTCCTTCATAACAGGAATCTTGCTCGATAGCTTTTTTCCACCGATCACAGCAATGAATGGCGATGATGGCTTTTCCAAAAGCCGACCAAGATGCACAACCTCCTGAGCGAGACTTGGGCCTGCATAGGACGGAAGCATTTTTGCGAGACCGACAACCGAGGCATGCGCGCGATGGCAGGAAGCGAATGCATCGTTCACAAAGAAATATCCGAGTGATGCCCATGCTTTTACCAGCGGCACGGCATTTTTCTCTTCTCCTTTTTCAAAGCGGACATTTTCAAGGAGATGGATAGAGCCTGGCTTGGCTTTTCCAAGACGATCCGCAAGACGTTTGCGTTCCTCGGGTTTGGAAACAGACTCTGGATGAAAAGCGATGTCGAGTCCGTAGCGCTTCATGCGTTTGGCGAGCGGGCGCGTTGAGTGAAGCTTGTCTTTACGTTTTGGGCGTCCAAAATGCGTAAGCAAAATCACGATAGCGCCGCGCTTTACAAGCTGCTTGATGAATGGAACTGAGCGCTCAAGCTTGAGCGAGCCCTCGAGACCGCGGGCTGCGGCTTCCGGAACATTCCAATCGACGCGTACCAAGATCGGTACGCCTTTTATTTTGTGTTTTGGGGTAGAGTCCGGAGATTTAGCTTCATTTATTTTTTATGTAACGATCGGCCAACCTGCAATGCCATCTCTGCCAAGCGATGGGAGTATGCCCACTCGTTATCGTACCAAGCGATGACTTTTACCAGATCGCCATCGACGACTTTTGTGAGGCCGAGGTCGGCAATCGCCGAGGCTGGGTTGCCGATGAAGTCGGATGAGACGAGCGGCTCTTCCGTAACTTCCAAAATTCCTTTCCAGCGGGCATTCTTGGATGCTTTTTTGAGCGCGTCATTTACCTGCTCAACCGTCACCTTCTTTTTAAGGACAAAGGTGAAGTCGGAAAGCGAGACAACTTGAACAGGAACGCGGATCGAGAGGCCGTCAAAGAGTCCTTTTAATTCCGGGATAACTTCTGTTGTCGCGATAGCAGCGCCCGTAGTCGTCGGGACGATATTCTCGGCAGCTGCACGGGCGCGGCGTAGATCTTTGTGCGGACCGTCTTGGAGATTTTGGTCGGCGGTGTAAGCGTGGATCGTTGTCATCATCGCTTTTTTGACTCCAAAGATTTCGTGCATGACAGCAGCAACAGGTGTTGTGCAATTGGTGGTACAGCTCGCATTATTAATGACCTGCGCGCCTTTGCCCGCTTCTTTTTCATTCACGCCGATCACGAATGTTGGCACGTCTCCCCCCTTGGCTGGCGCGCTGATGATCACGCGCTTGGCTCCAGCCTCAATATGTTTGGAGGCACCTGCCAAATCCGTAAAGTGTCCCGTACATTCAAGAACGATATCGACATTGAGTTTGGCCCAGGGCAAAACGGCTGGATCTTTTTCTGCGTAGACCGCGATGGTTTGCCCGCCAACCTTGAGCGACTTGGCATCAGCCGAGACTGTGCGATCCCAAGCGCGATACGCCGTGTCATGCTTTAAAAGGTGCGCGAGCGTTTTGGTGTCCGTGAGATCATTGATCGCCACGACTTCAAATCCAGGCTTGTCGAAACCGGCCTTGAAGACATTGCGGCCGATGCGGCCGAACCCGTTGATAGCGATGCGTGGCATAGAATGAATACAGTATAACAAAATCCCGCCGAACTTGCGTTGGCGGGATTTTCTTTTGGCGTTTTCTTAGCACGCATTCGTCGCGTGAGCGGCCATCTGCATGCGCTGGAAGCGCGTGACCACAATCTTTTCTCCGATCGTTCCGGACAAAGCCGTGATCATCTGCTCGATTGTTTTCTCATCATCCTTGATGAAGGACTGTTTGGTGAGACACACCTCGGTGTACCACTTAGCCAGCTTACCCTCGATGATTTTGAGCTTGATGTCTTCCGGCTTTTTGTCGTCGGCCATCTCGGCGAGAAATTCCTGCTTCTTTTTCTCGGCGATGTCAGCCGGGATTGTTTCCGGACTTACGAATGTTGGATCCATCGCTGCGACCTGGAGCGCGAGATCGTCGGCGAGAGCAATGAAGGATTCATTGCGTGCGACGAAGTCTGTTTCACAGGAGAGCTCGACGATAGCCGCCAGCTTTTTGTTGTGATGGACGTAGGCCGCGAGGATACCCTCGGAAGCCGTGCGCTCCGCCGACTTTTTTGCGGCCTTGATCGCACCCTTCTTTTTGAGAACCTCGATCGCCTTATCCATGTCGCCGCCAGCTTCTTCCAAAGCCTGTTTGCAGTCCACCATGCCGGCGGAGGTGCGGTTGCGAAGTTCGAGGACCATCTTGGCGTCGATTGCCATATATTTTTGAATGTAATGATTTTTTATGGTGCTGGGTTCCCGCCTTCGCGGGAATGACATTCGATCAAATGCTATTTGACGGGTTCGGCGAAGGCCTTGTTCATCGTCTGACCATTCGGGACAAGCGAACCTCCGAGGCGGGCGCGGTTGGATTCCCAGTCTTTCTTGCCGTCATTGATCGCCTGAGCCATCAAGTCGCCAGTCATGGCGATAGCTTTCACGGCGTCGTCGTTAGCCGGAATCGGAAAATCGATATCGGACGGATCGACGTTGGAGTCACAAACGGCGATGACTTTCACGCCGCGCTTGGTAGCTTCATCGAGAGCGGTCTTGTCCTTCTTAACGTCGAAGATGAAAAGCGCATCCGGGATGCGGGTCATGTCCTGAATACCACCGATCTTCTTTTCCAAAATCTTGATGAGTTCTGCGATCTTGAGCTGTTCAAACTTGGTGTATTTTCCGAGTTCACCCTTCTCCTGCTTGCGCTTCAAATCCTTGTACTTGCGGATCTGGGCAGCGATGGAGGAAAAGTTGGTAAGCGTACCACCGAGCCAGCGCTCGTTTACGTATGGCATACCACAAGCTTTGGCAGCTGCCTCAACGAGAGGGGCGGCCTGCTTTTTGGTACCAACGAAGAGCACGACACCGCCGCGACCAGCGGTCTTGCGAGCAAAACCAAAGGCTTCTTCCATCGCCTTTTGGGTCTCTTCAAGGTTAATGATGTGGATGCCTTGGCGGGAGCCAAAAATGAACTTTTTCATCTTTGGGTGCCATTTGGATGTCTGGTGGCCAAAGTGCATGCCGGCTTGCAGCATGTCAGCCAATTGCGGGATCTTTCCCATATCTTAGCTCCTTTTTTACGCGCGTCCTGGGACTCCGGATCCGCCGAGGCGGACAAGGGGCTGGAGTCTCCAATAGGTTGGACGAACGGTGTGATTTAGTGCCAAAAGAATAGCGGAACCCCTTGATTTTGGCAAGAGTTTGGGCTATTCATATGTAACGCTCTTTTTCCCAGGAGGTTTTCGTGAGTGAACGATATCGGACACAGAGGATCAAACGCTGGGGCTCCAAATCGGAACGGGTACAGAACCCCTACTGGTTGAACCCAAATCAGATCGAGCCTATCGACCTGGAGCATCTCTCCCGCCTGAACGAATCCGAGGATGTATCCAGGATGCGAAAGGCTGTCGAAGAGTTTGCTGCAGCCGATGGGGACATGCTCCTCGTCCGTGACTCGGCGAATCAGGTTCATAGCGAGCACAGCCGCATCGTCGGATTCCTCACGTTCGCGATCGTCCCTGTCCTCGATGGACGGAAGCTTATCGTGACCGGGGTTCGAATCGAACCGGAGTGCCGCGTCGACGAGGTTCACACTGTTCTCCAAGCAGAGCTTGCTGACATTGCGAAGCGTAACGACATCCGACACTTTGACCAGGTACCCAGGCCGACGAGCGAGCGGCGCGTCCGCAACTCCGGCTACAGCGCGGTCAAGATCGTCGAACGCTTTGACGATCTGGTCCCCGATGATCCCAAGATCGACGATACTGCAGATGGTACGCCGACGAGAAGAATGGGGATTCCCGGGCGTAAACACTGACTACAAGACCCCTGTACCAACACTCGGTACAGGGGTCGCTGCATTTTTTATAAAAAAGAAACGCGCCCCACCAGAATTGGTGGGGCGCGCGAGTTCATGAGGGCGTGATGCGGAGGACGATGATGGAGCCGAAAGCCGTCGGACGACTTTCCTGGCTCACATGACCATCCGCCGGTGCCGTGCTGCGCTCTACACCATCTTCCCACAGCCGATAGCCGGAGGAGTAGGCGGGGCAGCCGGTAGACGTGCACGCCGGACCCGACGCGTACGTCGGGTAGGCGTAGAAGGGACCGCTGCCAATGGTCGTTCGTCCAGGATCGGGAACGGTGATCTCGCACTCGGTCGTGCGAGCATCGATGCGGCGAAGGACGTCGCAGGCGGAAGCGAAGACCGTGAGGCCTTCTGGATCCCGGTTGTCCGGCATGCGGAAGACTCCGCCGCCGGTGACCGTCCAGTAGAACTGAATCCTCCATCCAGTCACCTCGGGCGAGCCCTCGGTGTTCTGGAAGCGGATACAGAATCCGCTCGTGGAGTCTTCGCAGCGGCGCGGAGGGCCGCCATCGATGGGGACGGGACCGGAGTCTCGTCCGGCGTCGGGAGGTGTTGCCGCATCCGTACCGGCGTCCGTGCCTGCATCGACTCCCCCGTCGGGGTCGATCCAGGCGTCGGGCAGAGGACCTGCGTCGCCGTCGGGAACCCAGGCATCGACTCCGCCATCGAGCGGCATGCTGCCATCGGGCAAGTCGGCGTCCGCGACGAGAGGCACGCACAGCGAGCCCCCCGGCTCGTACATCGTGCCTACGGGACATCCGAGGGCACTGCGATCGAGCATGCAACCCGGCAGAGCCAGGAGCGTCACACAGAACAGGAGCGATTTTTGAGTCATTCGCCCTCCTTTTTGGGGCTAGAGGTTAAAGAGCTATCCAGAATCTGAACATCGAAATATAGCATAAAATAGGGGTTTTGTCAATGGAATAAGAAGAGCCCTCCAATAGGCATTGGAGGGCTCAACAGAGCGATTATTCAGAACGCGTTTTATGGGGTGCGGAACTCCACAGCCATGATCATGCCATGAGGCGTGGGGCGGCGCGCGAGACTAACTGGGCCAGCACCAGGCATCGACGGGACGGATATTCCATCGATCCAGAACCAATAGCCTGTGAAGAAACCTGCGCACATCGTGCTGTCGCAGCGCGGGGTGGTTGCGAACGGGTAGAGGTAGATCACGCGCTCGGACGAGAGCGGAATCTCCGTGTACAGACAGTCGACCGTGTTGGGATCGATACGGCGGAGGCCGCCGACGCAGCTGTCGTACGTCCAGCCAGAATCGACAGTGACTCCCCCTTCCGTCCAGTAACGGATCGAGATAATGGCGGTCGTCGGCGAGACAGGCTCGGGGTCTGTGAAACGAATACAGAGTCCGAGCTCGTCGTCGCAGGGATCGGGCGGGACTGGAGCGTCTCCGTCGAACGAAGCGTCTGACGCCGCGTCATACGAACCATCGTACGAGCCATCTCGGTCGATGGCGGCATCGAGGAGCGAGCCGTCGGGTCGGACGCGTCCGGAATCAAACGAGCTATCGACCACATCGGTATCGGCAGACAGGCTGCTGTCGACGAGGATGTTGGCGTCGAGGTCGTAGCGACTCGCGTCGAAGGATGCATCGAGGGAGGCCGTCTCCGGCCGCGGATCGAAGTCGAGGATCAGGCCGCAGCCCGATACCGCAAACAATGAGAGTACGGAAATCAGGCGTGTCATCGCCAGCTCCTTTCAAGGTGCGTCAATCGACACTAGTATTTAAATGTGTTTTTGTCAATCGATTATGCCTGAAAACCACCACCGGCAGTTTCTGATTTTTTTGGGATAATAATCTTTGGCTGGAGCTTCATCTCCTGACGGATTTCCTCGCGCATTTTTCTGACGCTCTTGTTGGCTGGCTCGTCCTCGCGCGTCGCGCTACTCGCTACACGCTCCATCTTGTTTGCACGACCTGCGGCTCCGCGCATTCTGTCGAGCACGCTCATGTCCTCGCTTCCCGCTTCAGTCGTCTCGCCACCTTCTGCTTCTGCACGCTGCTCGACCGCAATACGTTTCAGTCGATTTTTAATGGCACCAGCGGTGAGACCGGGGTTGGCTTTCAGCTGCGCATCACGGCTAGCCGTTAACACCATCTCTCGCGCCGTCTTGGCCGTTCTTGCGAGTTTCACATCCTGCAACGCCTCCACAAGATTCTTCAGATCACTATGACGCCAGCCGGCACGATGCTCCCCCGTCAATACTTTGGCGATTTCTTTATGATCTTTTGCGCCGAGACCACGTCGGGATAGCGCTGACTTCATTTTTTCCTTATCGATTTTTCCAAGCGAGCGCTCAATGCGCTTGGCCGATTGACCGTGGAAAATCATTTTCCCGATACCGGAACCGATATCGACATTGGAGGCGCGTTGGGGCATAAAAATATATTACCTCGAATGTAGGCTCATAAAAAGCGAAGCGCCCGCCCAGAAGAATTCCGGGCGGGCGCGATCTCAGGCGGCGGGCTTCACTGCTTTCTCGCTAAGCGTCCTCATCATGCGGGTACCGCACTTTTCGCGCTGATTAAAGTACCACTCCGCCGATGGCTCGTTAGTGAAACGGCCGATCGGCTCAAGCCACTCGCTTGTACGAATGTTGACAAACATCGTTGTGGAGACGCGCCAAGGCGCAACGCCCGAAAGCTTTTCCGCCTCGATTTTGGCGCGCGCTTCTTCACCGATCACGACTTCATGGAATCCACGAAGCGTGCGGCCAGCGGTGAGATGCTCGAGTACACGGCCGCTCTGCAAGAGCAGACAGCCGTCGTCTGGAAGACGTACGGCGAACTTACGCCAGCCGCGCGTCCAAGCCCAGAGACCAGGGTAATTGGAACGGCCGTGCATGGTGATACACGAAAGGTCGTTGTGGAAACCGGCGGCGACTGTGCCCGGAGCACCATGCTTGGAGAGATCGAAGCCGGTCGGAGCTAGCTTACGTGTGCCCAGATGAAGCTTGCTTGTGAACAGATCCGGCGATTCGCCGAAGCCGATTGCGAGAAGCTCCATCACACTGTCGACGGTCGATCCCATCGCAAGACCCCAGGCATCACTAAGGGTCGTCCAACCGTCGATTTCCATCGGCGTAAAACGCGGCAGGAAGTCGAGGTCAGGGAACTCGCTTTCAGCAGGGCGATCACCCACGGGGTCCATGTAGCGCTCTTTGGGATCTTTTTCCGGGGGCTCAAGCGGCTTTGCATCGTCGGGAATGAGGTGCAAGACCTCGGTACGACGACGCGGCAGCTCCGTGAACGGAGGCCGCCAGCCGGTCTCGTAGATCTGCTTGCCGTTTGCGAGCGGCGGCTGGACGTATTGCTCCTTCACCTTCGGCGGAAGCCGGTAGAAGTCCTGCATCATGTTGCGGTATCGGACCGGTAGTCCGCGGTCGACACGGGGGTCGCGGAGGATGAGCACACCGAGCTCTTCCATCGCGGCCGCCACCTGCCTCGCTGCAACTTCGTCGTCGCCGGTCTTGAGGTACTGGGTCAGATCCACGATGGGAATCTCGATGTCCACGCTGTTCTCCTTTGAAAGTGCCGACTAAACGATATGGCGCGGGAAAAGCGTGGTCTAGCATTTTGGTCAAGGGTTTAACAAAACACGCCCGAGCGGGCGTGTGTTTATTCTTCCTCTTCCTCATTCCCCTTCTTACCGGATTTTACGGCCGCGATGAGCGGCTCGAGATCGCCATCAAGAATCTGCTCGATATTGTGCCAGGACTTTTTGATGCGGTGATCGGTAATGCGATCTTGCGGCGTGTTGTAGGTACGGATTTTTTCTGAGCGGTCGCCAGAACCGATTTGATTACGGCGGTCAGCCTCGAGTGAAGCGCGCTTTTTTTCTTCTTGTGCTTCCCAGATACGTGCGCGGAGAACGGTCATGGCGCGTTCACGATTTTGCAGCTGCGAACGTTCATCCTGACAAGACACGACAACGCCGGTTGGAATGTGCGTGATGCGCACGGCAGATTTGGTCGTGTTAACCGATTGACCGCCTTTACCTCCGGCACAGAAGGTGTCGATGCGGAGATCTTTTGTATCAATAACGACTTCCGTTTCTTCAATCTCTGGAAGCACGGCGACGGTCGCGGTTGAGGTGTGGATGCGGCCGGCTTTTTCCGTGACTGGAACGCGTTGGACGCGATGGACGCCGGATTCAAATTTAAGCGAGCCGTAAGCACCGGTTCCATCGATTGCCATCACCGCTTCTTTGTAGCCGCCGCTTTCATTGGTCGACTCGGAAACAAGCGAGGTCTTCCAGCCGCGACGTTCTGCGTAGCGCAAATACATGCGGAGCAAATCGCCCGCGAACAACGAGGCCTCGTCGCCGCCGGCACCAGCGCGGATTTCAATGATGACGTCGCTTGCATCATGCGGGTCTGGCGGAACCATCATTAATTCAAAACGCTCGAGCGAGGCGGCGAGCTCAGGCTCTAAACGGATAAGCTCGGAGGCTCCCATTTCTTTCATCTCCGCATCGTCCGAGGCTGCAGCTTCTTTTGCATCGCGGACAGCCTGGTCGAGATCGAGCAACTCCTTGGCGACCTCAGCTTTATCGCGCGCATGCGTGAAGGCGATGGAGGCGACCTTCAGTTTTTTTGGATCACCAAGAACTTCCGGTGTCGCGAGTGCGGCTTCGGCTTTAATAAGCTCTTCCATGGCCTGTTTGGCCTGTGTCAGAAGTTGTGACATATGAAAAACCGGCTCAGCGTTCCGGCGTCATGATAACACCGATAACGAAAAAGCCGGTTTAACTACCTAAGCCTTGCTCGCCTTTTTGGCAGCCTTGGTAGCGGCACGCTTGGCCGTCTTGATCTTCTTGGAACCGACGCCTGCGCGGTCTTCCTTGGCCTTGGCGAGGCGGGCGAACTTGTCGATACGGCCTGCGGTGTCGACGAGGTTCTGCTTGCCCGTGTAGAACGGGTGGCAAGCGGAACAAAGTTCTACGCTGATCTCAGGAACGGTAGAACCGACCGTGACAACATTGCCACAGACACACGAGATTTTTGCATCAGCGGTGTACGCTGGGTGGATTTCAGCCTTCATAGGATTGAGCCGTAGGTTAGCAGAAACCTTGGTAAATGGCAAGAGTTTGACTCTGCAGCACTTTTTGGCTTAGATAAGCTGGTTCTTTTATCAGGAGGCTCAATGACCAAAGAAGTGGAAGAGTCGACGTTCATCGAGTTCAGCCGGACGCTGACCGACGCAAAGGCAGGGTTCACGATCGCCGTCTTCATCAAGCTGGGCGAGGATGGCGTGACCATCGGGCACGACTTTGGGACAAGCGACGGGATGACCAATGCTACAGCTCAGGGGCAGATCAGTATCAAGAGTCTCAAGAATCTCCTCGAATTGTGCCGCGATACGAATACTGACGGAGTCGGTGTCGAGACCATGATGCGTGCGTACAACCAGGACACGCGCAGTATGGAGAGCGAGGTGGAGAGCCTC